>NZ_RHPP01000004.1 GCF_003935715.1 Stenotrophomonas sp. 278 | reverse complement strand
TCTACGCTTTGACATGAACACTCCTCATGGCCTGGATCGGCCTTCTTGTAAGTGTCCGTGAAAACGGGGGTGAACCCTCCCTACGAGGAGATGGTCGGTGGTTCAGCCGGGCAAGCCCGGCTCTACGATCCTGTGATCTGGCGGCAGGTATGGGTTGGTTGGGGTGACGATGCGGACCGCTGCAGGACGTCATTCGTCGCAATTACCAGGATGTCGTTGTTATCGGCTTTGTGTATCAGGTCCACTTCCTCCCACTTGAGTGCGTCGCCCTGTAGTTCGGCGCGGATGAGGAGAATTGCACCATTCCGGTTGCTCTGTACTGCTAGTACGGCCGTGTTGCCTACAGCGGTGCCGATCAATGTGCCGTCGTCGATCTGGCGCAGGTTGACCAGGGCTCCCCCGAAGTCGCCGCACAGCCGGTTGCCCTCCTGGACGACGCTGATGTCAAACCCGCCGCAGTCCAGCTTGGGGTTGGTGCGGTCGCACCATTTCACGTGCCAGTCTCCGCTGAAGCCGGCCGTGGGTGGCGACTTTGGGGTGGAGGCGCAGGCGGGGAGGGTGGCTGTTCCCAGTGCGAGGCTGGCGGCCATGATTGAGTGTTTGATGAGAGTCATTCTCAAGTGCGGCATCGGTGGTCCTTTTCCGTGAGGTGCGGCTTTGGGGAAGTCTACTGAGCCGTTGCGGGGATGCCTGTAGGGGAAGTCTGGATCTGATTCAACGTGGTGCCCGGGCGATCCGGTGGACGGGCATGGCCCGTCCCTACGGATGGTCGGTGGTTCAGCCACGCAGGGCGTGGCTCTACGGATCACTGTAGTGACACGCCATGCGTGTCACCGCGGTGCAGGGCGATCCGGTTGTTCAGTTTCCCCGCCGCTTGACCCATTCATGTCTATACAACATCATGCGCGGTCGCTTCAGGCCCCTGCGACCCCTGCGCGCACCCCGTGCGACAACGTGTCGCAGCCGAAAAACGGCCATTCTTGCGCCGGATCATTGTCAACGCTCTTCTTAAATGGTGCGTGACGGCATAAAATTATAGGGCTGACATGTACGTCCACCGTGCGCGACCCCAGGTCGGGCACATCCGGTCTTGGCCGGTGTGGGTGCGCTTGACCTGGCATTCCCTACGCAATTGGATCGACCGATGATTCCGTTGAAAACCCTTGGGCGCTTCCTGCGTCCGGGCCTGCTGTTTGCTTTGTCCGTGTTCCTCACGGGCTGCAACTCGGCCATTCTTGACCCGAAGGGCCAGATCGGCCAGGACGAAAAAACCCTGCTGATCACGGCAACGGTGCTGATGCTGCTGGTCGTTGTGCCGGTCATCATCATGACCCTGGCCTTCGCCTGGAAGTACCGCGCTACCAACACCAAAGCCCGTTACGAGCCGAACTGGTCGCATTCCACCGCGATCGAAGTGGTGGTGTGGTCGATCCCCTGCATGATCGTGCTGGTGCTGGCCGTGCTGACCTGGCGCTCCTCGCATGCGCTGGATCCGTACCGTCCGCTGGAATCGGACAAGAAGCCGGTAGTGATCGAAGCCATTTCGCTGGACTGGAAGTGGTTGTTCATCTACCCGGAAGAGAACATCGCGACGGTCAACGAAATCACCTTCCCGGTGAACACCCCGCTGAACTTCAAGATCACGTCCGATTCGGTGATGAATGCATTCTTCATCCCGCACCTGGGCAGCATGATCTACTCGATGACCGGCATGGAGACCAAGCTCCATCTGATCGCCAACGAGACCGGCGAATTCCCGGGCATGTCCTCGCACTACAGCGGCGCGGGCTTCAGCAAGATGCACTTCACGGCCCACTCGGTCACCGAAGAGCAGTACCAGCAGTGGCTGGCCAAGGTGCGTGCTGAAAACACCACCCTGAACAAGGACGCCTTCAACGCCCTGGTGGCCGAGAAGAACCACGACTGGCACCCGGTGACCTACTTCGGCAACGCCGAAACCGGTCTGTTCAACTGGGTGGTCGAGAAGCACATGGGCGACAACCAGCACTACGGCATGGACCACAAGGGCAAGGACCACGCGGCGATGTCGCATGGTGCGGGCCATGAAGGCCATGAAGGCCACGAAGGCCACGAAATGCCGGCCGCTGAGCACGCCGAACACACTGCAGACGAGCACGCCGCCGCCGGTCACGCCGGCCACGCAGGCTCGGGAGAATAAGCATGAATCTGTTGGGTAAACTGACATTCGCTGACATCCCGCACGACCCGATCATCATCACCACGCTGGTCGGCGCGGGGATCGGTGGTCTGCTCCTGCTGGCGGTCATCACCAAGTTCAAGCTGTGGGGCTATCTCTGGAAAGAGTGGTTCACCTCGGTCGATCACAAGAAGATCGGCATCATGTACCTCATCGTGGCCTTCGTGATGCTGCTCCGCGGCTTCGCCGACGCCATCATGATGCGTGCCCAGCAGGCCATCGCCGTCAACGGCGCTGAAGGCTTTCTGCCGCCGCACCACTACGACCAGATCTTCACCGCCCACGGCGTGATCATGATCTTCTTCGTGGCGATGCCGCTGATCACCGGCCTGATGAACGTCGTGGTGCCGCTGCAGATCGGTGCCCGCGACGTGGCCTTCCCGTTCGTGAACTCGCTGAGCTTCTGGCTGTTCGTGGCCGGTGCCGGCCTGATCATGATCTCGCTGGGCGTCGGTGAGTTCGCACAGACCGGTTGGCTGGCCTTCCCGCCGTTGTCGGGCAAGGAGTACAGCCCAGGGGTCGGTGTCGACTACTACATCTGGGGTCTACAGGTCGCAGGCCTGGGTACAACCCTGAGCGGCATCAACTTCTTCATCACCATCCTCAAGATGCGCACCCCGGGCATGAACCTGATGCGCATGCCGGTGTTCACCTGGACCGCGCTGGTCACCAACGTGCTGATCATCGCCGCCTTCCCGGTGCTGACCGTCACCCTGGTGCTGCTGACCCTGGACCGTTACCTGGGCACGCACTTCTTCACCAATGACGGTGGCGGCAACGCCATGCTGTACATCAACCTGATCTGGATCTGGGGTCACCCGGAGGTGTACATCCTGGTCCTGCCGGCGTTCGGTGTGTTCTCGGAAGTCATTGCAACCTACTCGCGCAAGGCGCTGTTCGGTTACAAGGGCATGGTGTACGCCACTGCCGCCATCGGCGTGCTGTCGTTCATCGTGTGGCTGCACCACTTCTTCACCATGGGTTCGGGTGCCAACGTGAATGCCTTCTTTGGCATCACCACGATGATCATCTCCATTCCCACAGGTGTGAAGATCTTCAACTGGCTGTTCACCATGTTCCGTGGCCGCGTGCAGTTCACCGCACCGGTGCTGTGGACCATCGGCTTCATGGTCACCTTCACCATCGGCGGCATGACCGGCGTGATGCTGGCCATTCCGGCCATCGACTTCGTGCTGCACAACAGCCTGTTCCTGATCGCGCACTTCCATAACGTGATCATCGGCGGCGTGGTGTTCGGCATGTTCGCGGGCATCACCTACTGGTGGCCGAAGATGTTCGGCTTCCGTCTGAATGAAACCTGGGGCAAGCGCTCGTTCTGGTGCTGGTTCATCGGCTTCTATGTGGCCTTCATGCCGCTGTACATCCTGGGCTTCATGGGCATGACCCGTCGCATGCAGAGCTACCCGAACCCGGAATACCAGCCGTTCCTGATCGTCGCCGCCGCCGGTGCCGCCATCATCGGCCTGGGCATCCTGTGCCAGGTCATCCAGGTGGCCGTGTCGATCCGCGACCGCAAGAAGACCGCCGACCTGACCGGCGACCCGTGGGATGCCCGTACGCTGGAGTGGGAAACCTCTTCGCCGCCGTCGTTCTACAACTTCGGTACGCTGCCGACGGTCACCGGCCTGGACGACTTCTGGGAGCGCAAGCAGCGTGGTGAAGCATGGCCGCGTCCGGAGAAGTACAGCGACATCCACATGCCGCGCAACACCGGTACCGGTGTGGTGATCGGTGCCTTCAGCCTGGCCTTCGGCTTTGCCATGATCTGGCACATCTGGTGGCTGGCCATCGTGGGCCTGCTCGGCATGATCGGTACCTACATCTGGCGCACCTTCGACAAGGACACGGATTACTACGTGCCGGCCGCCGAAGTTGAGCGGATCGAAACTGAGCACCGCCGTCACCTGCAGGCGCAGGGTCTGGTGAAAACGGAGTTCAAGGCATGAGCAGCAATACCTCCACCCTGAACCATGGGCACGCCGCGCACGCGGCGGCCCACGGCCATGACGACCACGAGCACCACGACACCGGCGGCAACACCGTCTTCGGTTTCTGGGTGTATCTGATGAGCGACTGCCTCATCTTCGCCAGCCTGTTCGCGACCTACATCGTGCTGGCGGGCGGTACCGATGGCGGCCCGACCGCCAAGGAACTGTTCGACCTGAGCTTCGTCGCGTGGGAAACCACGCTTCTGCTGGTCTCTTCGCTGACCTTCGGCCTGGGCATGATCGCCATGCACAAGGCCAAGGTGGGCCAGATGTACCTGTGGCTGGCGATCACCTGGTTGCTGGGCCTGGGCTTCATGATCATGGAAGTCTGGGAGTTCAACCATCTGATCCACCAGGGCTACGGCCCGGACCGTAGTGCGTTCCTGTCGGCGTTCTTCGCGCTGGTGGGTACCCACGGTCTGCACGTGAGCGCTGGTCTGCTGTGGCTGCTGATCATGTTCATCCAGATCAAGCAGAACGGCCTGACCGCCACCAACAAGACCCGCCTGGCGTGCCTGAGCCTGTTCTGGCACTTCCTGGACCTGATCTGGATCGGCGTGTTCTCCGTCGTCTACCTGAAGGGAGCGCTGTAATGGCACACGACAATCACGCCCATCACGATGGGCACGGCGTGGGTGGTGAAAGCCACGGCAGCGTCAAGAGCTACCTGGTTGGCTTCCTGCTGGCCGCTGTCCTCACCATCATCCCGTTCTGGGCAGTGATGAAGGGCGGTCTGCCGACCTTCACCACGGGCGTCATCATCATCGTGGCGGCGATCCTGCAGATCTTCGTGCACCTGATCTTCTTCCTGCACCTGGACCGCTCGTCGGAACAGCGCTGGAACGTCAGTGCCGCGGCCTTCACCGTGGTGGTCATCGGCATCATCGTGGCCGGCACCCTGTGGGTGATGCACAACATGAACGTGCACATGATGCACTGAGGTCGGTAGGTCACGACCGTTGGTCGTGGCGCACGCAAAACGACCCACGCAGAAGGGCCACCCGCAAGGGTGGCCTTTTTGCTTACGGGTCTGCTCGAACGGCGGCGCTTCAATTGTTCCCTGCTGGGGCGGCCGCCAGGCAACCCCGCTCCGGGACACGCCGTGAACCCATCCATGGGGGCTACTCCACGGCATCCATGCCGTGGAGTGTCCCTCCGGGGGTTACCTGGCGGCCGCCCCGGATGGATCGCGCCAATGCGGACCGAAACGCGTCCCGCATCGCGATCAACGAAACGACATGGAAATCGCAGATGGGGCGTGGGGCCGGGGTAGCGTCGGTCGACAGACGACGGCCGTGAACGGCTCAACGTTCTTTAACGACGCGAATCAAATCGACATACGCTGCCGGCGCGCGCATGCGCCACATGCACCATGGGCCGGCCAACGGCCGGCGCAACCGGTTACGCGTGGCGCAGGAACGCCTCGGCATCCATCGGCCTGCCCAGGTGATACCCCTGCAGCAGGTCACACCCCAGCTGGTTCAGATACTGCTGCTGCCCGGCCGTCTCCACACCCTCGGCCACGATCCGCAGCTGCAACGAGCGCCCCAGCGCGATGATCGACGACACAATCGCCGCATCTTCACTGTTGTCTTCCAGCTCACGCACAAACGCCCGGTCAATCTTCAGCTCGGTCGCCGGCATGCGCTTCAGATACAGCAGGCTGGAGTATCCGGTACCAAAGTCATCGATCGAGATATGCACGCCCATCGCGGTCAGCCCGTGCAGAATGAGCATGCTGGCTTCCACGTCCTTCATCGCCGTGGTTTCGGTCACTTCCAGGGTCAGGAAGCGTGCCTCCAGCTGATGCCGCGCCAAGGTCTCGCGCACGGTATCCAGCAGGTTGCTCGACGCAAACTGCACCGGTGACAGGTTCACCGACATGGTCCAGCTGTCATGCCCGGCATCGTGCCACGCGCGCAGCTGCGCACAGGCGGCATCCAGCACCCACTCACCCAACGGCAGGATCAAGCCGCTGCGTTCGGCCATCGGAATGAAGGTGTCGGGTGAGAGCAGCCCGAGTTCCGGGTGCTGCCAGCGCACCAGGGCTTCGGCTCCGATGATGTCCGAACCGGCGGCGAGGAACTTGGGCTGGTAGTGCAGCACCAGTTCTCCGCGCGGAATGGCCCGCCGCAGGTCCTGCAGCAGGCGCAACTGGCGGTTGGCGGTGACCTGCAGTGACTCGGTGAAGAAGGTGTAGCCGTTCCGGCCGGTTTCCTTGGTGTGGTACATCGCAGCGTCAGCGTGCGCCATCAGTTCGCGCTCGCTGCTGGCGTCGTCCGGATACAGCGCAATGCCGATGCTGGTGCTGACCTGCAGTTCCAGCGCGTCGATATGGAACGGCTCGGCCACGCAGGCCAGGATGCGCTCGGCGACCACCGCTGCGTCTTCGGGTTCTTCAATCTGGAACACGATGACGAATTCGTCGCCGCCCAGCCGGGCGAACGTGTCCTGCGCACGCAGCAGGCCGGCCACGCGTTGGGACATCTCCACCAGCAGCCGGTCGCCCAGCTGGTGACCGTAGGCGTCATTGATCGCCTTGAAACCGTCGAGGTCGCAGAACATCACCGCAAAGGGGAAGTTGCGGCGGCGGGCCTTCTCGATCGTCTGCTCGATGCGGTCCTGCAGCAGCATGCGGTTGGGCAGCTGGGTCAGGGGGTCGTGCAGGGCGGCCTGCAGCAGTTTCCCGTTGGCCTTGGCCAGCGAATCGGCGAGCAGGCCGGTGCGCGCCCGCATCTGCCGGTCAAATACCGAGGCGATCAGTGCGATGCCCAGCGTGGCCAGGGTGGTGACAATGACCAGCACTGCCAGCCATTTGCTGTCCACGCCGTTCTCGCCGACCGCGCCGCAGATGCTGCCGGGCGGGAATTCAGCGGCAGCCATGCCGGTGTAGTGCATGCCGATGATGGCAAAGCCCATGACAACCGAGGCAAGACCGCGCAGCAGCATCGGGTGGCGGGTTTCCGAGCGCAGCCGGAAAGCGATCCACAACGCCGCGCCGGCGGCCACGATGGCGATCACGATGGACAGCGCCAACCAGCCCAGGTGGTACTCGATGCCGGGTTCCATGCGCATGGCCGACATGCCCAGGTAGTGCATCGCGGCCACGCCCAGGCCCATCAGCACCGCGCCGGCGGCCAGCCGATACCAGGGCAGGATCTTGTGCGACACCAGCCACAAGGCATAAGCCGAGGCACCGACGGACACGGCCAGCGAGTACAGGGTGATGGCCAGGTCGTAGCCCATCGGAATGCCGAGGTCGAAGGCCAGCATGCCGATGAAGTGCATGGACCAGATGCCCAGACCCATGGCGCAGGCACCGCCGGCCAGCCACCAGCGGGCGACCTTGCCTTCGGTGTTGGCCACGCGCGCGGCCATGTCCAGGGCGGTGTAAGAGGCCAGGATGGCGACCAGCAGCGAGAACACGACAAGACTCTGGCTGTAGGTGCCGGTCATGGGGGGAAAGCCTGATTGTGTGGGGGGAAGGCGCAGGGGCCCGCTCCCGGTATCGGCCGGGCGGGCCAACGCTTGAGTGAAATCGTTTCCAGCGTCTTAGGGTGTGCGACGCGGGTGGGCTATCCTGCGGCTCACAAGATGAACCGGAAGTGGAAGCGAGAATGGCCAAGCGGCTCACCGCCTATGTCTGCAGCGAATGCGGCGCGGAATACAGCAAGTGGCAGGGGCAGTGCACCGAGTGCGGGGCCTGGAACGTGCTCAGCGAGATCACCCTGGAAAGCGCCACCGCGGCCAAGTCGCCGGCCTCGCGCCGCTCCGGCTGGGCGGGCAAGGTGGATGCGCCCAAGGTGATGGCGCTGAAGGACGTGCAGCACACCGAACACCAGCGGGTCACTACCGGTATCGGCGAGTTCGACCGGGTGCTCGGCGGCGGACTGGTGGAGGGCGCAGTCATCCTGGTCGGCGGTGACCCGGGCATCGGCAAGTCCACGCTGCTGCTGCAGGCGGTGGCGAAGATGGCCGCGAACCTGCCGGTGCTGTACATCACCGGTGAGGAATCGCTGTCGCAGGTGGCCGGTCGCGCGATCCGCCTGGACCTGCCGCTGGAGGGCGTCAACGCGCTGGCCGAAACCCAGGTCGAGGCCATCCTGCAGCACGCCAGCAGCAACAAGCCGCGGCTGATCGTGGCGGACTCGGTGCAGACCCTGTGGACCGAATCGCTCACCGCCGCACCGGGCTCGGTGAGCCAGGTGCGCGAAAGCGCGGCCCGATTGGTGCGCTTTGCCAAGGAGACCGGCACCGCCGTGTTCCTGGTTGGTCACGTCACCAAGGAAGGGGGCATTGCCGGCCCGCGCGTGCTGGAGCACATGGTGGATGCGGTGCTGTACTTCGAAGGCGAGAGCGGCAGCCGGTTCCGCCTGCTGCGTGCGTTCAAGAACCGCTTTGGCGCGGTGAACGAACTGGGCGTGTTCGCGATGGGCGAAAAGGGGTTGAAAGAGGTGTCCAATCCTTCGGCCATTTTCCTGTCCGGGGGCAGCACGCGGCAGCCAGGCAGCTGCGTGATGGTCACCCGCGAGGGCACGCGCCCGTTGCTGGTGGAAGTGCAGGCGCTGGTGGATGCTTCGCCGCTTTCAAACCCGCGCCGCGTAGCGGTGGGTCTGGAGCAGAACCGGTTGGCCATGCTGCTGGCCGTGCTGCACCGTCACGGCGGGGTGCTGGTGGGCGACCAGGACGTATTCGTCAACGTGGTGGGTGGCATTCGCGTGCAGGAAACGGCGGTGGATCTGCCCGTGCTGCTGGCGGTGTTGTCGTCGCTGCAGGACCGGCCGCTGGCGGAGAAGACCATTGCATTTGGCGAGGTGGGGCTGTCCGGGGAAATTCGTCCGGTGCCGAACGGCGAAGACCGCTTGCGCGAGGCGGCCACGCATGGGTTCAAGCGCGCGATCGTGCCGAAGGCGAATGCGCCGAAAACCGGCAGCGTGAAGGGCATGGAGGTGATTGCGGTTGAGCGTCTGTCCGAGGCCATCGAAGCCGCCTGACGCAACGTCGCGCGGTTGTGTGGGAATCAACGAAACCGTAGAGCCACGCCCTGCGTGGCTGCACCGCGGTGCCAGAGACATGCGTAGAGCCACGCCCTGCGTGGCTGCACCGCGGTGCCAAACCTGGTCGAAGCCACGCAGGGCGTGGCTCTACGGGCGGTTGCAGACAAAGGGTAGGTGCCGACCGTTGGTCGGCACGACGCATCAGCCGCGCTTGAAGACGAGCTCAATCGCAAACCGGCTGCCAAAGAACGCCAGCCCCAGCAGCACCATCGCGGTCAGCGTCCAATGCACCGCCTTCACCCCGCGCCAGCCGTAGCGGCGGCGACCGATCAGCAGCACCCCGAACACCACCCACGACAGAATGCTGAGCACGGTCTTGTGCACCAGCTTCTGCGCCAGCAGGTCATCCACGAACAGCACGCCGGTCACCAGCGTGAGCGTGAGCAACGCAAAACCCACCGCGATCACCCGGAACAGCAGTGATTCCAGATCCGCCAGCGGCGGCAGGGCGCGCAGCCAGGGACGGAAATCGCGCCGGCGAAGCGCGCGCTCCTGCAGCCACAACATGATCGCGAGCAACGCGGCGATGCTCAGCGTGGCGTAGGCCAGCAGCGCCAGCCAGGCGTGGGTGGCGAGTTGCCAGCCGAGCGCGCGGCTCGGTTCATGGCCGTAGGCGTGGTAACCGCAGAGCAGGGCCGCGGCGACGGGAAACACCACCACGCCCAACGCGGACATGCGCCCGCGTGCGCCCACCAGCGAGGTCAGCCAGGCCATGCCCAGGCCCACCAGCGACAGCGCGGCGAAGAAATGCATGTCCGGCCCGCCACTGGTGCGGATCGCCACCAGCGCGTGGTAGCCACCGTGCAGCAGCATGGCCGGCAGTGCCGGCCACAGCCACGTGGGCGAGCGGGCGGCGTCATCGCGGGCCACTGCGCGCACCAGCAGGGCGGTGGCGGTCAGGTAGAGCAGGGTCGCGATGAGAACGATTGTCATCGTGTCAGTTTCTCATACTGTGACGCCGTAGTGCCGGGCCATGCCCGGCAATTCCTGCGACCCGCAGCCGCATTGCCGGGCATGGCCCGGCACTACACGCCCCGGCGTGGCCGCGGGGCGACCCGGCGGACCGGCTATACTGTGCGTCTCTCTGTCTTTCGTTCTGAACAGGTTGCATCCATGTTCGAGTCCCTGACCCAGCGCCTTTCCGGCACCATCGAGCGCCTGCGTGGCCGCGGCCGCCTCACCGAGGACAACATCCGCGAGGCCACCCGCGAGGTCCGCATCGCGCTGCTGGAAGCCGACGTGGCGCTGCCGGTGGTGCAGGCCCTTGTGGAGCGCATCAAGGTGCGCGCCGTGGGCCAGGAAGTGCTGAAGTCGCTGACCCCGGGCCAGGCGCTGATCAAGATCGTCCGCGACGAGCTCACCGCAGTCATGGGCGCGGCTGCCAGCGACCTGAACCTCAATGTGCCGGCCCCGGCGGTCATCCTTATGGCCGGCCTGCAGGGCGCGGGCAAGACCACCACCGTGGGCAAGCTGGCCAAGCACCTGAAGGAAAAGCGCAAGAAGAAGGTGATGGTGGTTTCCGCCGACGTGTACCGTCCGGCCGCCATCGAGCAGCTGAAGACCCTGGCCGACCAGGTGGGCGTGCTGTTCTTCCCGTCCAGCGCCGACCAGAAACCGGAAGCCATCGTGCGCGCGGCCATCGACGACGCCCGCAAGTCATTCGTGGACGTGCTGCTGGTCGATACCGCCGGCCGCCTCGCGATCGACGAAGCGATGATGGTCGAGATCAAGGCGCTGCATGCCGCGATCAATCCGGCTGAAACGCTGTTCGTGGTCGACGCCATGACCGGCCAGGACGCCGCCAACACCGCCAAGGCCTTCGGCGAAGCGCTGCCGCTGACCGGCGTGGTGCTGACCAAGACCGACGGTGACGCCCGTGGCGGTGCCGCACTGAGCGTGCGTTACATCACCGGCAAGCCGATCAAGTTCGTCGGCGTGAGCGAAAAGCCGGACGGCCTGGATGTGTTCCACCCGGACCGCATGGCCAGCCGCATCCTCGACATGGGCGACGTGCTGTCGCTGGTGGAACAGGTTGAACAGCAGGTCGACAAGGACAAGGCCCAGAAGCTGGCCGAGAAGGTCGCCAAGGGCAAGAAGTTCGATCTGAATGACATGCGCGACCAGCTCGAGCAGATGCAGAACATGGGCGGCATCGGCGGCCTGATGGACAAGCTGCCGGGCCTGGGCCAGATTCCGGAACATCTGAAGCAGCAGGTCAGCCAGGGCAAGGAAGTGCCGCGCATGATCGCCATCATCAATTCGATGACCAAGAAAGAGCGCCGCAATCCGGGCCTGCTGAATGGTTCGCGCCGTGCCCGCATCGCGCGGGGTTCGGGCCTGACCCCGGCCGACGTCAACAAGCTGATGAAGCAGTATCAGCAGATGGAAAAGATGATGAGCAAGATGGCCGGCGGCGGCATGAAGGGCATGATGCGCAGCATGAAGGGCATGATGGGGGCCATGGGCGGCCGCGGCGGTCTGCCGTTCCGTTGAGGGTAGGGACGCGCCATGCGCGTCCGGGGCAGCCGGCGTATGCTGGGGGTGTTTTCCCCCAACCGGTGCGTCACGCATGAGCGACCCGCGAATTCTTGAACGCGCCGACAGCTTCTGTCGGCGTTTTTCGTTGCAGTCCCCGATTCTGCTGGCCCCGATGGCCGGTGCCTGCCCGGTGTCGCTTTCTGCCGTGCTGGCCAGTGCCGGCAGCATGGGGGCCATGGGCGCGGTACTGTCGCAGCCGCAGGACATCGTGGCCTGGATGAACGATTTCCGTGCGCAATCGTCCGGCCAGGCGCAGGTCAATGTGTGGATTCCCGATCCGCTGCCGGTACGCGACGCCGCCGCCGAAGTCGCCACCCGCGCTTTCCTCGCGCAGTGGGGGCCGGAGGTGGCGTCCAGCGCCGGTGATGCCGGTCCAGCCGATTTCGATGCCCAGTTCGACGCGCTGATCGCCGCGCACCCGGCGGTCGCCTCCACCATCATGGGCGTGTTCTCGCCGGCCCAGGTGCAGCGTTTGAAAGATGCCGGCATCGCCTGGTTTGCCTGTGCGACCACGCTGGCCGAAGCCCGCGCCGCCGAACAGGCGGGAGCCGATGCGGTGGTGGCGCAGGGCTTTGAGGCGGGTGGTCATCGCGGTGCGTTTGATCCGGACGCGGCCGAACGGCAGCTGGTGGGTCTGTTCGCACTGCTGCCGCGTCTGGCCGATCACCTGCAGGTGCCGGTGATCGCCGCCGGCGGGATTGCTGACGGGCGCGGTGTGGCGGCCGCACTGATGCTGGGAGCAAGTGCCGTGCAGGTGGGTACTGGCTTTTTGCGCACACCAGAATGCGCGATTGATCCGGCATGGTCAGCGGCGCTTTCGGAAGCCGAGCCGGAAGACACCTGGCCCACACGTGCCTTCAGCGGCCGGCTTGGGCGTGGTCTGGCCACGCCGTATGTGCGTGCCGCTGCCGCAGTGGATGCACCGCCGCCGCAGCCGTACCCGGTGCAGCGAGGCCTGACCGCACCCATGCGCGCGCAGGCCAACCGAGAGCATCGCATTGATGCGATGCAGGCCTGGGCCGGTCAGTCGGCATGGATGGCACCTGCACGACCGGCGGCAGAAGTGCTGCACACGCTGTGGCGCGACGCGCGGGCGCTGCTGGCATGAAGCACTACTGCAACGGGCGGCCGGCAACTGCCGACGACCTCGCCGGTGCAGTGGTGAACTACGGGCACTTCACCTCGCTGCAGGTGCGGAATGGCGCGGTGCAGGGCCTGGACCTGCATCTGCGGCGCTTGCGCCAGGGCACCAGCGAACTGTTCGGCAGCACGCTGGACGGCAGCCAGGTGCAGGCGTGGATTCTGGCGGCGTTGCACGCGGAAGGCGTGGTCGATGCATCGGTTCGCGTCACCGTGTTCTCGCGCGCATTCGACTTCCGCCAGCCGCTGCAGGTGCTTCCGGTGGATGTGCTGGTGGCGGTGGGTGCCCCGGTCACATTGCCGGCAATGCCGCGTCGCGTGCGCAGCGTGGTCTATCAGCGTGAGATGCCGCAGCTGAAGCACGTCGGTACCTTTGCGTTGTTCCAACACCGGCGGTTGGCGCTGCAGGCGGGTTTCGACGATGCGCTGTTCGTGGACGGGCAGGGGCGCGTGAGCGAAGGCACGACCTGGAATGTGCTGTTCGGGCGCGGCGATGAAGTGGTGTGGCCACAGGCCGAGGCGCTGCGAGGTACCCAGGAGCGGCTGCTGCAGGCCGGGTGGGGTGGGGTGCCGGTGCTGGAGCCGGTGCGACTGGCAGACCTGGGCGGATTTGATGCGGCAGTGGCCTGCAATGCGGCCGGGGTGTGGCCGTTGGCGGCGATTGACGGGGTGGGATTTGCGCGGTCGGAGGCGTTGTGCCGGAGGGCCGCGGTAGTGGTGGCGGCGACATCGTGGGAGCGTTTGGCGGATTGATTTCGTTCGGCACCGCCTGGGCCGGCCAACGGCCGGCGCTACCGCAGCATCCCGCGCGGTTCACCAATGCGCAGGCGTCCCCGGTAGCGCCGGCCGTTGGCCGGCCCACGCGGTGCATGCCCCGGTCATCTTCTGGGTCCGCCCACATCTTGGAATGCCCGGCCAGCCCCGCTATAATCGCCGGCTTACCGCGCCATCCTGGCGACTGGGCTACAGAGGAAATACCACCATGGTCAAGATTCGACTGACCCGCGGCGGCGCCAAGAAGCGTCCGTTCTATCACATCATCGTGACCGACTCGCGCAGCGCCCGTGACGGCCGCAACATCGAGCGCGTCGGTTACTACAACCCGGTGGCCCAGGGTGCCGAGCAGCGCATCGTGCTCGACCTGCCGCTGGTCGACAAGTGGGTGGCCAACGGCGCCCAGATGACCGACAAGGTCCGCAACCTGTACAAGGAAGCGACCAAGGCCCAGGCCGCTGCGGCCTGATCCTGAAGGGCCGCGCCTGGCGCGGCCCGTCGGCATACGCAGATGAAAGATACCGAGCGCCGCATCCTGCTGGGCAGGATTGTCGGCGCTTTTGGTGTGCGAGGCGAGATCAAGCTCGAGTCCTGGACCGAGCCGCGAACCGCCATCTTCCAATACCAGCCCTGGACGCTGCGGACTCCCGCTGGCCAGGAGAGCACCGTCAAGGGCGTGCGCGGCAAAGCGTCCGGCAAGCATATTGTGGCGGTGTTTCCCGAAGTGACCGACCGCGACGTGGTTGAGTCGATGATCGGAACCGAAATCTCCGTGCCGCGCAGCGCATTGCCGCCGCCGAAGCCGGATGAGTACTACTGGATCGACCTGGAAGGCCTGCAGGTGAAAACCGTGGACGGCGTCGAGCTGGGCCGCGTGTCGCATCTGTTCTCCACCGGTGCCAACGACGTGGTGGTGGTGCAGGGCAGCCGGGAGCGGATGATTCCGTTCGTGCAGCCGGACTTCGTCAAATCCGTGGATTTCGAGGCCAACCTGATCGTGGTCGACTGGGACCCGGAGTTCTAGTTCGATGCGTATCGACGTCATCACTCTGTTCCCGGAATTCATGGCGCAGTCGGCGTCGCTGGGCGTGGTCGGCCGTGCAGCCGAGCGCGGCCTGCTCGACCTGCACGGCTGGAATCCGCGTGACTACGCCGAGGGCAACTACCGTCGGGTGGACGACCGTCCGTTCGGCGGCGGCCCGGGCATGGTGATGCTGATCGAACCGTTGCGGGCGTGTCTGGCGGCGGCGAAAGCAGCCGATCCTGCCCCCGCGCCGGTGATCTACCTCAGCCCACAGGGCAAACCGCTCACCCAGGCCAAGGTGCGCGAACTGGCCGCGCTGCCGCGCATGATCCTGCTGTGCGGTCGCTATGAGGGCGTGGATGAGCGCTTCCTGGCGGCCGAGGTCACCGAGGAGATTTCCATCGGCGACTATGTGCTGTCGGGCGGCGAGCTGGGCGCGGCGGTGATTGTCGACGCCGTCACCCGGTTGCAGGAAGGCGCGTTGAACGACGCCGAATCTGCCGCCCAGGACAGCTTTGAAGGCCCGCAGGGCCTGCTGGACTGCCCGCATTACAGCCAGCCGGCGCAACATGAATGGGGCGATGTCCCGGACGTGCTGCGCTCGGGCAACCACGCCGCCATCGCCCGCTGGCGCCGCCAGCAGTCGCTGCTGCGGACCTCGCTGCGTCGCCCGGATCTGCTGGACGAAAGCCAGCTGTCCAAGGCGGACCGGCAGTTGTTGGCCGAGGCCCGTGAAGGCGTAGAGCCGGGCTTGCCCGGCTGAAGGGCCCCGTGATGCCGGGCAACCCCGGCACTACCAAACCGCCCGATAACCAGCTAGAATCGCGGATTCCCAATGGGCCCTTGACGCCCCTTGGTGGCTCCATACAAAAAAACGTGCAGCGCAATCCGGTGACTGCATGAGCCCACGTTGTCGAAACGACACACCCACCCGAACAATTTCGGTGCACCCATGAGCAAGCTGAACAAATCCATCCTTTCGGACTTCGAATCCGCCCAGATCTCCCGCGAGCTGCCGAAGTTCAGCCAGGGTGACACCGTCGTCGTCAACGTGAAGGTGAAGGAAGGCAACCGTGAGCGCGTCCAGGCCTATGAAGGCGTGGTCATCGCGATCAAGAATGCCGGCCTGAACTCCTCGTTCACCGTCCGCAAGATCTCGCACGGCTACGGCGTCGAGCGCGTCTTCCAGACCCACAGCTCGATCATCGACTCGGTCGACGTGAAGCGTCGTGGTAAGGCCCGCGGTGCCAAGCTGTACTTCCTGCGTGGTCTGGAAGGCAAGGCTGCCCGCATCAAGGAAGATCTGGCTGCCGCTGCGCAGGCCAAGGCTGCCCGCCTGGCCGCCGAAAAGGCCCAGTAATTCCCGACAACGCAAGTTGTCCCGCAACGGCCACCTTCGGGTGGCCGTTTGCGTTTGTGAGCCATCGTTCGTGGTGCACGGTTGTGCGATTCCTCGTAGAGCCACGCCCTGCGTGGCTTCGACCATGGTGGGCTTCACGCGCAGCCACGCAGGGCGTGGCTCTACGGGTCAGGTGGGCATGGCCGGCGGTCGACTGGGATCCGGATCATGATCCGCCACCGGCGAGGGCGGCTGTGCCGGCACTTCAGCCGGCGAAGCGGCCACCTCCTCACGGTGACTCGGCAGCATGCGCGCCTTGCGCCAGCCGCCCCAGCGGTAATACGCCAGCGACAACAACATCGCGCACAGCGAGCTCACCGGGAAACTCCACCACACCGCGTCTGCGCCCAGCCGATCCTGCATCAGCTCGGCAAACGGCACCCGCACGCCCCACAGCGACGCAGCCAGGATCAGTAGCGGCGGAATCACCGCACCGGTCGAACGCACCACGCCGGAAATGACAAAGCTCACGCCGAAGAACAGGAACGACCAGATCGCGATGTGGTTCAAGTGCCGCGCCACATCCAGCGCTTCACTGCCGCTGGGCAGGAACAGTGCCAGCGTGTAACGGTCCAGCAGAATCAACGGCAGGATCAACAGCCCGGTCAGTGCGAAGTTGAACAGCACGCCGCTGCGCGCGGTACCGCGTACACGGTCCCAACGCTGCGCGCCCACGTTCTGCGCTGCCATTGAAGAACACGCCGCACCAATCGCCATCGCCGGCATCTGCACATAGGTCCACAGCTGCAGCGACGCACCGTACGCCGCGGCGGTGTCGGTGCCGTAGTGATTGACCATCGTCATCATCATGATCATCGACAGCGAGATCAGCACCATCTGCAGACCCATCGGCACGCCTTTCACCACCAGCGCCTTCAGGATCTCCAGGTCCACTTTGAACAGGGCCATGTCCTTGCGACCCAGCCACAACACGTGGCGCTTGTTGCGCATGTACCAGAGCAGGCCGATCAGCGAGAGCGTCTGTGCGATCAGCGTCGCCCAGGCCGCACCGGCAATGCCCAGTTCCGGGAAGGGGCCCAGGCCGAAGATCAGGAGCGGATTGAACACGATGTCCAGCAGCACCGACACCAGCAGGAAGCGGAACGGCGTGCGTGAATCGCCCACCCCGCGCAGCGCCGAACTGAGGAACGCGAACGCGTACAACGTGGGCATGGCCAGAAAGATCACGCGCAGGTAGGCCTCGGCCAACGGCAGCGAAGCGGCGGGTGTGCCCATTGCCGCCAGCAGCGGGCGTGACAGCCACCAGCCGGCCACCGCGATCACCGCAGACAAGCCGATGAAGAAGGTCGCACTCGTACCCATCACTCGTCGCGCCTGGGCGGTGTCCTTCGCGCCCATCGCCTGGCCGATCAGGATGGTCGCCGCCATGCCGATGCCAAACACCGAACCGATCAGGAAGAACATGATGTTGTTGGCGTTCGCGGTGGCGGTCAGTGCCGCCTCGCCGAGGAAGCGCCCGACCCAGATCGCGTTCACTGAACCGTTCAAGGACTGGGCGATGTTGCCGGCCAGAATGGGCAGGGCAAACAGCAGCAGGTTGCGCCCGATCGGGCCGGTGGTCAGGTCAAGCGGCGCTTTGGCCATGTGTGAAGAAGGTCGAGGCGGGTCAGGCGCACACTAGCACTACGCCTGTCAGTGGGATATCGCGATGCGCAAGATGGCCCGCCGCTCACCCAAACCGGCCGCTGGATACCCGGTCGGCCCGGAATGCATGGAGGCGAATGCTTTTGTAGAGCCGGGCTCTGCCCGGCTGCCGTTGGTGCGAACGCCTGCCCAGCCGGGCAGAGCCCGGCTCTACGTGACTGCATCATCTGCCCAGCCGGGCAGAGCCCGGCTCTACGGATTGTCGGCCTTGATTGTGCTCCTGCTGGCCGCATATACCTCTACAGACCGCCTGCGCGACACCCAGGTGCGGCCGATGGACCGACCGGAGTGCCAGGTCGGAACCCAGCGTCGCGATCTGGACGCCGGCGTGCCCACCCTGATCGGCGGCACCGGCTGCCGCAGCGACCCGTCCAATCCCCGCCCCCTGAACAAACGACCCGAGTAACCCGTACCGATGACCGAACTTTCCGTACCCGTGCCGAGTGTCCGCCTGGACGTATGGTTGTGGGCGGCGCGCTTCTTCAGAACCCGCAGTCTGGCCAAGCAGGCCATCGAGACCGGCAAGGTCGATGTGGCCGGGCAGCGCCCGAAGTCCTCACGCGCGGTGCGGGTGGGCGAGCAGCTGCAGATCAGCCGCGGCGAGGAGCGTTATGAGGTCAACGTGCTTGGGTTGAGCGATCAGCGTGGTCCCGCACCGGTAGCACAGCAGCTGTATGCGGAAACCGATGCGTCCAAGGCCCGCCGCGCCGAGCAGCGCGCCCAGCGCGTGGCGATGCGTGACGGGTTCCAGGCACCGGAGCATCGCCCGGATAAACGCGCGCGGCGGCTGATCCGCGCGCTGGGTGACCTTGACGCGATGTAACGCCGCACGGTGTGCGGCACACGACCAACGGTCGTGTGCTACCGGATTTTTCAGTTTCTGTGATGCGCACGGTAGCGCACGACCGTTGGTCGTGCGCCCCGAAAACCACAATCACCGGTGCAGGTCGTACCGGTCCAGCTCCATCACCCGTGCCCACGCGGCCACGAAGTCCTGCACGAACTTCCTGCCACCGTCCGCACTGGCATACACCTCGGCCAACGCGCGCAGCACCGAGTTCGAACCGAACACCAGGTCGGCACGCGTGCCGGTCCACGAACCCTTGCCGCTGCTCTCGTAACCGTCGCCCTTGGCCTTCCACTGCGTGCCCATATCCAGCAGGTTGACGAAGAAGTCATTGCTGAGCGTGCCGGGACGATCGGTAAACACACCGTCTTTGCTGCCATCCACGTTCGCTCCGAGTACGCGCAGGCCGCCGACCAGTACGGTCATCTCCGGCGCGGTCAGCGTGAGCAGCTGCGCCTTGTCGATCAGCAGCGCTTCGGCGGGCACGCTGAAGCGACCGCGCACATAGTTGCGGAAGCCATCGGCGGCCGGTTCCAGCACCGCGAACGATTCCACGTCGGTCTGTTCCTGGCTGGCATCGGTTCGGCCCGGGTTGAACGGCACGGTGACGTCGTGGCCACCGGCCTTGGCGGCCTTTTCCACACCCACCGCACCACCGAGCACGATCAGATCGGCCAGTGATACCTCGCCCTTGAAGCCGCTCTGGATTTTCTCCAGCGCGGCCAGCACCTTGGCCAGCTGCTGGGGCTGGTTTACCGCCCAGTCCTTCTGCGGAGCCAGGCGGATACGCGCACCGTTGGCACCGCCGCGCTTGTCCGAGCCACGGAAGGTGGACGCCGAGGCCCAAGCGGTCGACACCAGCTCGGACACACTCAAACCGCTGTCGGCGATCTGCTGCTTCAGCGTGGCGATGTCCTGCGCGCTGATCGGAGTCTTCGGCGCTTCCGGCAGCGGGTCCTGCCAGATGAATTCTTCGCTCGGAACTTCCGGTCCCAGGTAACGTGCACGCGGACCCATGTCACGATGGGTGAGCTTGAACCATGCACGCGCGAAGGCATCGGCGAACGCCTGCGGATTGGCGAGGAACTTCCGCGAGATCTGCTCGTAGATGGGATCGAAGCGCAGCGAAAGGTCGGTGGTGAGCATGGTCGGGCGATGCCTCTTCGACGGATCGTGCGCGTCGGGAATCACGGCCTCGGCATCCTTGGCCACCCACTGGTGTGCACCGGCCGGACTCTTGGTCAGTTCCCATTCGTGCCCGAACAGAATCTGGAAGAAATCATGGCTCCACTTGGCCGGGGTGCGGGTCCACGTCACTTCCAGACCGCTGGTGATGGTGTCACCGCCCTTGCCGCTGCGGAACTTGTTGGCCCAGCCCAGGCCCTGGCTTTCCAGCCCGGCTGCCTCGGGTTCGTGACCCACATTGTCAGCCGGGCCTGCACCATGGGTTTTGCCGAAGGAATGGCCGCCGGCAATCAGCGCAACGGTTTCCTCGTCGTCCATGGCCATGCGGCCGAAGGTGTCGCGGATGTCCAGCGCCGCCTTCAGCGGATCCGGGTTGCCGTCCGGGCCTTCCGGATTCACGTAGATCAGGCCCATCTGCACGGCGGCCAACGGGTTCTCAAGCTTGCGCGAGTGGATGTCGCCGTCGGCATCATCATCGGATACGAGTACGCCGTGGTCTTCCACCACACCCTCCGAGCCATGCGCATAGCGCACGTCGCCGCCCAGCCAGGTGGTCTCGCGGCCCCAGTACACGTCCTGGTCGGGTTCCCAGGTATCCGGGCGACCGCCGGCAAAGCCCAGCGTCTTGAAGCCCATCGACTCCAACGCGACGTTGCCGGTGAGGATCAGCAGATCGGCCCAGGAAATGGCCTGGCCGTATTTCTGCTTGATCGGCCACAGCAGGCGGCGCGCCTTGTCCAGGCTGACGTTGTCCGGCCAGCTGTTGAGCGGAGCGAAGCGCTGCTGGCCACGACCGCCACCCCCGCGACCGTCACCGATGCGGTAGGTGCCAGCGCTGTGCCACGCCATGCGCACGAACAGCCCGCCGTAGTGACCAAAGTCGGCCGGCCACCACTCCTGCGAGTCGGTCATCAAGGCTTTCAGGTCCGCCTTGAGTGCGGCGTAGTCGAGCTTGGCGAAGGCGGCGGGGTAATCAAAGTCTTCCGAAAGCGGGTTGGAACGGGCGGAATGCTGGTTGAGCAGGTCCACGCGCAGTTGCTGGGGCCACCAGTCTCGGTTGGTGGTGGCGTCGCCGACGACGGCGTGGTTGAACGGACACTTGGCTTCGCTTTTCATCGGTATCTACCTGTGTACTGGCGAGAGAGGGAGTGGCCTCGCGAACAAGGCATGTGGGAGTGCCTTGACGATAGTGAACGTTGCTCGATAGGTAAAATCGATTGATTCTTCCGTATTGATAGGTGGCATCTATCAAGAGTGACCGGGCCGCAGGGGGCCCGGCCACGGTGAGGCTCAGCGTTTGCCGCCGAGCAGGCCGAGCACGTCGTTGACCCCGAATTTGCCGTCGCCGTCCTGGTCGAGAACGCCACCGAGCAGGTCGCCGATGCCGCCGCCGCCGGTCTGGCGGTTCTCCTCGCCGAGGGCCTGGCTGAGCTGGGTGGAGTTGCCCTGCTGGGCAAAGCGTTGGGCCAGGAATGACATCACGATCGGGGCGAGGATGGCCAGCAGCTGGCCGGACCGACCGCTGTCCAGACCGGTCTTCTGGCCCAGCAGGTTGGCGGCCTGGGGCGTCTGGCCGCCGAACACATGGCCGAGAATGCCCATGCCGTTGGTGGCGGGGCTGCCACCGCCACCCCCCAGTACAGCACCAAGCAGCCCGCCGAGGTCGAAACCGCCTGAGCCGGCAGCGCCGCCGCTGAGGTGGTCGCGCTGCAAAGCGTTGAGCAGAGACTGTGCACCCTGGGGTTGGCTGGCGTTGTTGGCCAGGCCGCCCATCAGCAGCGGCAGGGCGGCACTGATTGCCTGCGAGGCCTGGCCGCTGTCCATGCCCAGTTGCTGGGAAACCTGCTGGAGGGCAGGTCCGTTCTGCAATTGCGAGAAGAGCGAAGCAGTGAGCGATTGCGTGTTCACGATCGACTCCTTGGGTCCAGGGGTGGGGGACCGGCGGAGCATAACGCCGCGTGCACTAAAGGAATGCGAAGGCTTCACGCGCCCGGCCCGTGGCCGGCCACCCGACCAACGGTCGGGTGCTACCGGATTCGCCCCATCAACGATCGGGTCATACCGGTCCACCCGACCAATGGTCGGGCGTTACCGGATTCGCCCCATCAACGATCGGCTCGTACCAGGTCAGCCCGATCAATCTGGCCGGTAGGTCACGACCGTTGGTCGTGACCTCACAACAACCCCTTCAACCGGTACAACGCCTCCAGCGCCTGCTTGGGCGTCAGCTCATCCGGATCAATCGCAGCCAGCGCCTCCTGCGCCTTGTTCGACGGTGTCGTAAACAGCCCGAACTGCTGTGGCGCATCCAGCGCCTGTGGGGCCATCGTCGCGGCCACGCTCTCGCCACCCCGCTGTTCCAGCTCGGCCAGCCGCCGTCGAGCCTGCGCCACGGTCGCTCGCGGCAGGCCAGCCAGGGCGGCCACCTGCAGACCGAAGCTGCGGTTGGCCGGGCCATCCTTCACTGCATGCATGAACACCAACTGCTCGCCGTGCTCCACGGCATCCAGATGCACGTTCGCAATGCCACTGGCACCACCTTCATGCTGCTCGTCAGCCAGCGCGGTCAGCTCGAAATAGTGCGTGGCAAACAGGGTGTAGCAGCGGTTCTGGTACGCCAGGTGGCGCGCCACTGCATCGGCCAGTGCCAGGCCGTCATAGGTGGACGTGCCGCGCCCGATCTCGTCCATCAGTACCAGCGAGTGCTCGGTCGCGTGATGCAGGATGTAGCTGGTTTCAGACATTTCCACCATGAAGGTGGACTGCCCGCGCGCAAGATCATCGCCCGCGCCGATGCGGGTGAGGATGCGATCGATCGGGCCGATCACCGCGCGGCTGGTCGGCACGAAGCTGCCAATATGCGCCAGCAGCACGATCAGCGCGTTCTGGCGCATGTAAGTGGACTTACCGCCCATGTTCGGGCCGGTGATCACCAGCATGCGGCGGTCCGGATGCAGGTCCAGGTCGTTCGGCTCGAACGGCTGTTCGCGCACCGCTTCCACCACCGGGTGGCGGCCGCGTTCAATGCGCAGGCAGGGCGCGGTTTCCAGTTCCGGTCGCGCCCAGTCCAGCGCCTGCGCGCGTTCGGCAAACGCGGCCAGCACGTCCAGTTCGCTCAATGCGGCGGCGCACTGCTTCAGTGGCTCCAGATTCGCACCCAGCGTGTCCAGCAGCTGTTCGTACAGCAGCTTCTCGCGCGACAGCGAACGCTCGCGCGCTGAAAGGACCTTGTCCTCGAAGGACTTCAATTCTTCGGTGATGTAGCGCTCGGCATTGGTCAGGGTCTGGCGGCGGGTGTAGTGCACCGGTGCCTTGTCCGACTGACCCTTGCTGATTTCAATGTAGTAACCGTGCACGCGGTTGTAGCCGACCTTCAGCGTGGCGATGCCACTGCTGGCGCGCTCGCGTTGTTCCAGGTCGATCAGGAACTGATCGGCGTTGGTGGACAGGCGACGCAGCTCATCCAGCTCGGCATCGAAGCCCTCGGCAATCACGCCACCATCGCTGAGCTTCAGCGGCGGGGTCGGCGCAATCGCGGTTGCCAGCAGGTGCGCGCTTTCGTCGTGCTCGCCCAGCGAGGCATGCAGCGCCTGCAGGCGAGGGGAGTCCAGCTTGCCGAGCACCGCGCGCACCTCCGGCAGCAGCGCCAGGCCATCACGCAGGGTGGAGAAGTCACGTGGACGCGCCGAGCGCAGTGCCACGCGGGTCAGAATGCGTTCGAGATCGCCCAGCGCACGGAACGCATCGCGCACGTCGCCATCCGCGCCGCGATCAATCAGCGTGGCGACCGCGTCGTGGCGCTGCACCAGTACCTCGCGCAGGCGCAGCGGGCGATGCAGCCAACGCCGCAGCAGGCGGCCCCCCATCGGCGTCACCGTTGTGTCGAGCACGCCGAGCAGGGTATTGCGGGTGTCACCGTCGACGCGCGTATCCAGTTCCAGATGGCGGCGCGTGGCCGCGTTCATGGCAATGGCTTCGCTGGCGGTTTCCGTCGCAATCGCGGTCAGGTGCGGCAGACGCTGCTTCTGGGTTTCCTCCACATATCCCAGCAGTGCGCCGGCCGCAGCGGTTGCACGCGGCTTGTCGTCGATGCCGAAGCCGGTCAGGTCGTGGAGCTTGAAGAAGTTCAGCAGCTGGCGACGGCCGCTGTCAGCATCGAACAGCCACGGCGCACGGCGGCGGATGCCGCTGCGGTGCTTCAGGAATTCCGGCCAGTTTTCTTCGTCGGGCACCAGCAGTTCGGCCGGTTCCAGGCGGGCCAGTTCGGCCTCCAGGGCGTCGTCGGTATCGACCTCGTTGACCAGGAAGCGTCCGCCAGCCAGATCGGCCCAGGCCAGCCCGTAGCCCTGCTTGTTGCGCGAGAGCGCCATCAGCAGGGTGTCGCGCCGCTCGTCCAGAAGGGCCTCGTCGGTCACCGTGCCCGGGGTGACAATCCGCACCACCTTGCGTTCCACCAGTCCCTTGGCCAGGGCCGGGTCGCCGATCTGTTCGCAGATCGCCACCGATTCACCCAGTGCCACCAGCCGCGCCAGATAGCCTTCATAGGCATGCACTGGCACGCCGGCCATCGGGATCGGCGCGCCGCCCGAGCTGCCGCGCTGGGTCAGGGTGATGTCCAGCAGCCGCGCCGCCTTGCGTGCGTCGTCGTAGAACAGCTCGTAGAAGTCCCCCATGCGGAAGAACAGCAGCAGGTCCGGGTAGTCGGACTTGGCTGCGAAGAACTGCTTCATCAGCGGGGTGTGTTCAACGGGCTTCTGGGTCACGCGGGGTCCATCGGGGCAGGCTGGAATGCCTATTGTATCGGCACGCCCTGGGGGGCTGGGATTTCCCTGCCGCCGACACGAGAAGGCCCCTCAACGGGGCCTGTTCGGGAAACATCAGGGCTTCTTCGGCGGTGGCGGCGGATTCGGTGGGGGAGCCGGCCGCGCACTGCGTGTCGGCGGATTGGCGTTGTCAAACGCATGTCTGACCGGCGGTGGAGGATTAGACCCCTTGCGCAGCATTGTCATCTTCAGAGTTCTCCTTCGGAAATACTTCGACCCAGCGCACGTCAGTTGCGTGAATGATTATGCCATCAAGATTGTCGAGATCTACAACGTTTCCATTTTCGTCAATCCATGCAGGCTGCTGCATATAAAACTGCCCGGTCGATGGATTCACCGGCCATTCCTTCGGCCAGCCAGTTAGCCGCCTTCCATCCTGAAGCTGGAGGATCACATAGGCGGGATTTGAATCCAGAACACAGAACCATTCACTCGGATGCGAAGTCCTGGAGGTAAATCCTCGACGCCTCAGCCACGAGTGGAACGTGTCCTTGTTGACGGCAGCGGCAACCCCGACGCCGAGCGCGGAGGTTGCAACGATCGACCAGAACGTCTGACTGTCATTACTCCAGGCTCCCACGGCAAGAACGGAACCAGCGGCAACGAGGCTCGCCTTGATCATGCCCGTGATGCCTTGGACGACGAACGTGAAGACCAAAGCCTCGACCGTCCGCTCAAATTGGCTGGGCTTGGGATGTGAGGTAAGCCCGTAGAATATCCACGCCGACAGGAAACCTGGCAGCAGGAACAGGAGAAGAGGCGTTGCTTGCGAAAACAGATTGTCCATTCGGCCGTCAGTGCTCCCTGATCACATGTGTGTCGGTCGCAGTATGAGATTTCTGCAATCCCCTGGCGTTGGGTCGGAGCGAACAGCAGCGCCTTCCCATGACTCATTCGAGTCTCATTTCCCTGCATGGGCGCACATTATTGGCAGCCTTCTCAGGAGGCACCAACCATGTCGCTTTCGAACTAAAGGGCGTCAGGAGGGAGAGTCGCTGTTAAGTATCACTCCCCGGGAGTGCGGGCACCCTGCGTCCCGCATATATAGGAATACCCAACCGTTATTTTAATGCGGTGGCGCGACATGAAAGAGTGGGCTCCTGTTCATGATCGCCTTCGGAGTCCGCCTGCCCATGTACGCCGTCCGTTCTGCAGCTCCCGCCAAAGTCATTGGCGCGACCGCGTTGTCTGCCCTGCTGTTGCTCACCGCACCGATGGCCTTCCCAGCCGAAGGCACCGCTTCGCCGCTGCGTGACTACATCAGGGCCAAACACGCCGCGATCCAGGCCCAGCAGGCCCAACCCGGCACTCCGACCGCCATCCATGCCAAGGTCACCGCCGAAAGCCGCTCCGGCGTACGCCGCCTTCGCATCGGCCCAACCGGCGAATACCAGTACATCAGCGACAGCGGACGCAGTTACGCCGGGTACAACCTGGGTGCGGGCTCCTGGGATTCGCTGGTGGGCACGCTGGCCAGTGCAGTCGCCGACGAATACGTGGTGCAGGCGGCCGTGCAGGGCCTGCCACTGGATGGCCTGGATGTGGTGTTCACCAGTATTCCCGAACGCAAGAGCGAGACGCTGGCCTACCCGAACAACCTCTCCTATGTGGCCTATATCGATTCCCCGGCCACGGAGGCGCAGCTGCAGGCACTGAAGCGTGCCGTGCATGAGAACTCTTCAGCCATTGATCTGGTCACCCAGCCGCATCAGGTCAGTCATGCCGAGGTGGACTACATCCAGAGTCCGGCAACCCGTGATCCCAAGCAGCCGCCGGGCCTGCGTGATTTCATCACCGAGGAAAAGCGCCCGGCGGTGCTGGCCCGGCAAGTGAAGCCAGCGGACGGCAAGAAGAAGCCTTCCGAGCCTGAAACCCTGGTTGCCCGCGCCCACGTTGAACCCCGCACCGGCCTGCGACGCGTCTACCTGGGCAAGGACGGATACCACCAGCAATTGCACGACAGTGCACCGGATCTGCTGGGTTACGGCTTGGCACCGACAGTTGAAGAGCATCTGCTGGGCGTGACCGGTACCTGCCTCACCCACATCTTCGAGGTGCAGGCCGCGTCGCGGAACGTGCTGCTGGACTCGCTGGAACTCACCGTGGATGGCCAGCTGAGCCCCCGCTTCGGCAGCAACGTCACCTCGCCTGCGCGCTTCAGCGACATCCACTACAAGGTGCGTATTGAATCGCCGGCGTCGGCACAGGAGATCGATGCCCTGCGTCAGTCCGTGGAAGCCACGTGCCCGCTCTACAATCTTGTGAAGGACGAGCAGAAACTGGAAGGTCGCATCGTGCGAGGCGCGTATGCAGAACCTGCGCAGTAAGCCTGAGCCCGCCCACCGCGTTCGACGTGGCCTGCCCCTGCATCGCCGCCACCTGGTATTGGCGCTGTGCACCCTGCTGGCCCCTTCCGCGTATGCCGAGGAGGAGGCGGTTGCCACGGCGGAAGCGAACGACCGCGCCGGTGCGCGCACGCTGGACCGGGTTTCGGTGCTTGGCTCGCAGATCGCCGGTGGCGGCGCGCAGGCGGCACTGCCGGTGGTCGCGGTGGATCGCGAGCAGATCGATGCGATCGGAGCTACCAACGGCAACGAGCTGTTCCGCAGCCTGCCGCAGTTCGGCGATGTGGCGGTGACCGAAAAGGGCACCACCAATGCCGGGCGCAACTCCAATGTGGCGCGCGGGGATGTAGGGTCGATCAACCTGCGTGGCCTCGGCTCGAAGTACACGCTGCTGCTGCTCAACGGGCGTCGCACCGTGCAGCACCCGATCAGCAACAGCGGCGATGAAACCACCTACAACGCCAATGCGATTCCCACCTTCGGGCTGGAGCGGGTCAACCTGCTGCTGGATGGCGCGGCCTCCATCTACGGCTCCGACGCGGTGGCCGGTGTGGTCGACCTGGTGATGCCCAGCAACCTGGCCGATGGGGGCGGCATCCAGCTGAACTACGGCAAGGTCACCGATGGGCACCGCGAGGACATCTCGCTGGATGGCTACTTCGGCAGTGATTTTGCCGAAGGTCGCGGCAATTTCTCGGTGCTGTACGGCTTCTCCAAACGCACCTCGCAGCTCAATTCCGATGCATGGTTTACCGCCACCGATGGCCGCCGCCCGCTCGGTAACGGCACCAGCGTGCCGGACCCGAACGGTACGACCGGCTTCAGTACGCGCACCCCGTGGGGACATTTCGAGACCTACGCGAATGGGCGTCGTACCGGTACCTGGTCGGTCAACCCGGTCACCGGTGCGCTGGTGTCCGGCTCGGTGCCTACGCGCTATCACTACGATTCTGCTGCCGAACCGGGCATTACCACGTCACCAGCGATAAAGAAGGGGAACGTGTTCGCCAGCGGACGCTTCGACGTCAACGACAACGTGCAGTTGTTTGGCGAGCTGGGCTACTACCGGGCCCGCTCCGAATCCTGGGTCAGCAGCGAATCCGGCTTCGGTGGTGATGGCTTCCTGCTGCACATCCGCCCGGATGCCTATTGGGTGCCGGAATCGCTGCGCGGGGCAGAGGCGATCCGTCTGCTCAACTACCAGTTCGCTGATTCGGGTATCCGCAAGGTCGAAGTGGACAACGATCAATCGCGTGTGCTGCTGGGGCTGCGCGGGTGGACCGAGGGCGGCTGGAACTGGGAAACCGCGCTGCTGTACTCGCGTGCGCGCAGCAAGGATACCCAGCAGGGCGGATTGACCGATGCCTTCATCGAGGCAGTAAACCGCACCGACGCCAGCGCATACAACCCCTTCAGCGGTGGTGATCCGAACAGCATCCGGGTCGGGGATGCCACTCCTTACGACACCTCGTCGTTCATTGGCGAGGCGACGCGCGAAGGCACGGCCGAACTGGCGCTGTGGGATTTCAAGGTCAACCGCCCCGACGTGATCAGCTGGTACGCCGGTGACATGGGCCTGGCCGCAGGCGTGGAGTACCGCTATGAAAGCCGCGAAGATGACCGCGACGAGAACATTGATGGCAGTCGCCCCTATACGGACTGGTATACCGGAACCGTCGCGGCCAGCAACTTCTTTACCCACAGCCCGCGACCGGACGTACGCGGCAGTCGCAACGTGAAGTCGGCGCTGATCGAACTGGCGGTGCCGCTCATCTCGCCCGCGCAGAATATTCCGCTGGTGCAGTCGCTGGATCTGCAGATTGCAGGTCGCTACGAGGACTACAGCGATGCGGGCCAGGTCGCCAAACCCAAGTTCGCTGCGGCCTGGAAGGTCGTTGACAGCCTGCTGCTGCGTGGCTCGGTCAGCGGCGGTTTCCGTGCGCCGGGATTGGAGCTGGTCAATTCGCCACCGACGTATGGCTTTGGCTTCAACAATGACGCCATCCGCTGCCACGCGCTGATCAGCAAGGGCGCGCACCCCGACTACAGCGCCTGCTTGAACGCCTACAGCAGCGGCTCGTCGGTCAAGCCATCGGTGAGCACCGTGACGTCCTATGGCGACGACGTGAAACCGGAAACCACGAAGCAGTCGTCCTGGGGGGCGGTGTTCGAGCCGCAGTTCCTGCCTGATCGGTTCGGATCGGTCAGCCTGAGCGTGGATGCCTGGAAAGTAGAGGTCGAAAATCCGATCAGCACGCTGGGCGAGGAACTGCTCTACGACGCCTATCTGCGCGTGGTGGAAGGCAGCAGCAATCCGAACGTGGTGCGCGCGCCTGTGACGGCTGAGGACATCGCGCAGTTCGAGGGCTCAGGCCTGGCTCCGGCTGGTGTGGTGACGCACGTCTACACCCGGTACCAGAACCGCAGTCCGCTGACCGCATCGGGTGTGGACTACAACTTCACCTGGCACCTGCCGGAGACAGCTTGGGGCAACTTCGCCCTGCTTGTCAGCGCCAGCCAGTTGAAGGAATACACGCAGCAGAAGCCGATTGAGGTGCAGCAGGTGGCTGCCGCAGTGGCCAGCGGCCAGCTGAACATCATTGCGCCCGACCTGGGTGCCGCCAATGAGGTCGGCATCAATGGTGCCAAGCCGGAATGGCGCGCCAGTGCGACGCTGATCTGGAACCTGCAGGACTGGACGGTTCGACTGCGTGATGACTACATCGACAGCGTCACTGCCGGGGCCTACTCCGACCGCACGCCGTACGTGGTGGGGTCCACCCAGCGTTGGGCCCTGTCGGTGAAGAAGGAGTTCAGCCAGGGGCGGCTGAAGGGAGCTGCGGTCGAGGTGGGAGCCCGGAATCTGTTCGACAAGGAGCCGCCGCTGAACGCCAGTGGCAATTATCTCACCGCGCTGCATGAGTCGTACGGGCGCTACCTGCACGTTGGCATCTCAAAGAACTGGTGAACCACATGAACAGCCGCGCCATGATGTGCTCCCTTCTGATCGCCCTGACCGCCACCGCCTGTACCCCACAGGAAGGTGTCGTGACCGGGGCGGCTGCGGCCACGCCGTCGTCGACGCCTTTCCAGTCCGCGCATGCCAGATGGGTCAGGCAGCGGGACGCCGACCTGCGCAAGCCCGACGGCTGGGTCAGTCTTATCGGGCTGCACTGGATTGAACCGGGAAAGCAGAGCGTGGGGGCTGGCCAGAACAATGCCATCCGCCTGGCCATCGCACCGGATCGACTCGGTCAGGTGGAGCAACGCGCGGACGGGCTGTACTTCCAACCTGCGGACGGGGCGCTCGTTACGGTCGATGGCAAGCCATTGAATCGCGAGGTGCGCCTGTTTCCGGAAGGGCAGGGCGGCGGTACCAAACTGCTCTACGATCAGGGCAAGGGTCAGATTACCGCGATCAAGCGCGGGCAGCGACTGGCCTTGCGAGTCCGGCACGCGGATGCGCCGGCACGCCGGAATTTCGCCGGCCTGGACTTCTTCCCAGCCGATGAGGACTGGCGTGTGCAGGCGCGGTTTGTTCCGCACCCGGCTGGCAGGACGCTGCCGATCGTCAATGTGCTGGGGGAGGTCAGTGAAACACCGAATCCGGGGTATGTCGTGTTCGAAAAAGAGGGGCGTGAGTGGCAGCTGGAGGCCTTGGGAGATCCGGCGAAAAGCCTGAACCTGATGTTCCAGGACCAGACAACCGGGAAGCAGACCTATGGCGTGGGGCGCTATCTGCGCACCGACCCGGTGGCGGCGGACGGTACAGTGACCCTGGACTTCAACCACGCACATAATCCACCGTGCGCCTACACCGACTTTGCCACCTGCCCACTGCCGCCGCCTGAGAACCGCCTGGCTCAGCAGGACGAACAGCACAAGCGCGTCCGGTTGTCGGTACTGGCGGGTGAGAAGAAATATGCAGGCAGTGCGCTCAGCCACTGACCAGGGTCAGCGAGGGGTGTCCGGCGAAGATCTCCATGACGATCTGAAAGTAGGTCTGGCCTTCGCCTGGTCGGGTCGGCGTGTTCGCCTGGAACCCGGAGGTGCCGGAGGGTGCCAATGTGGTGGTGAAGCAGATCGACGCGATGACCCGCAAGGATGAGTACCCGGTGGAAACGCTGGTGTGGGATGGCAAGGGCACTGCCTTGACCCAGCAGACCGTGCCAGCGTTTGAACCCCGCCCGGGAGCAACGGTGCTTTACAAGGTGCGCTGAACGCGTTGGCTGCGATCCACAAGCTGAATCGCAGCCGATGCTTTGACTTGGCGTACACCTGTTTTCACGGTCGCTTGCGGGCGCGGTGTCGAGACTGGTCGCATGTCCCACCCTCAGGAGTCGACCATGCAGACCCAACTCAAGATGCTGTGCCTGGGCACCTTGCTGGCCTTTTCCACCGTCGCCTCGGCGCAGACGTACGGGCCGAGAGACGAAGGCCGCCGGTTCAATGACGGCAGCAAGGTGGTGTGCAAGAACGTGGAAGTGCAGCGCAACAGCAAGGATCCCAACCGCATCACCGGTACCGCCATTGGTGCCGTGGCCGGTGGTCTGCTGGGTAACCAGGTCGGCGGTGGTAACGGCAAGAAGGTCGCGACCGTGGCGGGTGCTGTTGCCGGCGGTGCCGCAGGCCGCCATATCCAGGGCAACCAGCAGTCCAAGAATGGCGACCGCGTGGTTGAGCGTCGATGCGAGCGGCGTTACCCGTAAGGTTTGAACACAAACGGCCAGCGAACAGCTGGCCGTTTTTTATCGCGTCGGTGGATTGCCTGCAATGGTGCGCGCGCCGGTGATGATCATCCGCAACATCTGCGACAGCTGATCAATCAGCTCGGGATCTTTCTCCGGTGGCTGGTCCAGGGCGCTGCCGCCCATGGCGAACACCAGGCGCGTGATGGCCTTGGCGACCAGATGCGGTTCGTGCAGCACGGCACCGTTATCCGCGGCGGCCAGACGAATCAGGTCCACGCACAGTTCTTCTTCGAAGTAGTTCAGCTCGCGCTCGACTGCGTGCTTGAAGGCGTCCGAGCCGGCGCTGCCTTCGCGCAGCATCACGTGCAGCAGGCGGTCATCGGCGCGCAGCTGCTCAAAGAAGGTTTCCACCGAGACCCGGATCACGCTGCGGTCGGACGAGGCCGCGCGCTGGCGGGCCTGGCCGATGATGGTGCGCAGCGAGCGCCCGGCCAGGTCAATCAGGGCCACGGTCAGTTCGTCCATGTCGCGGAACTGGCGATAGAACGAATTGGGGGCAATGCCGGCTTCGCGGGCGACCTCGCGCAGGCTCAGCGTGGAGACACTGCGGTGCGGGCCGATCAGGGCCAGTGCAGCCGCCAGCAGGTCATCGCGGGAGATCGCTCCCTTGCGCGCCGGGTGTGTCTCATCCGCCGCTGATACGGCAAGGTCGGTGGCAGTCAGGGAGGGCTGGGCAGTCATCGGATGAATCATAGCTGGTCCGGGCGATATACAACTGTATACACACCTGTATGCTCGGCCGTATAGTGATGGCATGAACGCTCGAGTCCGTCCTGCTGCCCGTCGCCGAAACCCGCTGATGCCCCGCAACTGGGTGTCGGAAGAACTGTTCGATTTCTGGGCGGGGCAGGTCCATCCGCTGTGGACCCTGCGCCGCGCGCGTGCCCGGCTGGTGTCCCGCGAGGCGGCCAGTGCCGACGCGGTGACTCTGGTGCTGCGCCCGAACCGGCACTTCAAGGGCCTGCAGCCGGGCCAGCACGTCAACCTGGGCGTGGAAGTGGACGGACGTCGGCTCAGCCGCAGCTACAGTCCGACCCAGCTCGACGACGGCAGCCTGGCAATCACGGTGAAGACCGTGGCCGGTGGCATGGTCAGCCAGCATCTGGCCCTGAACGCTCAACCCGGCGATGTGTTCGAGCTTGGCCCGGCTTTTGGTGAAATGATTCTTTCGGTGCCGGTATCGGCTCCGCTGGTCCTGCTCGCCGCCGGCAGCGGCATCACCCCGATGCGCGCGCTGCTGCGCCAGTTGGAGGCCACTGGCCTGCCGGTCCGGGTGGACCTGGTGTACTGGGCGCAGACCCGCGAGGCGCTGTGCTTCGTGGAAGAGTTCAACGCCCTGGCCGCTCGCCATCCGAACCTGCACGTGCACCTGGCGCTGACCCGCGATCCGCTGAATCCGGCGGTTCGCGTGGGCGACTACGACTTCAGCGCGCTGGGCGATCTGAGCGCTGCGCAGGTGATGGCCTGTGGTCCCGCCGGCTTTGTCGAAAGCGCGCGCACCCGCCTGCAGGGACAGGTCGCCGGCTTCCAGGCCGAAGCCTTCAGCCCGCCGGCGGCAAGCGACGTCGCGGCCGAAACCGGTACCGTGCAGGTGGAGCTGCGCCGCAGCGGCCGCACCTTGGAACTGCCGCGCGGTACCGCGCTGCTGGCCGCGCTCGAAGCCGAAGGGCTGCGCCCGGCCAGTGGCTGCCGCATGGGCATCTGCAACACCTGTGTCTGCGGCAAGGTCAGCGGGGTCACCCGCAATACCCTGACCGGCGAACATACGGCCGAACCGGCCACGCAAGTACGACTGTGCGTGAACAGCGCCAGCACCGATCTGATTCTGGAGCTTTGAGCATGTCTTCCGTGCAAAACCGCGTGTTGTCGGCCACTGAACTGCAGACCTTCGGTGAGGAACTGGACGCGCTGCGTGCGCGCCATATCGCCACCCTGGGCGCGGCCGACGCGCGCTACATCCGCCGCGTGGTGGCGGGCGTGCGCTGGACCGGCGTGGCCGGTCGCGCGCTGCTGTTCCTGGGGGCCTTCGTGCACAGCATGCTGATTCCGGCGTGGATTGCCGGTGTGGTGCTGCTGGCGCTTTCGAAGATTCTGGAAAACATGGAGCTGGCGCACAACGTCATCCACGGCCAGTACGACTGGATGGGCGACGCGCAGCTGCAGGGCAGCACCTACGAATGGGACATCGTCGGCACCGCCGACAACTGGCGCAAGACCCACAACTTCCGCCATCACACCTACACCAATGTGCGTGGGCTGGATGACGATATCGGCTACGGGCTGCTGCGCATCTTCCCCGAACAGCGCTGGCGTCCGTTCTACCTGATGCAGCCGTTCATCGCGGTGGTGTTCGCGCTGCTGTTCGAATGGGGCATCGCCATCCAGGACCTGAAGATCGGTCGCCTGCTGGCCGGTAAAATGACCTTCAAGCAGTTGCTGCGGCAGGCGCGCCCGGTCGGCCGCAAGGTTGGCAAGCAGGTGTTCAAGGACTACATCCTGTTCCCGGCGCTGGCCGGCCCGTTCTTCCTGCCGGTGCTGCTGGGCAACGTGGTGGCCAACCTGATCCGCAACGTGTGGACCTACGTGGTGATCTTCTGCGGGCACTTTACTGCCGACGCGGAAACCTTCCCCAAGGAATGCGTGCGCGAAGAAACGCGCGGCCATTGGTACCTGCGCCAGCTGCGTGGTTCGTCGAACATCGCCGGTGGCAAGGTGATGAACCTGATGACCGGCAACCTGAGCCACCAGATCGAGCACCACTTCTACCCGGACGTGCCGGCCAACCGCTATGCGGCCATTGCAGTGGAAGTACGTGAGATCTGCCAGCGTTATGGGCAGCACTACAACACCGGCTCCCTGCCGAAGCAGTTCGGGCAGGTCGTGTGGCGGATTCTGCGGCACTCGCTGCCGAGCCGGCCGCGGGTGGTGGTGGTGCCGGAGCGTACGCCGGTGCCGTCTACGCCGTAAGGCATGAGGTGGGTCGGTGGTGACGCGCATGGCGCGTTGCTACGTAGAGCGGGGCTTGCCCCGCTGCTGTTTGCGCGGCGCTTCCAGCGGGGCAAGCCCCGCTCTACAGGGATAGCTCCCATTGCAAGCGCCAGGTGGGGCTGATGGGACGTTCCCGCTGCAAGACCTGCGTCCCATTCCCGTCCGAAAGGCGCTGGCCCGAACGGGTATCCGGATGCAGCAGGTTGCCGGCGCTGAGCCGCAGCTTGTTGCGCGGCCCGAAGGCGCGAAGCACATACACATCCAGCTCGCGGTTCCACCCTTCCAGATCCGTCTGCCAGGTACTCACCCGGGTGGCATCGCCGCTGCGCCACGTATAGCTGGCTCCGGTACTCCAGCGCGGATCGATTCGATAGTCCGCGCCCACTGAACCGGTGAAACGCAACTGTCCGTCCAATCGATTGTCGGGCCCGGGCACGTCATCCACCCGCGAGGCGTTGTAGGTGGCATTGGCGCGCAGCGTAATATCCGGTGCGTCCGCGATCACCGCGTCCAACGGTGCTTTCGCATCCATCTCCACCCCCCAGCTGCGCGCAGCCCCTCCGTTGCGAGGCGTCGCTACCCAGCGCCCATCACGCAGTGTCGTGTCGGTCAGTACCACGTCGCGGAGACGTCGCGCATAGCCGCCAATACTCCACTGCACGCCGCTTTTTCGTTGCACCTCAAAGGCAAGGTCAACGCCACTGGCCAGTTCAGGCCGCAGTGCCGGATTTCCCTGCTCGTCAGGATTCAATGGCCGGTTGTTGGTGGAGGTGTATGGGCGTGGAATCAGCGAACCCAGCGTCGGCGACTTGTAGGTTCGCGTGAGTGCGAGGCGCAGTTGACGATCACCATGGCCGGGCAGCTTCCAGCGCGATTGCAGAATGGGCGAGAGGACGCTGTCGGCTTGCCGGATTGGATCGAAACCACTGCCGCTGCTGCGCGTGCGGATGTGCTCCCAGCGCGTGCCCAGGTACAGCGACCAGCGAGGGGAGATTTCGATGTCGTCCTGCACGTACACCGCCAGCCGCCCGACCTGTGCGTCGAAGGAAAGATCGCTGATGCCGCCGGGGATCCCCGCGATGGGGCGCAACTGCTGGACCCGTTGTTCGTCGCGCTGGTCCAGACTGGCTTCCCAGCCCAGCTGCAGGGTGTGCCGGCCACGCGCGGGCAGTGCCCATTTGCCGGTGCTGTTTGCGTTGCGGACGTTCAAGCGCGCGTCGGTGTGGTCGTCCAGGTTCTGTCGGCCTTGCTCGTCCTGGCCTTGTTCGCGATAGCGGTAACGTTCGTGATTGCCGCCCAGCGACAGCTTGCTGGCCAAACTGCCGCCGGCTTCCAGGGGATGGGTCCACTCCGCACTGCCATTGGCCTGTATCAGATCTATCGTGGTCTGTTGCTGGTACTGGTTGTGCAACAGCGGCTCACCCAGCTGCGTGTCCCACTCAATCTCGATGTGGCGCTGGAAGCGGCTGGCGTCGATGTAGGCCTGCAGGGCCAGTGTATCGGCGTTGTCGAAGGTGAGCTCGAGGCTGGGCGCGACCACGAGCGCCTCGCGGGTGCCACTGGCGCGCAGTGCGCTTGCGCGGAGTGCTGTGGGCTGACCTGTGGCGTCATTCACGGTTTCGTTGGCGGTTTCTTCCACCAGAAACGCGCGGCGGCTGGCCGTGGTGGTGATCGTATGGCTGCGGCCGTCGCTGCGGCGACTGCGCTGCCAGGACACAGATGGTGTGCTGCGACCGTTGTTCACGCTCCAGTTCGCGGTGACCGTGTCGGTATCACGCCCGGCACCGGATACCAGCACGATGTTCAGGGTCCCGGCAATCGCTTCACCACGCATGTCGGCGGTGGGCGCGCGGAGGATCTCCACCTTCTCGACCATGTCCGGGGTCAGTGAATCCAGATCGAAGCCCAGCGGTGCTCTCTGCCCGTTGATCAGAATCTGCGTGTAGCCGTTGCCCAGTCCGCGCAGGGTGACGCCGCCGGGGCGGCCGGGCGCGGCGGGTACCACGCTGACGCCGGGCAGCCGTTTGAGCGCATCCAGCAGGGCCGCGTCGCCGTACTGGCGCAGCGCGCCCGCATCGAACACGATCCGCGTAGTGGAATCATCGCGGCGCGCATCGTAACGCTCGACCTGCACCTGCACCGTCTCCAGTTCGGTCGCGGGTGGCGATTGAGCGGCTGCGGGTGTGGCCAGTAGTGCAGGCAACACCAGCAGGGCAGGGCAACGTGCAGGCATGCAACAACCTCCTGTATCCAGGAAAGCAATGAATGGATTAAACCGGGGGTGGGCTCCCTTGACGGGGCCGGGCCTCGTAGAGCGGGGCTTACCCCGCTGTCGTGATCCGCGCTACTGCAGGTGCTTCAGTGGATCCACCCGCTCGCCGTTGAACAGCAGTTCCCAGTGCAGATGCGGTCCGGTCACGCGCCCACTGCGTCCGCTGTGCGCAACCGTCTCACCGCGCCGCACACGCTGGCCCGGCTTCAGCGAGGTGCTGTCCAGATGCGCGAACAGACTCTGCCAGCCGTTGCCATGATCAATAACCACTACCGTCCCGTATTGATCTCCCTCGGGGTAGTGAGGGGTGGCCGCCACCACGACACCATCGGCCGGTGCCAGCACTGGCGTACCCACGCGGGCGGCAAAATCGGTGCCACGGTGTGCGCGCTGACGAATTCCGCCGTTGTCGCCGAAGTGGCTGTTGATGCGAACCTGCGACAGCGGTGCATCGAAGCGTTGCCCCGCTGCTGTCAGGTGAGAGGTCGATGCCGGTGACATCGACACACTCATGCTGGTCAGGGTGGTCAACTGCGGCAGAGGAGCCGGTGAAAGCACTGCCGCCTGCACAACCGTCATGACCGCACCACTGACCAGCAGTGCAGCAAGCACGACGGCACGACCTGGCCACGAGGTCCGCAACGTGCTGCCACCGCGCAGCATGTGCTGGATGCGCAGCTGGTGGCCGGCCATGTCGCGGTGGGTCAAGGCGGTCACCGGGCCGGGCGCGTTGCCATGCCCGGCCAGACGCAGCGCGCCCAGGTAGGCAACGGCAAAACTGCGTCCGGCGGCGGCGTCGCCGCCCAGTGCCATGGCATCGCAGCGCAGCTCGGCGGCCATCTGCGCACGCGCGGCGATACGGCGCACGAAGGGGTTGAACCACAGCAGCGCGCCCACCATCGCCATCGCGCCGGCGCGTTGCGGATCGCCGCGTTCCAGATGCGCGGCTTCATGTCGCAGCACCAGGCGCAGCTGAGGGTCAGTGAAGTGGCGCAGCGCGCTTTCAGACAGCACGATGGTCGGTCGCGGCCAGCGCACGGCGAACGGGGTCATCGCGTGTGAGGTAAGGCGCACCGCAATGCCCTGCGCGTGCAGGGCAAGCGCCTGCTGCGTGCTTGCCGGACCGGGCCAGTTGGACGTGTCAATGACATCCGATGCGCCGCGCACAACCCGGTATGCGGACCAGGCCCCGGCGATCAGGCGGAACAGCGCCAGGGCCGAACCCAGCAGCCACGCAGCCATCAGCACACCGGCCAGCGAGGGCCAACCCCGTCCAGTCGAGACGATTGCATCCAGGGGTGTCGCTGGGTTGTCCAACATCAGCGGAAGGGGCAGCGCAACCGGCAGTGCCGCCAGCGGGACCGGGGCCAAGCCTGCCAGCAGCACCGACAGCAGAGGAGGAAGCACCGCCAGACACCACACTGCAAGCCACACGCCCGGGGTGGACACCGTCTGCGGCCACAGCCGCTGCACCATTCGGCCAAGTGCCAGTGCAAGGGCGGCGCTGCACAGGCTGCCCAGCGCCAGCAGCATCCACGTCTGCAGGGGCAGCGCACTCATGGCGCGTCATCCGGGGCGGGGGCGTGCAGCAGTGCCTCCAGTTGCTGCAGTTCCTGTTCGCTCAACAGGCGGCTGTCGGCGAACGCCTGCACTGGCAATGCGCCGTCGAGTTCCAGCACGCGGCGGGCGAAATCGGCGCTCAATGCCGCCAGCGTGGCGACCTTGCCGACCTGGGCGCGGTAGACATTGAGGCCGTGTTCGCTGGTTTCCGTCACCAGTCCCTTGTCGACCATCCGCTCCAGCGTCTTGCGCGTGGAGGAATAGGACCAGTCCAGGCTGGCGGCGATGCCGTTGTGCAGTTCGCGGGCACTGCAGGCGTCCAGTCGCCACAGGCACTTGAGCAGTTCCAGCTCGGCGTTGGAGGGGGTGGGGGGACGGACCATGGCGAAAGCGTGGTGGATGTGGTGTCGCAAGTGTGCGACATGTGTCGCATCAAGTGCAAGCCCTGGGATGCATCTGATTCGGGAATGCGGGAACTATCGGAATTGCGGGGAACGCCGGGAAATTCGGGAACGCTTGCGTAGAGCGGGGCTTGCCCCGCTGCTTTCGCGCGGTGTAGTCAGCGGGGCAAGCCCCGCTCTACGGTGGGTCGGTGCCTCAGCGGGGCAAGCCCCGCTCTACGGTGGGTCGGTGCCTCAGCGGGGCAAGCCCCGCTCTACGGGGTCAGAAATTCGCGCGCAGGTTGAACAACACGCGACGCGGCTCGCCCCAGTAGCCTGCGTTGAAGAAGCCGACGTTCCGGTAATACACCTTGTCGAACACATTGGTCACGGTCACGCCGACGCTCATGTTGTCGTTGATCCGGTAACGCCCCATCAGATCGAACAGCATGTAGCCGCCTTGGCGCATCTTGCCGGTGGCTGTGATCGGCGCACCCGCCGTCGTGTAGCGGCCGGTGGGAATCGGCTGCAGCTGGTAGATCTCGCTCTGTACCGTGAAGCCACCGCCGACCATCCAGTCGCCGCGGCGATAGGTGGTGTTGAACCGCGCCAGCTGCATCGGGCTGGTGCTGGCAATGCGGCTGCCGTCCGGGTTGGTGCTGTAGGCGTAGGTGTAACCGCCGGTCATGCTCCAGTTGTCGGTGATCGAACCAGAGACCTCGAACTCGGCACCGTTGGTCTCGATGCCCTTGCTGGCGATGTAGGGCACGCTGCCGTCGGGCAGGATCACATCGGCCCCGGCCGGGTCGCGCGTGGCGACGTTGTCCTGCTTCATGTAGAAGCCATTGAGCGAACCGTACAGGCGGCCACCGAAGAACTCGCCCTTGAAGCCGTATTCGTAGTTGCTGCCGGTGACCGGGTCCAGCAGCTGGTTGTTGATGTCGCGCAGCGCGGTGGCCTGGAACACGTCCGAGTAGCTGGCAAAGGCGGTGATGCTGCTGCTCAGGTCGTACAGAACCCCGAAATACGGGGTGGGTTCGTGCGCGGTGGTGCGTGCGCTGCGGCCGGTGAAGGTGCCGTTGACGTCGTAGTTGTCGGTGGTGGTGCGATAGTCCGAATAGCGCACGCCGGCGATCACCTTCAGCGGGTCGATCAGGTTCAGGCGCGCGGCTGCGTAGTAGCCGGTTTCGGTGGTGTTGACCGTGCTGGAGGGAATGCCGTAGTTGAACGTGGTCGGCTTGCCGATGTTGCCGCCCCAGCTGAAGATGCTGGGGAAGGCGGCGACGTTGTATGGGCGCGAGGTGATGCCGGCGCGGATGGTGTCCAGGTCGCGGTCGTAGTGGTTCACCCCCATCACCAGCTCGTGCTGGCGGCCGAACAGCTGGAACGGACCGGAGGCATACAGGTCGAAGGCGTCTTCTCGGGTTTCCGATACCGAGTAGGTATCGGCAATGCGCAGGCCCAGGCCGGTGACCGGGTCGGCCCAGTTGCCGGTATTGGAGCCGGCCAGCAGCAGCGAGTCGGTGTCGGTGGCGCGGTGGTTGTAGGCGATGCGCCCACTCCAGCCCGCGCCCAGCTGCTGTTCCAGGGTCAGGAAGTAATTCGTGCTTTCGCGGTTCCACTCGTTCCAGCGGGCCGCTGCGCTGTACGAGCGTGGCATCACCGCACGGCTGCCGTCGCGGAAGTACAGCGGCGAAGCGCTCCAGGCACCACCGTCCGATTCGGTTTTGAGGTAATCGATGCCGGCACGCAGGCGGGTGCTGTCGGTCAGGTCGGCCTCGATCACGCCGTACAGGCTGGGCGAGGTGTCATGCTGGAAACGCACCCAGCTTTCCTTGTCGGTGTAGGCCCCGACGAAACGACCCCGCACGCGGCCACTGGAGGTGAGCGGACCACCCACATCGACTTCAGCGCGGCGGTAATCCCACGAGCCCGCGCTCAGGCTGGTGCTGGCCTGGAAGGTGTCGGTGGGACGCTTGCGCACCATGTTGACGGTGGCCGACGGGTTGCCCGAGCCGGTCACGAGGCCGCTGGATCCGCGCACGATCTCGATGCGCTCGTAGATCGAGGTGTCGCTCAGGATCGAGTTGCCACCGGCACCGGTGGTGTAGTTGGTGGGCACGCCGTCGAACATGAAGTTGTTGATGGTGAAGCCACGCGCATTGAACAGGGTGCGGTTGCTGTCGTACGACTGCACGGTCACGCCGGGCGTCTGCTGCAGCACCTCGGCGATGGTAATCAGGTTGAAGTCCTCGATCCGCTGGCGGGTAAAGACGGTCAGCGACTGCGGGGTTTCGCGAAGGGTCAGCGGCAGCTTGGTGGCGGTGTTGGTGCCATACACCTGGTAACCCTCGGTGCGCTGGGTGACCAGCACTTTGTCCAGCTCGGTGGTGGTGGGCGCGGTGGCGGCGCTCTGCGCCAGTGCCAGCGAAGGCGCGCCGGCGGCCAGGGCCAGGCACAGCGCCAGGGTGTTCCGACGCGGCGCGCCGGGCAGGGAAGAACGGATCATGGACACCTCAGGAGTAGCGGAAATCAGGAAGCGGAATCGCGCGGGGCGCGGGCGGGCGGAGCGCCTGGCGAAGGACGCGCACGCGGTGCGGTCCGGTAGCTGAGCCAAAACAAAGGTGGGGCGGCAGCGGCGGCCAGTACGCCGAGTCCGGCGATCACGCCGTAGGCCAGGCCCCAGCTGAAGATGCTGCAGCCGGCCGAGGCCAGCAGCGCGACCCAGCCGACCGCGCGCAGGCAGCGGCGTCTTACCGGCGTGGGCAGTACGGAGAACACGTCACGATGGTGGCGATCCATCGACAGCGCCAGGGCGGTGAAGCCCAGCATCGCCAGCAGCCACGCCACGACGGTCATGCGCCGGCCCCGTAGGTGTTCAAGGCACCGTTGCGCGGTACGCGCGCGCGACGGGCCGCAGGCACGTGGCGATGCACCTTTCGCGCCGCCCAAAGCAGGGCGGCACCCAGCAGGGCCAGTCCGAGGTCGATGCCCGCTTTGGCGGTGTCGCCCGCCGCCAGCGCGCTGAACAGTCCGCCGTTCCAGACCAGCAGGTTGAACACCGGCAGCAGCAATGACAGCACGCCGGCCGCGGCCAGTTGTTCCGTCCAGGCACGGCGCGGCGCACGCAACGCGGCATGCAGCAGGCACAGCGCCCATGCGGCGAAGAACACGCTGATCTCGGCCTGGGCGCGGGCGTCCAGAGTGACGGGCAGCAGTCGGTTGCCCCACAGGAATGCCAGCATCGCCAAGGGCAGGCCGGCGACGAAGCCGATGTTCATGCGTTCTACGAAGCGGAACGCGAGCGGGGGGCGGGCGGGATCGGGCAGCTGCTCACGCCGCTTCACCGTCCACAACACCAGACCGGTGGCGACCATCAGCGTACCGGCCACGCCGGACAGGAAGAACAACCATCGCATCAGCGTGGGAGCGAAGCGCGCCGCATGCAGGCCGATCATGCCGTCGCGGGTGAACACCGCCGCCGAGCGTGTGGCAACCGGGCCCTGCAGTGCGCCTTCGGCGTCAAAACGCAGCGCTTCGCCGTTGTCGGCAATACGGTCACCGCTGTCGCGTCGGAAGGTGATGCGCATGGCAGCGTCGCCAGGGTAGTCGACCACCACGGACCCGGCATGGCCGTTGCCCCATTGCTGCTGTGCGCTTTCCATCAACGTTGCCAGTTCCGGCATCATCACGCGCTGCCCCGCAGGCTGCACCTTGGCCTCGCGCGGGAACAGTTCGGCGAAGAACGCATCGCGGCTGCCGAAATTCGCCTGCACGGCCCACGGCATGTACACCGTCATCAGGGTGATCAGGCCGGTGTAGGTGATCATCAGGTGGAACGGCAGCGACAGCACCGCCAGCGCGTTGTGGCCATCCAGCCAGCTGCGTTGGCCCTTGCCACGGCGGAAGCTGAAGAAGTCGGCGAAGATCTTCTTGTGGGTGATCACCCCACTGATGATCGCCACCAGCATGAACACCGTGCAGAAGCAGACGAACCAGCGTGCCCACAGCACGGGCACGTAGTGCAGGTCGAAGTGCAGGCGGTAGAAGAAATCACCGCCGCGCGTCTCGCGCGCGCTGACCGGCTGCCCGCTGGGATCGAGGGTGGCCTGCCACGGATTGGGCTGGCCGCGTTTCGGTTCGGGCGCGTCCTTGGGTTGCCAGCGCACGGAGGTGGCATTGCTGCGGGAACCAGGCAGCTCAATCGACCAGCGTGTGGCGTCGGGTGCGGTGCGTGCGAGGAAGCGCTGTGCCTGGTCCAATGCAACGTCAGACGCGGCCGGAAGCCCCAGCTCCGGCTGCATCCAGCGGGTGAGCTCGTTGCGCCAGTAGCTGGCAGTCCCGGCAATGAAGATCAGGTACAGCACCCAGCCGACCACCAGACCGGACCAGGTATGCAGCACCGCTTGTGACTGACGGAAGCCCTGGCTCATGCGGCACCCAGCGTGTGCAGCGCGGCCGGCGCTGCGCCAAGGACAATGGCCGCGGTCAGTCCCATTACTGCACGCACGGTGCTGCGCGCGGCATAAGCCCAGATCGCAGCGAGCGCGTAGACCACGAAGGAGGCCATGGTGGCGACCAGCGCGGAGTCAGCGGGATTGCCCGGCAGCAGGCGCGCCAGGCCGTCGGCCCAGGCCGCCGCCACGGCATGGCCGCCGATCAGCGCCAGCAGCCCACGCGCCCACAGTCGGGCATTGCCCTTGCGGCGGGAGGTCGTGCGCCGGACAGGCGGTGCGTGGGGCGGGACGGTGGACATCACTGATGTCGATGAGAACGGCATGGCAATTGCGACTCACTATTATTTGAGATCGTCGCTTGGGGTGTATCCCCCTTTTGGGGGATGCCACAACCTACGGTGGGAGCTTGACAAGCCGTAGAGCGGGGCTTGCCCCGCTGCTTTTCGCGGCGAACGTCCAGCGGGGCAAGCCCCGCTCTACGGGTCCGCCGCAACGGTCAGCGCCGGTGCTGCATGCGCCGGTCGGGGGCGGGCGGCAGATCGTCGCTCGCAAGCACGACGCGGTTGCGGCCGCGCTTCTTGGCTTCGTACATGGCGGCATCGGCGCGCGCCATCAGATGCTCGAAGTCCGGGTGCTCGTCATGCGCGGCAACGCCGATGCTGGCGGTGAGGGCCAGTTCCTGTCCGCTGGGAAGGGTCAGCGGGCTGCGCGCGATGTGGCCGCGCAGGTTCTCGGCAATCGATACCGCCTGGTCCACCGTGGCCGCCACCAGCACGATCACGAACTCCTCGCCGCCATAGCGGAACAGGTAGTCGCTGCCCCGGGTGAACTGGCTGAGCAGTCCGGCAACGTGCTGCAGGGCGCGGTCGCCGCCGTCGTGGCCATGGGTGTCGTTGATCACCTTGAAGTGGTCCAGGTCCAGCAGCAGCACCGCGAATGGCGTGTGCGAGCTGCTGGCCAGTTCGATTTCCCGGCGCAGCACGGTGGGCAGGAACCGACGGTTCAGCAGGTGGGTCAGTGCGTCGCTGCCGGCATCCAGTTCGCCGACCCGCTCGAACAGCATGCCCAGCAGGGTGCGGATCTGCTCCAGCTTCTTGCGGATGTGCAGCAGGGCACGCATGCGGGTACGGAAATCACTGTGGGTCAGTGCGTCGGGCAGACGCGCGTCGATGCGCTTGATCAGCGCGTCGATCTGCGACGTCTCGCTGCTTTCACCGAAGCTCGGCCGTCCCTTGTGGGTGAACCACAGTCCAAATTCCGACTCGGCCAGCCACGCCCCTTCGGTTTCCGCGCGCTGGCTGGCCATGGCGTACAGCAGGCCGTTTTCCCAGTCCAGCAGCAGGGCGCGCTGGCGCTCGCGCTCGGTGCTGACGTTCTGCACCAGCGAGAACAGCCGGTAGGCCGAATCGGTGCGTGCCGAGCGCTCGCGTGCATGCGCATAAGCCAGGGTCATGCCCTCCATGGCGATGTCGATCACCGCACTGATCGCGTTGATCGCGCGGAAGGCAATGTCGGCGCTCGATGCGCGCTCCTGGAGTTCCGCAAAAAGGTGTCGTTTGAGCACGCGCGCGCCCCGGGTCACCAGGTCCACCGGAATGCCGACACGGGCATGTACGTCGCCGATCACCCGCTGCGCCGCCACGCTGGCAGGCACGGTTGCCGCGACCGTCACCAGCAGCTGCTGCAGCCAGCGCTGCATTGAGGGCTGCAGATGCTGGCGGACCTGGTCATGTGAGAGGTAACGCGCGGCGCGCGGGTCTTCCAGCAGCACGGCATAGAAGTGCTCCGCCAAGGCGGGAGCCACGCCAGGTGCCATCTGCTGCATCAGCGCCATCGCCTCCGGGCCGGCTTCCTGCAGGCAGAGCTGCCAGGCGGCGATCAAGGCCTGGCTGGCGCGGTCCATCGATATCGTGTGCACGGAACTGTGACCTATGACTCAAAACATCAGTATCGGTGGCGGACCGGAAAGATGTAGGCGAAGTTGTCGCAGCTGCGACGATTGGTCGCGGCCAAGGGCGTTGTGCCTGCAATGTTATAAACATCGTAATAGTCTCCTTACGGCGCGCCGCGATAGCCTGCAGCCCTTGCACAGGAGCCGTTCCATGGGTCACGACCACGATCACCTGCCCAGCGAGATCCGCCACGAGAAGCCGCTCTGGTGGGCGCTGGGGCTGACCAGCACATTCCTGCTGGTCGAAGTGGTGGGCGCGTTCTGGACCAACAGCCTGGCGCTGCTGTCCGATGCCGCGCACATGGCCACCGACACGCTCGCGCTGATGATCGCGCTGGTGGCGGTGCGGCTGAGCCGGCGGCCGCCGGACGCGCGCCGTACCTACGGCTACGCGCGGCTGGAAGCGCTCGGCGCGATGATCAACGGCGTGCTGCTGTTCGTGGTCGCTGCGTACATTCTGTGGGAAGCCATCGCGCGCTTCCGCCAGCCGGTGGAAATCGCCTCCACCGGCATGCTGGTGATCGCGGCCTTCGGGCTGGTGATCAACCTGGTCTCGATGCGCCTGCTGCACGCCGGCAGCGGTGAAAGCCTCAACGTCAAAGGGGCTTACCTGGAAGTGTGGGCCGACATGCTTGGCTCGGTGGCGGTCATCCTGGGCGCGCTGCTGATCCGCTGGACCGGATGGAAGGTGATCGACCCGATTCTCGCCGTGCTGATCGGCCTGTGGGTACTGCCGCGTACCTGGGTGCTGATGCGTGAAGCGATCAATGTGCTGCTGGAGGGCGTGCCCAAGGGCATCCAGGTCGACGCGGTGCGCGCGCGCCTCTGCGGGCACCCCGACGTCCGCGATGTGCATGACCTGCACGTATGGGCGCTGGCCTCCAGCACCCCGGCACTGACCGCCCATGTGGTAATGGCCGAGGGGGTGGATGCCGACCGCCTGCGCCGGCAGCTGGGCACCGCCCTGCACGAGGACTTCGGCATCGACCATGTGACCCTGCAGGTCGAGGTGGACCATTGCGGCGACGATTGCGCGGACGGCAAGCCAACGGGCGGGCACGAACACGATCATGCGCATGGGCACGACCACGACGGTCACCCGCACGACCATGGCCACAGCCGGCGCAAACCCGACGCCCAGGGCCACCACGGCCACCCGCATGCCTGAGCGGGGCAGGGGGCAGGGTTGCCGCTACAATGGCGGTCTGCCTTGCCACCTGTTGGAGAAACTGCAGTGACCCGGAAACTCGTACTGTTGCGCCACGGCCAGAGCCAGTGGAACCTGGACAATCGCTTCACCGGCTGGGTGGACGTGGACCTGACCGAGCAGGGCCGCCTTGAGGCCGCCGCCGCCGGCAAGCTGATGCGTGAGGAAGGCCTGCAGTTCGACGTGGCCCACACCTCGGTGCTCAAGCGTGCCATCCACACCCTGCAGGGTGCACTGGCCGAGCTGGACCAGGACTGGTTGCCGGTGAGCAAGAGCTGGCGCCTGAACGAGCGTCACTACGGCGGGCTGCAGGGCCTGGACAAGGCTGAAACCGCTGCCAAGCACGGCGAGGACCAGGTCAAGATCTGGCGCCGTTCCTACGACATTCCGCCGCCGCCGATGGACCTGGAAGACCCGGGCCACCCGATCCACGACCGCCGTTACGCCGGTCTGGACCGCAACGCGCTGCCGGGCACCGAGTCGCTGGCCACCACGCTGGAACGCGTGCTGCCGTACTGGTTCGATTCCATTGCACCGCAGCTCAAGGACGGCAAGACCGTGCTGGTCACCGCCCACGGCAACTCGCTGCGCGCGCTGTACAAGTACCTCAACAACGTCTCGCAGGAAGCCATCCTGGAACTGAACATTCCGACCGGCATTCCGCTGCTGTTCGAACTGAATGACGACCTCACCGTGCAGTCGTTCCGTTACCTGGGCGACCCGGAAGCGGCACGCAAGGCGGCAGAAGCCGTGGCGAACCAGGGCAAGGCCAGGTAACCCTCCCGGTCCGTGGTAATTTTCCCGTAGAGCCACGCCCTGCGTGGCTGCGACTCCGTCTGGCACCGCGAAGCCACGCACGGCGTGGCTCTACGGCAGATCATTACCCCGATGACACGCACGGCGTGTCGTTACGGGACCCCTGTGACCTTTGGCCGGTCCGATCTGCGCTCCACCCGCGCTACGCTGTGAGATTGCCCGTCCTGCGGGCAATGCTTCCAACTGCAGCCGGAGTGATGCATGACCTTTACCAAGCTGGCCCCCCTGGGCCTGACCGTTGCCATTGCCGCCTCGCTTGCCGCCTGCGGCAAGACCGACGCCCCCGCCGCCGACGCCACCCCGGCCAAGGCCGCGTTTGATCAGTCGCAGATCAAAACCCCGCTGATCTCGCTCAACAGCGCCGACCTCGACCCGGCCATTGCTGCGTGCACGGACCTCAACGGTTACGTCAACAGCAAGTGGCTGAAGGCCAACCCGGTGCCGAACGACCAGACCACCTGGGGCAGCTTCGAGATCCTGCGTGAGCGCTCGCTGGAAGTGCAGCACGCGCTGGTCCAGCAGGCCGCCGCCAGCGACGCCAAGGCCGGCTCCGTAGAAGCCAAGATCGGCGACATCTGGAAGACCGGCTCGGACGAAGCGAAGATCGAAGCCGCCGGCGTCGCCCCGCTGCAGCCGCAGCTGGACAAGATCGCCGCGCTGAACGACACCGCCGCCATCACCCAGTACCTGCGCGACAGCCAGGCCCAGGGCCAGGGCGTGCTGTTCTCGCTGTCCGCCAATGCTGATTACAAGGACTCGGCCAACGTCATCGCCTACGTCGGTCAGGGCGGCCTCGGCCTGCCCGAGAAGGGCTACTACTTCGACGATGCCCAGGCCAAGATTCGCGACGCCTACGTGGCCTACATCGAGCAGGTGCTGACCCTGTCCGGCGTGGATGCCGCGCAGGCCAAGGCCGATGCCAAGGCCGTGATGGATTTCGAAACCCGTCTGGCCAAGGCTTCGCTGTCGCGCATCGAATTGCGTGACCCGGCCAAGCGCTACAACCCGCTCAGCGCCGCCGACGCCGACAAGCTCACCCCGAACTTCAGCTGGACCGCATTGTTTGACACGCTCAAGGTGCCGGCCGCGCAGAAGTTCTCGCTGGCCCAGCCGGGCTTCTTCAGCGAAGTGGACAAGATGCTGGCCGACGTGCCCGCCAGCACCTGGCAGGCTTACCTGCGCTTCCACACCGTCGATGATGCCGCGCCGTACCTGAGCAGCAACTTCGAGAAGGCCAACTTCGACTTCTACGGCACCACCCTGCGCGGTCAGAAGGAAATGCAGCCGCGCTGGAAGCGGGTGCTTGATTCGGTGAACACCTCCATCGGCGAGGGCCTGGGCCAGTTGTATGTCGACGCGGTGTTCCCGGCCGAATCCAAGGAGCAGATGCAGCACCTGGTCGAGAACCTCTCGGTCGCCCTGAAGGCGCGCCTGGAGAAGCTGGAATGGATGGGCGAGGACACCCGCAAGAAGGCGCTGGAAAAGTGGGCCAGCTTCACCCCGAAGATCGGCTACCCGGACAAGTGGCGTGACTGGTCGGGCCTGGAAACCAATGCCGACAGCTACCTGGGCAACATGCAGGCGGCGCGTGCGTTCAACTACCGCTACATGCTGAACAAGATCGGCAAGCCGGTCGACAAGACCGAGTGGGGCATGACCCCGCAGACCGTCAATGCCTACTACAACGCGACCAAGAACGAGATCGTGTTCCCGGCGGCGATCCTGCAGGCACCGTTCTTCGACGCCAAGGCCGATCCGGCGCTGAACTATGGTGGCATCGGTGCGGTCATCGGCCACGAGATGATGCACGGCTACGACGACTCCGGCAGCCAGTTCGCCGCCAACGGCAACTTCGACAACTGGTGGACCGACGCCGACCGGAAGGCCTTCACCGGCCGTACCGACCAGCTGGTCGCGCAGTTCGACGGCTACGAATCGCTGCCGGGCGTGAACGTGAAGGGCAAGCTGACCCTGGGAGAGAACATCGGTGATCTCGGCGGGCTGACCGTGGCCTATGACGCGCTGCAGATGGCGCTGAAGGAAGACCCGAAGGCCAATGTGGAGGTCGATGGCCACACCCAGGACCAGCGCTTCTTCATGAACTGGGCCACCGTGTGGCGTCGCAACTTCACTGACGGTGAGCTGCGCGTGCGTCTGAACACCGACCCGCATGCCCCGGCCAACTTCCGTGCCAATGGGGCACCGTCGAACATGCCGTCGTTCGCGGCGGCGTTCGAGTGCAAGGCCGGCGACGCGATGGTGCGCGCCGACGACAAGCGTGTGGTGATCTGGTAACGGCCTGGGTCACGACCAACGGTCGTGACCTACCTTTGGCGGGGTGACGACCAACGGTCGTGAACCGTTACAGGCCGAGGTAGCACCCGACCGTTGGTCGGGTGCTCTTGAAGGGCACGGATCAGCCCGGGCACTTCAGATAGTTGGACAGGGTGTTCTGCCATGCCTGCTGCGGTTCGAAGCCGGCGACCGGGCCGCCCCCCTGGCCAGTGAACGCGGCCATGCCGTGGTTGATCATGTAGGTGGGGGTATAGCTGGGCGGACCGATCCGCTTGGCGTCCTTGCAGACACCGGCGATATAGGCCGGAGCCTTCTCCGGGGCAAGCTGCGCCTTCAGCGCGGTATCGAAACGCACCAGGGCGTCTTCGCCCATGGCCTCGCCGGCGGCGAATTTCAACGCCCCATAGACGGCGTGCGCCGACTGGTCGGCAACGCGCTGGCGGTCGAAATGCGCGAACACGCCGGAGAAGTTGTACAGGTCGATGGCGTCCTGGGTACGCCCTTCCTGCACGCAGCGGGGGAGGGCCGCCATCATCACAGCAGGCGTGACCGCCGCGGTGATCTGGGTGCGCGAAAGGCAGGCCGGTGCAGCGTTCGCGCTGTCCTGGCGGGCGTGGGCGGCGGGGACGAGGGCGAGGGCGAGCAGCAGCAGCCCCAGCGGGGCGGCAGTGCGAAGGGATCCTTTCATGGGTGAAGCTCCTGGAATGGTGAGGTGGCCATGGCTGGCCGCCTCAAAGAATCCGGATGTCACCGCATTCGCGCAAGTCCCGGCTGCATTTCAGCCGGGTGTCAGTGTCGTCAACAGCGCCTTGGCCGCATTGAACCGGTCTTCCGGCAACGGCAGCGGTACCTTGATCCGCAGCTTGTCCGGACCGTCCATGGCGTACAGCTTCGGCTGCTTCTGGATCATCTGGATCACCGCCATCGGGTCGATCTGCGGCTTGGCCTCGAACACGATACGGCCACCGGCCTCGCCCAGCTCGAGTTTGCGGATGCCCAGTGCATTGCACTGCAGCTTCAGCTCGGCAATCGCGAACAGGTATTTGGCCGGATCCGGCAGCAGGCCGAAGCGGTCGATCATCTCCACCTGCAGTTCCCGCAGCTCGGCACTGTCACGTGCGCTGCTGACGCGCTTGTACAGGGTCAGGCGGGTATGCACGTCGGGCAGGTAGTCGTCCGGAATCAATGCCGGAACGTGCAGCACCACTTCCGCCCCACGCACTTCCTCGCCGCTGTCCAGGTCCGGCAGCTTGCCCTGGCGGATGCTGCGAACCGCCCGTTCCAGCAGTTCGGTGTAGAGGCTGAAGCCCACTTCGGCCATCTGCCCGCTCTGGTCTTCGCCCAGCAGCTCACCGGCACCACGGATTTCCAGGTCGTGCGTGGCCAGGGTGAAGCCCGCCCCCAGCTCGTCCATGGAGGCAATGGCTTCCAGGCGCTTCTCCGCGTCGGGCGTCATCGCGCGCTTGTCCGGCACCACCAGGTAGGCATAGGCGCGGTGGTGCGAACGGCCGACGCGACCGCGCAGCTGGTGCAGCTGGGCCAGGCCGAAGCGATCGGCACGGTTGATGATGATGGTGTTGGCGTTGGGGATGTCGATGCCCGACTCGATGATCGTGGTCGACAGCAGCACGTTGTAGCGCTGCTTCTGGAAGTCCAGCATCACCCGTTCCAGTTCGCGCTCGGGCATCTGTCCGTGGGCGATGCCGATGCGCGCTTCCGGGACCAGCTCGGCCAGCTCGCGCTGCATGCGGCCGATGCTTTCCACGTCGTTGTGCAGGAAATACAGCTGGCCGCCGCGCGAGAGTTCACGTTGGAAGGCTTCGCGCAGCAGCGCGTTGTCCCAGGCGGTAATGAAGGTCTGCACGGCCAGCCGGTTTGGCGGCGGGGTAGCGATGATCGACAGGTCGCGCAGCCCGGCCATGGCCATGTTGAGCGTGCGTGGAATCGGTGTGGCGGTCAGGGTGAGCAGGTGCACGTTGGCGCGCATCGCCTTCAGGGCTTCCTTCTGGCGCACGCCGAAACGTTGTTCTTCATCGACGATGACCAGGCCCAGGTCCTTGAACTTCACGTCCGGCTGCAGCAGACGGTGGGTGCCGACGATCACGTCGATGGTGCCGGCGGTCACCTTCTCCAGTTCGGCTTTGATTTCCTTGCTGGTCTTGAAGCGCGACAGCACTTCGACCTTCAGCGGGTAATCGGCGAAACGGTCGCGGAAGTTGCGGTAGTGCTGTTCGGCCAGCAGGGTGGTCGGAACCAGCACCGCGACCTGCTTGCCGGCACTGGCGGCGGCGAAGGCCGCGCGCACCGCCACTTCGGTTTTGCCGAAGCCGACGTCACCGCAGACCACGCGGTCCATCGGCTGGCTGCTGGCGAGGTCGCGCAGGGTGGCGTCGATGGCGGCCAGCTGGTCCGGGGTTTCCTCGAACGGGAAGCCAGCTGCGAACGGTTCGTACATGGCCCGGTCCACGTGCAGGGCCAGACCAGCACGGGCCTGGCGGCGTGCCTGGATCTCCAGCAGTTCGGCGGCCACGTCGCGGACTTTTTCGGCGGCCTTGCGCTTGGCCTTGGTCCACTGCTCGCCGCCGAGCGAATGCAGCGGCGCGGTTTCCGGTGACGCACCGCTGTAGCGGCTGATCAGGTGCAGCTGGGCCACCGGCACGTACAGGCGGTCGCCCTTGGCGTACTCGATTTCCAGGAATTCGCCCGGCATGCCGCCGGCGTCAAGCACGATCAGGCCGCGGTAGCGGCCCACACCGTGATCTTCATGGACGATGGGTGCGCCTTCGGTCAGCTCGCCGAGGTCACGGATGATCGCTTCCGGTTCGCGGCCGACCCGGCGGCTGCGACGGGTGGTGCCGGCACGTTCCGGGAACAACTGGCGCTCGGTCAGTACTGCCAACGCCGGTTGTTCCAGCGCGAAGCCGTCTTCCAGCGGCGCGACGGTAATCGCGAAACGGGCACCATCCGCAGCCAGGAAGCCCGGCAGGTCGGCGACCACCGGAGGTTTGAGCTCGGCGGCCGCCAGCACTTCCAGCAGCGCTTCGCGACGCCCTGGTGAATCGGCCGCAATCACTACCCGTCCGGGATAGTGGCTCAGGAACGACTTCAGGGCCTCGCCCGCGGGCGCATCGCGCGCCGCCACGGGCAACGGCGGCAGCGCCTGGTCGCCCAGCGGCTGTGCGTCGGCAATGCGGGGATGGTCGGCAGCCCAGATCTCAACGCGCGCCAGGGTGTTCAGGTGCGCATTGAGGCCTTCGGGAGTCAGATACAGCTCGGTGGGAGCCAGCAGCGGCCGTTCCACGTCATGACGGCGCTGCTCGTAGCGGTTCTGGGTTTGTGCCCAGAACGCCGCCGCCGCTTCGCCCACGCCCGCAGCGAGCACCGGCAGCACATTGGGCTGCAGATAGTCGAACAGGGTGGCGGTCTGGTCGAAGAACAGCGGCAGGTAGTACTCCACGCCAGCCGGTGCCAATCCGGACTTGAGATCCTGGTACAGCGCGCTGCGCCGGGTGTCCACGTCGAAACGCTCGCGCAACGTGGCCAGCACCCGCGACACGCTCAGCTCGTCCAGCGGCACTTCGCGGCCGGGCAGCATGCGCACCGCGTCGACTTTGTCCAGCGACCGCTGGCTTTCCGGGTCGAAGGCACGGATGGAGTCGATGTCCTCGTCCAGCAGCTCCACCCGCAGCGGCGCATCCGCGCCCATCGGGAACACATCCAACAGACCGCCGCGCACGGCGAAATCGCCTGGATCCATGACCTGCGGCACGTTACGGTAGGCGGCCGCTTCCAGCCGGCGCTTTTCGGCATCGAGATCCAGGCGCTGGCCGACCTTCAGGTCGAAGCTGCCCCCGATCACATACTTGAGCGGAGCCAACTGCTGGAGCAGGGTCTGCACCGGCACCACCACGATGCCGCGCTGGAGCGAGGGCAGGCGGTGCAGGGCCGCCAGACGCTGGGAAATGATGTCCGGGTGCGGGCTGAAAGCGTCGTAAGGCAGCGTTTCCCAGTCCGGGAAAGCGACTACCGGCAGGCTGTCATCCGCGCCCAGCAGCGTGTGCAGATCGGCTTCGATCTGGTTCGCCCCATGGTTGTCGCGGGCGATGACCAGCAACGGGCCGTCATGCGTCTGCGCGGCGCGGGCGATGTGCCACGCCAGCGCAGTGGCCGAAGCGGGAGCGCGCCACCAGGCGCGGAGCTGGCCGGAACGCGGCAGCGGCGGAGCGGGATAGGAGATGCGTGACATGAGCCGCCGATTTTAGCAGACGGCCCCGTGGTCACCGTGTCACGCGTGGACGCTGTTGAATCAGGAATCCAGCTCCAGCACCATCCGCACCAGCCCGGGCGTACCCTGCGGGTGCGGCATCGGCTTGAAGCCCAGCGACGCGGCCAGCTGCTTCATCGGTTCGTTTTCTTCGGCCACGTCACCGTACAGGCGGTCCAGGTACTTGCCGCGCGCCCACTTCACCAGCTTGCGCATCAGCTGCCGGCCCAGGCCCTGACCGACCAGGAAGCGGCTGATCAGGATCGCGTACTCCGCGTCGCGGGTACCAGAGATGATCGAGGCCCGGGCCACCGCACCTACCACCGCTTCACCGGCGGGCACCGATTCGGCGGCCACCAGGGTGATTTCGGTCTTGGGATTGGGGTGGGTCAGGCGCTGGGTGGTGTCCGGCGACAGCTCGGTCACCGACTGCAGGAAGCGGTCGCGGATTTCTTCGGGACCGAACAGACTGAACGATGCCTGCAGCGGTGCGCTGTCTTCCGGCCGGATCGGGCGGATGAGCAGTTCGTGGCCGCTGGGGGCTTTGAAGATCTCGTGCCAGGGCGGCATGCGGTTACGGGTAGCCATACCGGTGATTCCTTGGTGGTCTTCGGATTCTCGCATCCCCGGGGGCGCTTTCCGTGAACGAAACGCTCACACGGGGAACAGGGTTACTCGGCCTGCTTCAACCATTGCAGTCGGGTGCTGGCTCCCGCTTCGCCCAGATGCTGCTTGAGCACCGGCATGGCCGGAGCCAGCACCTGGTCGAACTGCCACGGCGGGTTGAGCAGCAGCATGCCGCTGCCGTTGAGTCTCAACGGCGAGTCGTCCGGGCGCACCAGTAGTTCTACTGTAAGCGCCGACTTGACCGGCAGCGCGCAGGCCTTGCGCAGGAAGTGGAGGATGCTGCGGCGCTGCTTGATCGGGAACCAGATGGCGAAGCTGGCCTGGGCCCAGCGGCCCAGGATCTCCTCGACCGAGGCCAGGATGCGCTGGTATTCCGCATCCTGTGCTTCGTAGGGCGGGTCGATCAGCACCAGCCCGCGACCGATCTTCGCGCCGTTGGCCTTGGGGGGCAGCAGCGCCTTGTTCTGGGTGTAGCCATCGGCCTGCAGCACCGCGACGCGGCTGTCATGGGCGAACAACGCCTTGAGCGTGGCGGCCTCGGCCTCCTGCAGTTCGCACACGGTCATGCGGTCCTGCTCGCGCAGGGTCTGGGCGGTGAGCAGCGGCGACCCGGGGTAGTTCACCAGCGCGCCGACCGGGTTGTCGGCCTGCACGGCCTTGAGGTAGCGCTCCACCACCGCGGGCAGCTTCGGCTGGGCCATCAGCCGCATCACCCCGTTTTCGGCTTCCAGGGTCTTGCGGCTTTCTTCGCTGGTCAACAGGTAGCGGCCGGCACCGCCGTGGGTATCGAGCACGAAGAACGGACTGTCCTTGCGCTTGAAGGCGTCGAGCAGGGCCAGCTGGACGATGTGCTTGAGCACGTCGGCGTGGTTGCCGGCGTGGAAGGCGTGGTGGTAATTCATGCGCGCAGTGTACGGGGCAAGGGCGTCAACGGCTATGCTGCGCGCATGAACGCTACTGCTCCCCTCGTCCTCGTCGTCGAGGACGAAACCGCCATCGCCGACACCGTCCTCTACGCCCTGCGCAGCGAGGGCTACCAGGCCCGGCACTGCGCCCTGGGCAGCCAGGCGCTGCAGCTGCTGCGTACCGAAAGCGTGGACGTGGTGGTGCTCGACGTCGGCCTGCCGGACCTGAGCGGGTTCGAGGTCTGCCGGTCGCTGCGGGTGTTCAGCCAGGTGCCGGTGATCTTCCTGACCGCCCGCAATGACGAGATCGACCGCGTGCTCGGCCTGGAGCTGGGGGCGGACGACTACATGGCCAAACCGTTCTCGCCACGTGAGCTGGTGGCGCGCGTGCGGGCGCGTCTGCGCCGGGCGGTCGCGCCCGAGCAGGCGCAGGGCTGGCAGTCGCATGGCCGTTTCGCCATTGATCGTGATGGCCGCCGCATCCGCTATGGCGAGCAGCTGCTGGACCTCACCCGGTACGAGTACGCTCTGTTGGCCGCGCTGCTGCAGCGCCCCGGCGCGATCCTGAGCCGCGCGCAGCTGATGGACCGGGGCTGGGACAGCGCCGCCGACAGTGCCGACCGCACCGTGGACACCCACGTCAAGACCCTGCGCGGCAAGCTGCGTGCGGCGGGGGCCGAGCCGGATCCGATCCGGACCCACCGCGGCGTGGGCTACGCGCTGGAGGTGTAGCGTGCGGCTGGGGCTGAAGCTGTTCCTGGGATTTTTCCTGATCGTGGGCATTGCCGCGTTCTTCGTGATGCGTGTGTTCGTCAACGAGGTCAAACCCGGCGTGCGCCAGGCCATGGAAGCGACCTTGGTGGACGCCGCCAACGTGCTCGCCGAGATGGCCGCGGCCGACCTCAAGGCCGGGCAGATCGCGCACGGTCGTTTCGTGCAGGACCTGGCGCGGGCGCAGCGACGCGACCCCAAGGCCATGGTCTGGCGCTTTCCCAAGCGGTCGCTGGACTATCGGGTCACCATCACCGACGCCCGCGGCATTGTGGTGTACGACTCCACCGGGCAGGACCTCGGGCGCGACAACTCGCGCTGGAATGATGTCTACCGCACGTTGCGCGGCGAATACGGTGCGCGCTCCAGCCCGGAAACGCCGGGTGACACCAGCCGCACGGTGATGCACGTGGCCGCGCCGATCCTCGACCCGGGCGATGGCCGAACCCTGATCGGCGTGCTCAGTCTGGCCCAACCCAACCGCAGCATCGATCCGTTCATCGCCGCCAGCCAGCGCGCCATCATCGAGCGGGGAGCCTGGTTGATCGGGTTGTCGGCGCTGATCGGCGTGTTGATGACCGCCTGGCTGATGCACGGAGTGGGGCGGCTCAACCGCTACGCGCAGGCGGTCAGCCGCGGCGAGCCGGTGCCACCGCCTCCGCCGCGTCGCGACGAGATCGGCGACCTCGGCCGCGCGCTGGAAACCATGCGCCGCAAGCTCGAGGGCAAGGCCTACGTGGAGCAGTACGTACAGTCGCTGACCCACGAGATGAAAAGCCCGCTGGCGGCCATCCGCGGCGCGGCCGAGCTGCTGCAGGAGCCGTTGCCCGAGGCCGACCGCCTGCACTTTGCACGCAGCATCCAAGGTCAGGAACAGCGCCTCACCGAAACCATCGACAAGCTGCTGGCGCTGGCCGAGGTCGAACAGCACGGCTGGCTGCAGAAACGTGAGCGCATTGCAGTGCCGCCATTGCTGCAGGCGGCGGCCGAGGCGGTGGCGGTGCGGGCGCAGGCGGCCGGGGTGGAGGTCAAGGTGCAGGCGGCTGATGGCTTGTCGGTGTCGGGCGACAGGTGGCTGCTTGGGCAGGCACTGAACAACCTGCTTGAGAATGCACTGGCGTTTTCACCCGAAGGGTCCACCGTGGAGCTCAGCGCAGCGCGCGACGGAGATGCCGTGGTACTGCACGTAGCCGATCGCGGAAGCGGGGTACCGGACTACGCGCTGGCGCGCGTGTTCGAACGCTTCTACTCGCTGGCGCGGCCGGCGACCGGGCAGCGCAGCTCCGGGCTGGGGTTGTCGTTCGTGCAGGAGGTGGCGCGCCTGCATGGCGGGCGCGTGAGCCTGGGTAATCGCGAGGGTGGCGGAGCGCTGGCCTCGCTGTTGATTTCGTAGAGACACGCCATGCGTGTCTTCGCGGTGGTCGGGCGTCCGATGACACGCATGGCGTGTCACTACGCTTCACTCTGACTTCATGTTGGGCTCAAACCCTCCACACCGGCGGCGGCGACGCTGGCACCCTCCCAAACCGAGGAAGGGTGATGAAGTCTTTGCACATGCTGTTGCGGTTCGCCATTGTCGGCGGGCTGATTCTGCTGCTGTTGATTCCGTTGATGCTGATCCGGGGCGTGATCAGCGAACGTGAGGCTTACCGCGACGAGGCCTACATGCGGGTGGCCCAGAGTCGTGCTGGTGCGCAGACCCTGACCGGCCCGATCCGGGTGGTGCCGTGGCGGGAGACCCGTCAGGTGGAAACCGTGGACGCGGCCGGCATCAAGAAGATCGACACCCAGGTAGAGGAAAGCTACTGGCTGCAGATGCCGTCTAGCCTGGTGGTGGAAGGCGGCATGCAGCCGGATGAGCGTCGCATCGGTCTGTTCCGGGTTCCGGTGTTCACCTGGAAAGCCAAGGTGCGCGCGACGTTCAGCGAGGACGACTACCCGGTGCGCGAAGGACGCGTGTACGGGAAGCCGTACCTGGTGGTCGGGATTGCAGACGTGCGGGGGTTGGTGGGTTCGCCGAAGCTGAGCGTGGACGGTCAGGCCCTGACCCTGCAGCCGGGACTGGGCGGCGTTGCCGGCATGGGCAAGGGCCTGCATGTACCGGTGCGTGGTTTCAACGATCCAGCGGGCGGCATGCTGGCGGCCAGTGCGGTGGAGCTGGACGTGGTGCTGGACGGGACCCGCTCCCTGTCGGTCGTGCCAGTGGGCGATGACAGCCGCATTGCGGTGCAGTCCAGTTGGCCGCATCCGTCGTTCGGGGGCAGCTTCCTCCCCAATCAACGTACCGTGGATGCGAAGGGCTTCCACGCGCAGTGGTCGGTATCGTCGCTGGCGTCACAGGCGCAACGCCAGCTGCGCGGCACCGGTGACAGCGAAATCGAGGCGGTGAGCGTGGAGCTGGTCAATCCAGTCGACATCTATACGCAGGCCGATCGCGCCAGCAAATACGGCATTCTGTTCATTCTGTTGACGTTCGTTGGATTCATTCTCTTCGAATTGATCAAGGACCTGCGCATCCATCCGCTGCAGTACCTGATGGTGGGACTGGCACTGGCGATCTTCTTCCTGCTGCTGCTCAGTCTGTCCGAGCACATTCCGTTCTGGGTGGCTTATGTGGTGTCGGCGGTGGCCTGTATTGGCCTGCAGGCGGTGTATCTGAGCGGAGTGCTGCGCAGCCGCCTGCGTGGACTCGGCTTCGCCGGGATGCTCACGGTCCTGTACAGCGCGTTGTATGCGCTGCTGGTATCGGAGAACAACGCGCTGCTGATGGGCTCGCTGCTGCTGTTTGGCGTGCTGGCGGCGGCAATGTGGATCACGCGTCGCATTGACTGGTACGCGCTGGGTGCCAACCAGAAGTGAGTAGCAGGGCGGCGACCGGGTCGAATCGGCCTGGTCGCCGCATTGGCCGTCGTCCGTGCGCAGCAGCGTCGCGAATGACCAGTTCGAGACCGCGCAGATGTAGCCATGGCAAGGACACGATGGCGTCTGGATGACAGCGCCCTAGGATGCATTCATGTCCACTGCCGCTGCTTTCCATGACCCAGCTCCAGGAAGTTCCCGCAGCCCGTACTGCACCCCGCCGCGTGCCCGTCGAACACCGCGCCGGTCCATCCGGTCTGCGACCGGTGCCCCGCCTGACAGGCCTGGGGAATCGCGCAGGGAGTTCCGCCTCCGCCACCTGTTCGGCGCACGTGCTGCTGACGCCCATTGCAGAAGCGCCGGTGTCGCTCTCGGCAGACGAGGCGACGCTGCGCGACCGGATTCTTGCCACTGGCGCACCGCAGGCCACCGCCGTGGCCTCACTGCTGGAGCGCACGCTGGCCGATGCGGCATCAGCGGACCTGCGGGAACATATCTGTGCGCGCTTTGCCGTCGCACTGTCGGAGCATCACCGTGAGCGCGACCTGCTCGCCGCGTTGGGGTTGCACGCGCTGCATGCAGCGCTCAGCCGTATCCGCTGGTCGGTACTGTCGGGTGCGATGCCCACGCTCACTGCGCTGGCGGCAGTGGCGCGGCTGGTACGGAACGGTGAATGGCGCGACATGGCACCGGTCCTTTCGGCGCTGGCGGCGGGGCTGCCGCCGTTGCGGGAATACGCCCAGTTCGAGCAGCTGGTGCGTGCGTTGCCAGCGGCGCTGCGTGACACCCTGGCAGCCTTGCACGAATGGGTTGTGCAGGCCGACGACGCAATGCGGCCAAGGGTCCACGTCGATCCGGTCACCGCGCTCGCGGTGGCCGCCGTGCTGTGGCAGCTGCAGCGGACACTGCCACGCGGAGCCGTGCCCGACCGTGCGTTGGATCGCTTCATTGCGACGTTGCCGGAGCACTGGGGGCGGCTGGCCGGGATGTTCCGGATCGGTGGTGCACTGCTGGCACCGCCTGCTCCAACGCAGGTGGCTCGGCAGTTGACGCACGTGCCATCCGCCACGCCGCGCAGCAGTGCCGCGCCGCCGGACCCGTGGTCTGCCGCAGCGGCAGCGACTGCAGCGACTTCCGGTGCCGCGCGGACCGGGGACCACGGTCTGATCGGTTGGGGGGCCGGACTGGCCAGCAGCGGTCTGCTGATGATCTACCACGGCTGGCAGATGCTGAGCGGCAACCGTTCCGCACACGTCGTCCCTGATGACGTCCACCTCGGCGGTGCTGTCACGCCGGCAGCGCCGGACGTCGCGGAATCATCCCTTGAAAGCGCGATTACCCTGCTCGATGAAGTAGTCGACATCGAGGGCGGTGGCAGCGTCTGGCAGGACCTGTACGACCGTCTCCATCACACCGCCGTGGAAGCGGGCCGTGCCGGCGAGCTGGTGCAGGCGCGACTGCTCGCCAATGACATGGGTGAGGTTGTCGCGGCCCACCTGGGCGTGTTGCCTGCATCGCTGCCGCCGAGGCGCGCGCGACGTGAGGCGGCGTCTCTGCAGGTCGCCGGCGAGCAGCTGGCCCAGGCTGTACTGGAACTTCCCAGCCGGCCAACACATCCGGAAGATGTGGTGACCGGCAATGACGAACGCGTGCCAGTGGCACTGGAGCGTCTGCACCTGCGGAACTGGGTAAACCGCAATGACACCACCGTGGCAGCGCAGGACGTGCGCCTGGTGGTGGCAATGCGGACGCTGGAATTCGCCGAGAAGCGACTGGAGCAGGTGGGACGCTGGCTGCCCAGCCTGGACCGGCACGTGGGTGCGCTGCTGACCCGCCAGATATTCGAAGCCACCCAGGTCACGCTGGATCCTGACGGCATTCGTCGCAACATCTTCACCGACTACCCGACCTGGCCGGAATGGGAGAGGAAGCAAAAGCAGCCACCTGATCCGCAGCAGGTCGGGCGGTACCGTGACTTTCCCCGCGACCGCCGCATACGCAGTGGCCTGGTCAGCTCGCATACGCTGGTGGAAGCCGTATTCCTGCCCAGAGAAACAGACGATGCGCGGACCGGTCTGTATCCCAGTGGTGAACCCGGGACCCACTGGCCAGAAGACGAGATCACGCGGCCCAGTCTGGCGGAGTTCAACGCCGTCATTACCGGCAACGACTACATCGGCAGTTTCCGCGACAGTCTTGATGCGTTCATTGCATCGGTGCGCAGCAATGCCGCCCGACCCGAGCGCGAGGCCTATGTGGAAGCGATCAGCCAGCGCCTGAGCGGCAGTGGTACTTTGCTGGCCGCTGCCGGCACCCTCAGCGCGCCGGGCAAATGGCTGCTGGACACCCTGCTGCGCTACCCGGCCCGGTTCGGCGGCAGTGGCAGCGAGATGGGGCGCGCGCTGGCCTTGCCGGGGCAGGACATCCGGGTACATGCGCTGGTCGCCCGGCCACCGGGGGGCGATGACGTGCCGTTGCACGGCCTGCTGCTGGCGCAGTCACTGCCGTCGCCGCAGCGCAGCGAGGGCGCGCTGCTGGTGATCGCGCCCTCGCGCCAGCCGATCGTGCAGGAATTCCCCTCCCTGGAAGAGGCTCTGCAGCAGCTGCGTCATGATCTGTCCGACCAGCTCCATCGCTGGGTACCGGCACACCAGCATGCACGCTGGCGTACCGGCGACGGTCCTGTGCTTCGCGGAGAAGCGGTGGACGGTCATCTGCTGCGTGCGTTGTTCATCCAGGAACTGACACTGCGCAGCCAGCAGCTCCATTACGGCAACATGACGTCCACGGCGGAGGCACGCAAGGATTACCTGGCGCTGGACCAGCGTCTGCGGCGTTTGCCGATGCCGGTCTCGATGCCGCTGCTGGAAGCCGCCCTGGAGCGCATGACGGAAGGCATCCACGATCCCTATGCGCTGGCTGGGGCGCACTGGCTGGTGCAGGCGAGAACGTCGGCGCAGTCGCTGCTGCGCAACGTGGGAGTGGAGGACGCGCGCTGGCTCGCCAGCCTGAGCACATTGCGCAGCGTGCTGGAGGCCAGCTATCCGCCGCCGTATCGCTACGTGGCCGACCGGCTCAAGGCCGCGGTGCTGAAGCGGCATGGGGTGGTCATCAGCGCCGAGGACTTCCAGCTGGTGCGGTTCTCGGGTGGCACCCCCAGTCGTGAGTCGCCCAGTGGTTTCGTGCATGACCTGTCGCAGAAAGTAAGTGCGCTGGGACTGGTCGAGGCGGCGTTCATCAAGGCCACGGGGTTCCCGGATGGCAGCCCGGGCTCGTACGAGCTGGGCATCTATGCGAGGGACAACAGCACCACCTACGACCAGGCCACGGAAGCGGGCAACCTGCTGCCGGATCAGTTCATTGACCTGGTGCGGAACATGGACCTGCGCAGTGATTATCTCGCGGTGCTCAATGCATTCTGGAAAGAACATCGCGAAGATGTCGGCGTGTACCTGCGCGGTGTCTATATGTTCTCGGCCTGGCAGCAGTTCGCCGAGGGGTCGCTGTCGGCGCGGGGCCTGAAGCTCGCCTTTGCGGCCACCGGCTACATGGTGCTGTCACAGGCCGAGAAGCGCGCCTTCCGCTGCCGCGCTGCCGATGGCGCACGGATCAGCTGGATCAGTCTGTACGGTCGCCAGGCCACCCTGATGCGGATCGAAAACCCTTCCTGGCCGGAGGTGCTGCTGTACGCGCCAGGCGACGCGATCGCGTTCCGCGAATTCTCCGATACCCAGCAGATGCAGGCCTGGCTGACGCGCGTTGCCAACAGCGAACAAGGCGCGGCTGGCTGCACGCCGCGTTTGACCTGGCCGACCTGCAGGACGGATGGTTCTCCAATGGTGTGGACACCGCGCTGGACAAAGCCCATGGCGACATCTTCCTGGGCAATCAATCAGCCCTGGAGATCGATGGCAGCGACCTTTTCGAGGCGCTGATCGACCGCCTTCATCAGCACACGGTCAATGATGCGGGCGTGTTGTTCAGTTCGAACTGGGAAGCCTGGCGTGAGTATCTTCTGGTGCGGGTTGCCAAGTTCAACCTGCTCACCGGGCTGGGCAGCATCGCCATGCCCTGGCTGTTGCCGATTGCGGCAGCCGGTTCGGGGCTGGAGTTCGCGCTGGGACTGGAGAAAGCGATCGATGGCCGCACCCAGGAGGACCGCAGCGCCGGTGCCGTGAGCGCAGGCTGGGGTCTGTTCGGTCTGGCCCTGTCGGCACCATTTGCGATCGCCCGCACCGCTGGCATGGCCACGCGCGATGGCGCGCAGGTGGTTCCGGAAATCCAGGAGATGGCGGAGGTGGGGGTGGCGGACCCGTTGCGCGGGTTCAGTGCCCGCTACGCGCAGCCGGCAGACATGATCGTCGACGGTGCAAGACCTGCCGACAATGGTGTGTACCACTACCTGGGTCATCACTATATCCGCCAGTCCGGCCACGTGTACGAAGTGGGATTCGATGAGGCCAACCAGACCTGGCGGCAGCGGAATCCCGATCCCGGCGGGCTTTACCATGCGCCGGTCCGGCTCAATGCCGACGGCCTGTGGGAACCGCATTCCGAGGTTGGCCTGCGCGGTGGACAGGGGCCATTTCCCGATGCGCCCTCATCGTCGTCGTCGCTGTCACGGGTGGGTTCGGGCAGCTCGTCAAGCGGCGGTACTCCGTCCGTGTCCCGCAGCACGTCGATCGCGTCGAGCTATCGTGGTGCCATGGAGACGCAGGCGAGGTTGCTGACGTCTTCGCGCTCGCTGGATCTTTCCTCGCGCGATTTCCGCTGGGGCATGGAGCATCCGGAACGGGTGGAGATGCCGGTAGGCGTGACCGCAAGCCGGTCCGTTCACGAACTGAAGGAGCTGTTTGTGAGCGGGGGCCTCGAAGCCGTCCAGCGCGGGGCGCTGTCGGTCGTGATCGCACGCATGGAGGGCGTACAGCGGCTGGAGTACATCCTGCGCATGGAAGCCGTCATCCGCGATGCGGTGGACGAAGGGGGTGGCCAGTACTTTGCGGTCTCGCAATCGCTGCTCAACGTTCGCAGCGGCGGCAGCATGGGCTGGTGCACGGGTCTGTCGCGAATGATGGCGATGGCGCTGGGCCAGGGCAAGGCGATGGAGCTGGTGCGTAACCTGCGGTTGGCCCTGCGTCGACCCGATGAGGGCATTGGGGCCGAGTTCCTCTCGTATGTACGAGACGCCCAGGGCGTGGCGCTGCTGCCCGGGGCGACGTCGGCACAGACGAAAATCGCCTTTGACGAGTTCGCGCAGTTCCTCAAGGGCGTGCAGGGCAATGCACAGTTCCTGCTGACCGGTACGGTGCACAGCATGGTGCTGGCGGTGGAAGAACAGGCCACGGGCGCGCGGTTCTACACGCACTACTGCCCGACCCTGGGCATGACCCGTTTCAGCAGTGCGTCAAGGTTCAATGCGTGGATGCACCGCCTGTTCACCTCGCGCTACTTCAGCTCGCTGCAATGGGCCGCGGACGGGCGGTGGGCCGAAACCCTGGCCGAAATGTATGGTGCGACCCGGGCCACCGAGAACGCCCCGCCCACGTTGTTCATGATCCGTCAGGTCGCCCCGGAGAAGCTGCTCGAGCAGGCCCGGCAGCGCGGCTGGGACCGCCTGCTGGAATTCGTGCCGGAGTAGCCACCTGGGCGGTGGGGGCATCCAGCCCCCGTTTAGCGGCGGGGGCGGGTAAAATCGCCCCTGATTCCGTTGCCCGCCTTCGAGCCCTTCATGACCTGCCGCACCCGTTTCGCCCCCAGCCCCACTGGTTACCTGCACATCGGCGGTGCCCGCACCGCGCTGTATTGCTGGCTGGAAGCCCGTCACCGTGGCGGCGAATTCGTCCTGCGCATCGAGGACACCGACCGCGAGCGCAGCACGCAGGGGGCGATCGACGCCATTCTCGAGGCGATGGACTGGCTGGGGCTGGACTACGACCAGGGGCCGATCTACCAGACCCAGCGCGTGGCCCGCTACCAGGAAGTGGCCGAGCAGCTGATTGCGTCAGGCAAGGCCTACTATGCCTACGAGACCCGCGAGGAGCTTGACGCCATGCGCGAAGCGGCGATGGCGAAGCAGGAAAAGCCGCGCTACAACGGTGCCGCACGCGAGCTGGGGCTGGCGTACAGGGACGACCCGAACCGGGTGATCCGCTTCAAGAACCCGCTCGACGGCACGGTGGTGTTTGACGACCTGATCAAGGGTCGCATCGAAATCGCCAACAGCGAGCTGGATGACATGGTGATCTTCCGCCCCGACGGTTACCCCACCTACAACTTCGCGGTGGTGGTGGACGACTGGGACATGGGCATCACCGAGGTGATCCGCGGCGATGATCACATCAACAACACCCCGCGCCAGATCAACCTGTACGAAGGCATCGGCGCGCCGGTGCCGAAGTTCGGTCACATGCCGATGATCCTGGACGAGCAGGGTGCCAAGCTGTCCAAGCGCACCGGCGCGGCGGACGTGATGCAGTACAAGGATGCCGGCTACCTGCCCGACGCGCTGCTGAGCTATCTGGCCCGGCTGGGCTGGTCGCATGGCGACCAGGAGCTGTTCAGCCGCCAGGAGCTGATCGACCTGTTTGACGTGCGCAACTGCAACTCCAAGGCCTCGCGCCTGGACATGGCCAAGCTGGGCTGGGTCAACCAGCACTTCCTGAAGACCGAAGAACCGGCTTCCGTCGCACCGCACCTGGTGTACCAGCTGGACAAGCTGGGTCTGGACCTGGCCGCCGGCCCGGACCCGGCCGACGTCGTGGTGGCGCTGCGCGACCGCGTGCAGACCCTGAAGGAAATGGCGGAAAAGGCCGTGGTCTGGTACCAGCCGCTGACCGAATACGACGAGGCCGCTGTGGCCAAGCACTTCAAACCGGGCGCGGAGCTGGCGCTGGGCAAGGCTGGCGAGCTGCTGGCGGCGCTGCCGGCCTGGACCCTGGAAGGGGTTGCCGGTGCCCTGCACGACACCGCGGCCGCGCTTGAAACCGGCATGGGCAAGGTCGCCCAGCCACTGCGCGTGGCGATCACCGGCACCCAGGTCAGCCCGGACATCTCGCAGACGGTCTTCCTGTCCGGCCGTGAAGAGGCCTTGAAGCGGATCGACGTCGCCCTTACTAAAGTACCGAAGGCCTGATCCCAGGAGACCGCGCATGTCCGCCAAAACCGCTTGTACTGCTCCACATCATCACGTTCACGACGCGTCCGACTTCGTGAAGGTGGTGGAGCGCGTGTGCGCCGAGCGCGGACTGCGCCTTACCCCGATCCGCGCCAACGTTCTGCGCCTGATTGCCGAGGCCGGCAAACCGGTCAAGGCGTACGAACTGCTGGAATGGGTGCGCAACGGCAAGGGGGTAGGGGCCGACGCACCGCCCACCGTGTACCGCGCGCTGGACTTCCTGATGGCCAACGGCTTCGTGCACAAGCTGGAGTCGGTGAACGCCTTCGTCGCCTGTCACCACCCCAGCAGCGCGCAGCATTCTGTGCCTTTCCTGATCTGCAACAGCTGTCACAGCGCGGTCGAGCTGGAGGACCGCGACATCGTCAGCCAACTGGAAAAGCGCGCCAAGGAGCTCGGCTTCCAGCCGCAGGCCCAGACCCTGGAAGTACACGGCCTCTGCGCCCGCTGCGCAGGTTAGTTCCCGGCCGTATCCACCCGCACCACCACCGACATCCCGGGCCGCAATCGCGGTGCCAGGTCCTGCCCGGGATCAATCGCAATCCGCACCGGCAAGCGCTGCACCACCTTGGTGAAGTTGCCACTGGCGTTATCCGGCCGCAGTACGCTGAACTCCGATCCCGTCGCCGGCGCAATCTGCTCCACCCGCCCGCTCAGACGCTGACCGTCGAACGCATCCACCGCGAAGGTGGCGGGCTGGCCGACGCGCATCTTCCAGGTCTGGCCTTCCTTGAAGTTGGCGACCACCCACAGCGCGTCCGGTACCAGAAACAGCAGCTGTGAGCCGGCGGTGACGTACTGCCCCAACCGTACCGATGCCTCGCTGACCTGGCCATCGCGTGGAGCATGGATGACGGTGTTGTCCAGGTCGATGCGGGCCAGCTCCAGCTGCGCCTGCGCGGTCGCCACGCGTGCCTCCAGTCCTTTGCGTGCCACCTGGGTGGAGGTGAGGGTCTCCTCGGCGATACGGATCTGCGCCTGCGACTGCTGCACCGCCGACTGCGCCGACTGGGTCGTCGTGCGGAACCTGTCGCGGTCGTTGAGGGCGACCAGCTGCTGCGCAGCCAGTTCCTCGTAACGCTTGAGTTCGTTGCGCGAACGGTTCAACTCTGACTGCCCGGCCGCCAGATTGGCCTGCGCGGCGGCGATCTGCGCACGGTCCTGCGCCTGGGTCTGGTCGGAATTGGCGAGCGCGGCATTGGCGCTGTCCAGTTCGGCTTCGGCTTGAGCGACCTTTTCCCTGTAGATGCGGTCATCGATGCGGACCAGTGCGTCCCCCTTCTTGACCCGCTGGTAGTCCTTCACCAGCACTTCGGTCACGTAACCGTTGACCTGCGGAGCCAGCACGGTGATCTGTCCACGCACATAGGCGTTATCGGTGCTTTCCCACGTGGTCTGGAAAGGCCAGAGCGACCATGCCCGCAGGATCAGCGCAATGCCCACCAGGGCGACCAGCACCATCACGATCACCGCGCGTCGGCTGGGGGTGATGTACTTCGGCGGCGCAGCGGCAGCCGGTGCTGCTGGCGGCGCAGCGTCGGTGGGCGGCGGCGGGTTGACGTTCTCTTCTTCAGGACGCGGCGGTTGCGAGGACATGCTGGCGCTCATCGGGAAACGGGATCGGGCGGGTGGCGCTTGCGCCATTGCTTGAGCACGGCCGTGCGCAGCGACAACAGCAGCAGCCAGCCCAGGAATCCCAACGCTACCTTCCCACTCAGTGAAAACACGTCATTGAACGCGCGCACATTGGACTCGCGCCGCGCCACCTGGGCCAGTTGCGCGGTGCCCTGCGCCGCGCGCTGCACCGGGTCGGTGACCATGCCGGCGTAAATCTGCTGCTGTTGTTTCAGGCGCTGCGCGACCACGCCGTCGGCCGGATCCAGCTGGCTGACCAGCGCACTGGAATACACCTGCTCGCGATGAAGCTGATAGCTGCTGAGCACGGCGGAGCCGGCCAGGCCGCCCAGGGTCTGGGTGATCGACAGCGTGACCAGGAAGGTGATCATGTGGTCCACGCCCTGCTTCAGGGCCTGGGTGATGCCGAGCATGATCAGCGGTCCCATGAACATCCCCGCCCCGACCGAGGCCAGGAACTGACTCAGGAAGAAATCGTGTGGGCGATCCAGACTGGTGCGGTCCTGGTCGAGCAGGGCGGCCGTGCCGAGCAGGGCGATGGCCATCAGCAGCTGGGCGATGATCCGCTTGGGGCCGAAGGTAAGCGCGCTGGTGGCGATGCCGGTGATCACGCCCGCCAGGATCACCGCGAACAACGGTCGCATCTGGTCCGGCCCCATGCCGAGCTGCCGCATCAGCCCGATAACGCCATAGGACTGCTCGGCGGTGAGAAAACGCAGCAGGAAGGCACCTGCGATGAAGTGCAGCACCGGCAGGCTGGCCAGCCAGCGCGTCTGCAGCAGCGGATTGCGCCGGTAGTGCTCGAGGATGAAGGCGGTGGTGCCCAAGGTGATGGACGCCACCAGTGCCCAACCCAGCCAGGGCGTGTCCAGCCACCAGCGCACGTAGCCCTGGGACAGCACGATGACCAGCAGCGCGACGGCCGGCGCAAGCAATGCGAAGGTCAGGAAATCCAAGGGCTCGAACGCCTTGATCTGCACGCCTGGCGGCAGCTTGAGCAGGACCACGGCGGCAAATGCGCACAGCGCCAGGCCGGCTTCGAGGAAGTACAGGTTGTGCCATTGACCGGTGTCCACCAGCCCGGGCGACACCAGCCAGGCCAGCGGTACGGCAAGCTGCGAAAGGCCGACGCCGACCACCAGCAGGTTGCCGGTGTAACGCCGCGGCAGCGACTGCAGCATGTACAGCGTGCCAAGCGTGCTGCAGGCCGCCCCTGCAAAGCCGCTGGCGGCGCGCATCAGCAGGGTGGTTTCAAAGCTGCCGACAAACAGATGCAGGACAGCGAGGGCGGCGTAGATTCCCAGCCCGATCTCGGCGAACAGGCGGATGCCGTACTGCTGGCGGAACTTGAAGGCCAGCAGGTTGGCGGTGACGTTGACCATGGCGTAGGCGGCGACCAGGCCACTGCCTTGGGCGGGCGTGAGACCGAGCTGTCCCTGCAGGAAAGGCAGGTTGGCGGTGACCAGGGCGTTGCCGAGGCCGCCGGTGATGCCGACCAGCACGGCAACAGCGGCGTACGCGGCGCGCCGATGAGGAGGATGCCACGGCATCGAGGCTGAGCCGGGCAGGGTGGGCTTCTCGTGCTCTTCCCAGTTGGGGACGGGCTTGAGATAGGTACTCATCCGCCCGGCTCGGGGACAGGTCCGTGCAGTCCTCCACGCAGCAGCTCCATGGCGCGGGCGGCCAGGTGCTCGCGTTCCTGGGTGGTTTTGCCGCGCAATGCGGCACCGAGCATGCTGGAAATGAGGCTGATGTCGGCGGGCTGCAGGTCGGGACGGCAGAGGCCTGCGGCGATGGCGCGCTGGATGGGGACCTTGAGAATCTCGCGGACGGCCAGACGGGCGGCGGCCATGGGCGGATGATCCGGGTCGACCGCGCGCCAGTAGTCCGCGAGGGCCGGCGAGTGGACGAGGCGGGAGGCCATGCCGTCCAGGACCTGGAACAGGGTGTCGTCACGGTCGCCCAGACGCTCTACCTGGCGCTCGATGCGGGCGACGGCGCGTTTGAGCAGGGCTTCAATGAGCGCAGCGCGGTCAGGGAAGTTGCGATAGAGCGTGGCGCGTCCGACCTGGGCGCGCTCGACCACCATGTCCAGCGGGGCGGTGACGCCGTGCTGGCCAAACACCGCGTCGGCGGCATCCAGAATGAGGGCACGGCGGGCGGCGGCATCGGCGCGTTGGATGGTCATGCACTATTTTCGGACAGTTCTGTCCGCTCCGCTATCCCTGGAAGTCGGAAAATGCATCAAGCCGACTGATCCGGTAAAACCGTGTGAAAGCAGTGGCCGTGGCTTTCCACCGCCCGTCACCGTGCCCCCATCGCATGACACCCATACGGTGCTTCCCGGATCGGTAGATTCACCACCGCCGCCACCGCGGCCAACGCCATATCCGCATACCACATCCATACATAGCTGCCCGAATGCGCCAGCGCCAATCCCCCCAACCAAGCTCCAAAGAAGCCACCCAACTGGTGCGACAACAACGTCAACCCGAACAACGTACCCAGATAGCGCGGCCCAAACAGCTTCCCCACCAACCCTGCCGTAGGCGGCACCGTCGCCAGCCAGGTGAAACCGAGCGCCGCCGCAAACAGATAGAAGGTCAGCGGTGTCGGCGGTGCCAGCAGATACACCCCGATCATCACCGCGCGGCTGGCATACATCCAGAACAGCAGGTACTTCATCCGATACCGCTGACCCAGTGCACCGACCAACAAGCTGCCGGCGATGTTGAACAGACCGATCAGCGCAATCGACGTGGAGGACACGGTCGGCGACAACCCACACAGCGCGATCTCGCCAGGAAGATGGGTGACGAGAAAAGCAATATGTAAGCCACAGGTGAAAAAACCGATGTGCAGGTACCAGTAGCTGCGGTTACGCGCGGCGACCTGTAATTGCGCGCGCAGCCCGCCGTGTTCGTCCGCCGCGCTAAGCGCGTGATCGCCGTGGCGCCGACGCAGCGGCCACGCCATCGGCAACGAGAGCAGTGCCGCGGCCGCCATCACCCACATGGCCCGCGCCCAGCCGGCGCTGCTGATCACCCACTGCACAAGCGGAGCGAACACGAACTGGCCGAGCGAACCGCCGGCGTTGATCAGACCGGCAGCGAACGAACGCTTCTGCGCCGGTAGGCGGTGCGCGGTCGCCCCGATCAACACCGAGAAACTACCGGCCCCAGCACCGGCTGCCATCAGCAGGCCGAGGCTGAAGCTGAGCCCGAGCGGGCTGGTCAGCACAGGGGCCAGCAGCAGGCCCGCGACCAGCAGCAACGTGCCTGCCAGAAGCACCGGCCACGCTCCACGCTGGTCGGCCACCGCGCCGAACACCGGTTGCACCGCCCCCCAGACAAACTGGCCGACGGCCAGGGCGAAGCTGATTTCGACGATGCTGACCCCGGTGCTGCGGTGAATCGGATCCACATACAGGCCCGAGGTCTGGCGCACCCCCATGGTCACCATCAGAATCGCCGAAGCGGCAACCAGCAGACCCCAGTGCATGCGCGGGGCAGGAGAGGCAGGGGCCATGCGGGTACTCCAGCAGGGAGGCAGCCCGATTGTACGGCCAGGTCAGAGACCGTGGGCGCACCCGACGCGCCGGTCAGTGCATGCTACCGGCACCCCGCGCAATGTGGGCACTGGTAGGGTCGGTCGATAGACGACCGCCGATAACACCCACCGGTGCTCTAACGCATGGACCCCCACCGGGTTCAAAGCGAGGGCGCGACGTTGACCCTCGCCTGTCCCACTACGAGAAACGCGCTACCGCCTGCTCCAGGAGAATGTCCAACAATTCCCTGTACGGAGTTCCGGCAGACTCGATCATTTTCGGATACAGGCTGTGCGAGGTGAACCCCGGAATCGTGTTGACCTCGTTGACCAGCAGATCCCCGTTGTCCTTCAGGAAGAAGTCCACACGCGCCATACCCTCGCAGCCGAGTGCTTGGAACGCACGAATGGAAATGTCCTTGACGCGCTCTGCGCATGCCTCATCAATGCCGGCCCGAACGTCCAACCTGACTGCATCTGGATCGTTGTACTTGGCATCGTAGGTGTAAAACGCATGGGCGTCGGATGCCAGCGAAATTTCCGATGGCCAGGTCGCCAGCAGGTCGTCGGATCCCCGTTGCAGTACGCCGCATTCGATCTCCCGCCCCACAACCATGGTCTCGATGAGGACCTTTTCGTCCTGATCGAGCGCCAGTGCCAGGGCGTTTGCCAGTTCCTCCTCCGTCGCGACCTTGCTGATCCCGATGGAAGAACCGAGCCTGGCTGGTTTGACGAAGAAGGCCTCGCCGCCGAGCGCGTTCCTCAGTTCGGAGAGTGAAGGTGTTTCGAATCGGTCAAGCGAGAGGAAGGGCGTCACCGGCACGCCTGCATCACGCAGCAGCGCCTTGGTTACCTGCTTGTCCATGCATACGGCCGAGGCCAGAACGCCGCTGCCCACGTACGGAATCCGGGCGGTCTCCAGCAGCCCCTGGATGCTGCCGTCTTCTCCTCCCTGTCCGTGAAGGATCGGGAGGGCGATATCGAAGTTCAGGCCCTTTGCCTCGCCCGTTGCGGTATGGAAGGCCAGCGCCTGGCCGCGGCCACCGGGCAGAAGGGATACCTGGTACTCGCCGGGAAAGGCGCTCTGGTCGGGGAGCGTTGCGGAATCTCCAAGCCACCAGCGGCCTTGGCGATCGATGGCGATCGGGATTACGTGGTAGCGGCTGTCGTCGATGGACGCAAAGACGCTGCGGGCAGAGACGACGGAGACGTCATGCTCTGGCGATATTCCGCCATACAGCAATGCCACGGTCTTTCTGGTCACGATGGGACACCATGGGGTTGAGGGCCCTTGCAGCGGAGTGGGCCCGGTTATGTCGCATCGTGATGAAGCCTGCGGTTGACGTCAACCTGTGGAGGGTGCCTTCATTCGATGGTCGTGCGTTACCGGGCGTTGGTGGTTTCAGGGCCGTCGTCTGTCGACCGACGCTACCACCTCACACAACCACATGAAAATGCCACTGGTCGCATCCCAGGCACAGAAAAAAGGGGGCCTTGCGGCCCCCGAAAGGTGTATCCAAAGACCCAGGGAGGGATCAGAAATACGCGCGGATGCCGAACGCGACGCCACGGCCCGGCAGCGGGGTGTAATCGCGCAACAGCGAGGTGTGCGGGCGGGCTTCGCGGTTGGTCAGGTTGCTGCCGTCCAGGAACAGCTCGTAGCTGTTGCTGTCGTTGCGGTCCCAGCGGTAGGCCAGGTGCGCATCGACCAGGGTGTAGCCGTCGCTGGGCTCCTCGTTCTGGGCCACGTCCTTCTGGCTGCTGTAACGCACTGCACCGACCGAGGCGCGCCAGCCGTCCTTCGACCAGCGCAGGTCCGCGCCCACGCGGGCAGGCGAGATGCGCGGCAGGTAACCGCTGTTGGCGATGTCGACGGTGTAGTTGTGACTGTGGTCGCCGTGCGGCACGGCGATGTCGACGCTGCGGTCGCCGCTGCCGTCCAGCTCGGCCTTCACGTAATCGCCGAACACCCGCAGGTCCCAGTCACCTGCGCCACCCTCGAACAGGTGGAACAGCGCTTCGGCTTCGGCACCTTTGAAGGTGGCGTCCTGCTGCGTCCACAGCCGCACCGGCAGGTCTTCGACCACACCCGTATCAGCCAGGTAGATGAAGTCCTTGAACTTGGTCTGGTAGATCGACGCAGAGAAGTCGACCAGGTCGCTGTGGGTATGGATGCCCAGTTCCACGCGCTGGCCGCGTTCGGTCTTCAGGTTGGCGTCGCCGATTTCCAGCGAACGGGTGGCGATATGCGCACCGGCGGCGTAGAGCTCTTCGGTAGTCGGCGCGCGCTCGGAGCTGTCGATGCCGAAGCGCAGGTCAACCGCGTCGTTGAGCTTCCAGATACCGGCGGCCGACAGGTTGGTGGCGTCGAAATCACGCTTGCGATAGTCGCCGGTTGGATCCAGCTTGACCTTGTCCTGGCGCGCACCCAGTTCCACCTTCAGCGGTCCAAACTGCTTCTCCTGCAGTACGAACACGCCCAGGCTCTCGGTACCGGTATTGGGCACGAAGGCTTCCTCGCCCTGCGCACCGAAATCGGTGTTGCCGAACTGCAGGCCGAACGCGCCGTCCCAGCCGCCAATCTGCTGCTGGGTGGCTTCCACGCGGCCTTCAATGCCGCGGTTGGTGAAGCGGGTCGACGGTGTGCCGGCTTCCAGTTCGGTGTGCTCGTAATCGGTGTAGCCGGCGCGGACGTTGATGTTCTTCAGGAACGACACCGGGTTGTAGATACCGCCCTTCACGTCGAAGCGGTTCTGCACCATGTCGATGCGCACGTCGTGCTCGTCACCTTCTTCCTCTTCATCACCGTGGTCATGGTCGTGGTCTTCGCCTTCGGCATGCACATGCGCGCCGTTGGGAATGCCATAGTTGGTGCGGTAGGTGCTGGCCGACGCACCCAGGTAACCGCCTTCGCCCAGCCAGGTGGCCCCGACGCCACCGGCGCGGGTGCGGACGGAGCTGTTGTCGAGGCGGCCGCGACGGGGTTCGTCGGTGTCGCCTTCCTCATGTTCATGGTCATGGTCGTGGTCTTCCAGGCCGTCGATCACGGCATAGCCCGGAATGCGGTAGTCGTCACCATTGCGGACCAGGCCGTCCACATGCAGCACGACGTTGCCGCTCACGCCATCCAGGCGGAACATGCCGCTGCGCTCGTCGTTGACCGAGTTGCCGCGCAGCTCGGCGCGACCACTCAGCGGGCGGTCCGGGATTTCGCTGGCGATGCGGCCATCCACGACGTTCACTGCACCGCCAATGGCACCGCTGCCGAACAGCAGGGTGGCCGGTCCCTTGAGGACTTCCACCTGGTCAGCCAGGAATGGCTCGATGCTGGTGGCATGGTCGGCACTGACGGTGGAGGCATCAAGATTGCCCACGCCATTGGACAGTACCTGCACGCGCGGGCCTTCCTGGCCACGGATGATCGGGCGGCCGACACCGGGGCCGAAGGACGTGGTCTGGACGCCCGGCAGCTTGGCGACGGTTTCGCCGAGGGTGCCGGCCTTCTGCTCGTCCAGGCGTTCGCCGGCGAGCACCTCCACCGGGCGGGCGAGGGACTCGGCGTCGCCCTGCAGGGGCGAGGCAGTGACCTTGACGGTCGACAGTTCAGTCAGGTGGCGGTCGGGATGGCCTTGGTTCTCAGCGGCACCGGCGAGGGCGGGAACCAGTGCCAGTGTGAGGGCGAGGGACAGCGCATGTGGGGTGAGCAGGGGGCGGGAAGAGCGCATTGGAGAGGGGTCCGTCAGTCAAATTGTTACTTTGTATCAATGAGTTGGCGCGGCCTGCCTGTCAGTTCCGGCCCGGTTTGGGACGTGGGATGACGTGGTGGAATGGCGGGGAAGGGTGCGCGTCAGGATTGATGTTATATTATTCCACATCGTGTCGCCGACCCTGCTGGAAGTCATGCCCCTGTTCCCTGGCCTTCGCCATCTGCTTGATCGTTTTGGTGCCACCGGCTCCCTGCTGTGTGCGGTGCACTGTGCGGTGCTGCCGGTTCTGTTGGCGGCGGCCCCGTCGTTGGGGCTGTCGGTATGGATGAGTGACGGGGTGGAGCTGGCACTGGTGTGCTTCGTGACCCTGCTGGGGCTGTTCAGCCTGGTCTGGGGCTACCGCCGGCACGGCGCGCTGCGCGCGCTCGGATTCCTTGTGCCGGGACTGGTGGCCCTGTGGGCCGGCCTGTTGTATGACCCGCTGCACCATTCAGCTGTACCGCACGCCATCGTGATGACGCTGGGCGGGGTCCTGGTCGGGGTGGCGCATCTGGTCAATCTGCGCCTGAACCATGGCCACGTCCACGACGCCAGCTGTGCGCATTGAGGCCGTGTGATAGGCTTTCCGATCGTGCGCAGGGCGGTCGAAACAGACTGCCTTGCCGAACCCGTGTCCGTACGGGGTAATCAGTATTCAGACTTTAAGGAGTTGACGACATGGGTAAGGGTGACCGCAAGACCGCCAAGGGCAAGCGCTACAACGCCAGCTATGGCAATTCGCGCTCGCACAGCGTGAGCAAGGTGGCCGTGGGCGCAGCTGCGCCGGTCGCCAAGAAGACCGTGGCCAAGGCCCCGGCAAAGAAGGCCGTTGCCAAGAAGGCTGTGGCCAAGGCCAGCTGATCCTTCATCAGCATTGGTCGAGAAAAACGCGGCGCTTGCGCCGCGTTTTTTTTGTCGCGCTGCGTAGAGCCGGGCAGAGCCCGGCGGTACGGAACGCATGCAACTCGGCGCAGTGCCCGGCTACTTCAACGCAGGCAGCAGCGTCTGCGGATTACCGTCGTTGGGTGCGGCTGGAATGCCGAGCAGGCGTGTCAGCAGCGGATACACGTCGACATTGTCGAAGCCGGGAATCGTCTCGCCCTGCTTGAACGACGGGCCGCGACCAATGAACACCGCGCGCATCGAGGGCAGGGCATTGTCGTAACCATGCGAGCCGCGTTCGCCTGATTTCTCCTGGATGCGGTCGCGGCGCATCGCGTTCCAGCCCTCGTGCATCTGGCAGACGATTGGCGGGATGCGCGGATTGGAACCGTACTGCCAGCGCGCCGGCAATGTTTCCCGCGTCCAGCAGTCGTACTGCGCGTGCGCGCCCAGCAGCGCCTTCTTTGCCTGCGCTTCCTTGCCCGGGAGCGGTGCGAATCCTACCGACTGCCCGACGGATACGTCCTTGGCCAGAGACGGGTCCACCATGTCTTCCACTGCGATCGTGTTCCCCTCCGGCACCAGCGCCATGCCGTGATCGGACACCACGATCACGTTGGTACTGTCGGCAATGCCGCGTGCCTGCAGGCCATCCAGCAGCCGGCCCACCGCCGCATCGGCATCTTTCACTGCCGCCGCGTACTCAGGCGAGTTCGGTCCGTGCTGGTGCCCTTCGTGGTCCACGTTCTCCATGTACAGCGTCACCAGGCGCGGAGCCTGCGCATCGTCGCGTGCCACCCAGCCCAGCACCTCGTCCACGCGGTCCGGTAACGGCACGCTGCCGTCGTAGATGCGCCACTTCGTCGGGCGCACGCCCTGGATCGCCGCTTCGCTGCCGGGCCAGGACCAGATCGCCGTGCGCAGGCCGGCCTTCTCCGCGCCTACCCAGATTGGCTGGCCGCCCCACCAGCGCGAGTCGGTCACCGCTTCGCGCATGCTCAGTTTGAAACTGCCCAGCTCGTTCTCGTGCATGCTGTTGTGCACGATGCCATGGTGGTCCGGGCGCAGCCCGGTCACGATGGTGTAATGGTTCGGGAAGGTCAGCGAGGGATACGAAGGCGTCATGTACTGCGCACGTACGCCGTCGTGCACGATGCGCGCCAGGTTCGGGGTGATGCCCTTGTCGAGCATGTCCGCGCGCAGGCCATCAATGGAGACCAGCAGCAGCTTGGGCGTCTGCGTGGGCACGGCCGTGGTCGCCGGCGGTGACGGTGCGGTGGAGGGGGTGCTGGCACAGCTGGTCAGCGCGAGGGTGGCGGCAATCGCCAGAGTCAGGCGGACAGAGATCATCCGGCCATCATAGGGCGCACGGGTGACCGCGCGAAGACAACCAATGGCACATCACACAAGCAACGGCGTGCCCCGGCCTTCCAGTTCCAGGAGCGCCGCCTTGGTTTCGATGCCGCCACCAAACCCGGTCAACGCACCGCTGGCACCAATGACCCGATGGCAGGGCAGCACGATGGGCAGCGGGTTGCGTCCGTTCGCCGCACCCACCGCACGGCTCGCGGTCGGCTGGCCGATGTGCCGCGCCAGCTGGACGTAGCTCCACGTTTGGCCGAAGGGAATATCCGCCAATGCCTTCCAAACGCGCAGCTGGAAGTCGGTGCCATGTGGTGCCAGCGGTAGTTCGAAGCGGGTGCGCTGACCGCGCAGGAACTGCAGCAGCTGCGTACGTGCGTCGCGCAATGCATGGATATCGCGCTGCCAGCGTTCGCGGCCTTTTGCGTCGTAGCGGTTGTTCTCGAACAGGATGTGATGGATGCCCTGGCTGTCGCCGGCCACGGTCAGCGCGCCTATCGGGCTGTCGAAGGTGTCATAGAGCAGGGTCATTTCGTCTCTCCTGAAGTGGTCACGGTCGGCGTGGCGAGGTGCCACAGATGGAGCACCGCATAGGCACGCCACGGTCGCCACGCCTGCGAGCGCGCCTCGGTGGCGCGTTCGCTCAAGCGCGTGCCTTCGCCCAGCACCTGCTGCAGTACCAGATCGCCAGACGGGAACGCGTCGGGCAGGCCCAGCGCCCGCAGCGCGATGTAATGCGCGGTCCACGGCCCGATTCCGGGCAGGGCCACACAGCGTTCAATGAAGCTGTCCAGGCGCTGGCCTGCGGCAAAGTCCAGGCGTCCTTCGGCCACGGCGGTGGCAACGGCGCGTACCGTGGCTGCGCGGGAACGCGGCAGTCCAATCGACTCCAGTGAAGCCTCGGACAGCTGCGCAGGCGTGGGGAACTCGCGGTTCAGTCCTTCGGGCATCCCCAGCAGGACGCCGCCAAAGCGGTCCACCACGCGCCGCGCCAGGGTGATCGCCGCCGCCACGCTGACCTGCTGGCCGAGCACCGCGCGTACGGCCACTTCAAAGCCGTCCCAGCCGCCGGGCACGCGAAGGCCGGGGCGTTCCGCCACGCCGCGCGCCAGCAGCGGTTCCTGCGCGAAGCTGGCATGCACCATGCGCAGGTCGGCATCCAGGTCGAAGATGCGGCGCACCCGGCGCACCACGCCGGGAATCGCACGCGGGTCTATCTGGCCGAGCTGCAGCAGCAGTTCGGGCCGGCGCGGGTCGGCGGTGACAGTGATGATCGACGGCCGATCGGGCGGGCCGATCACGCGCTGGTAGCGGTCTTCGCCGATCTGCTCGATGCCGGGAATGCTGCGCCGGCGCAGGAACGCCAGCATGGCCGGAAAATCCAGCGGCGGCCGGTAGCCCAGGCGCAGGGTCAATGCGCCGGCGTCGAGCGCACCGCGCTGCCGTCGGATCGCGGTCGGCGGCATGCCGCAGCCCTCCAGAAAGGCGGCGTTGAAGCGGCGCAGGCTGTTGTAGCCGGCGGCCATGGCCACGTCGGTGACCGGCAGGGCGGTTTCAGTGAGCAGTTGCTTGGCCAGCAGCAGCCGGCGGGTGGCATGGATCTGCGCAGGGGCCGCGCCCAGCCGGGCCACGAACAGGCGCTGCAGCTGGCGCGCGCTCAGCCCCAGGCGTGCGGCCAGTTCGCCCACTGCCGCGTCCTGCAGATAGCCGTCGTGAATCAGCGCCAGCGCACGCTGCAGGGTTTCATTGTGCAGGGCGTCCTGGGCTTCGGGGGCGAGTTCAGGGCGGCAGCGCAGACACGGGCGGAAGCCGGCGGCCGCAGCGGCGGCGGCCGTGGGGTAGTAGTCCACATTGCGCGGCTTCGGGGGCGGGGCCGGGCAAACCGGCCGGCAGTAGATGCCGGTGCTGCGCACGGCGGTGTAGAACACGCCGTCGAAGCGCGCGTCGCGTGCGAGGCGGGCGCTTTCACAGGCGGCGTAGTCCAGGGGCAGGGCGGTGTCCATGGGGGCAAGTCTATGCCTGGAGGCGCACCGAGGCTCGCCATTTTCGGACACGTATGAGCGGCGCGGCCCGGGCGGTTCAGGGCAGGTTCCCGCGCGCGCCCCGGCTCGCACTAGACTGTGTGTTCACGTGTCGCCACTGACACGCCAATGAACGGGAACCGGGTATTCATGTTGCTCAAGTCTTGGGGAGTGCCGTTGCTGTGTCTGGGCATGGTCGCCTGCAGCCAGTTGGAGAACCCGGGCAACGTGACCGCCGCCGACAAGGCTGTGCGGGCACCGGCGGTGGACGGCAACAACATGGTGTCGATCAATGCTGCGGACGCGCCGCCTGCGGTGCCACCGCCCCCGCGCCGCGGCGAGCAGGGCTGGCCGGAGGTGGCGCTGGAGAACGGCAAGGCCTGGATCAGCTGCGACACCGACTACGCAGCAGACGCCGGCGACGGTGTGCCGCTTGAAGCGCTGGATCGAAAGAGCCTGGACGCAGCCGTGGCTCCGTGCGTCGAGCGCGGCCTGCTGCGACTGCGTTACGTGGGAAAGATCAACCCGGGCTTCTCTGAACTTGTCGCTCGCACCGCTCTGGTGGCCGAAGCACAGCACATCCAGAGCCGCATCCTGGACCTGGACTCCAGCGGTGGGCAGGTCGAAGCGGCCATCGTGGCCGGCGACCGCATCGGCGAATCGCGCTGGACCATCTGGGTGCGCGAAGGTTCGGTCTGCCACAGCGCCTGCGTGTTCGTGCTGGCCGCCGGCGACAACCGCCTGGTCGCCGGCAAGGTCGGCATCCATCGGATGATGCGGATCAGCTCCAAGGCGACCTCGCGCGCTGAACTCAACCGCGAATTGCAGGAGGTCTACGACAACGTCAAGGACTACCTGCAGCGCAACGGCGTGGCGGTGGGCGTAGCCGACCTGATGATGACCGTGCCCAACCGCAGCCTGCGCCTGCTCAGCGGCGATGAACTGCGCCAGTTCGGACTGGATGGCACCAATGCGGTGCAGGACGATCTGGAGCGGATCAAGCAGATGCGCAAATGTGGCGACGACTTCGTGCGACGCAAAGACGCGTTCCTGGTGGCGTTTGACCAGGAGTGCAAGCGTGAAGGCAGCGAGCTGGAAGCGGTCACGGCGTGTGGTCAGAACCTGAAGCAGCGTTTTGGCTTCCCCGACGAAACCTGCCCGGCAGAAAGTCCGCTCTCGGAAATCGACGTGTCGACCCTGCTGCCGCCGGCCGCCACCCGGTCGCAGGACCCTCTGGCTGAGCGTACCGCCAGCGAATCCGCACAGCCGGAGGCGGAAGCGGCTGAACGCAACTGACGGCGTGCTAACGCGGCTGGCTTAGACTCTGGGCTCCTTTCACTTGGATGGTGAGCCGATGCGTAGTCCGCTGCTGCTGTTGCTTGTGCTGCCTTTTGCCGCCTTTGCCCAGGCTCCGGCCCCCGCACCGCCCACTCCATCGACCAGCGCTCCGGCCACCGCAGCCCCTCCCGCACGCGCGCCTCTGACCGCAGCGCAGCAGAAGCAGGTCAAGGAGCAGGATGACCAGCTCAGTGCCGCTGCCCGCCAGGTCGCGGGCCTGGTCGACAGCAACCGAGCCGCCGAAGCCTGGAAGGGCGCATCGGCGGTCGCGCGCAAGGCGGTGCCCGAGCAGACCTTCGTCAACCAGCTGGCGGCGGACCGCAAGCGACTGGGCGCGCTGACCTCGCGCGGGCAACCCGTTGTGACACGGGTGAAGTACGGCCCGGGCGCGACGGTGCCGGAAGGCCTCTACATCAATGTCAGCTTCCCCACCCAATTTGCCAACAGCCCGCAACCGGTGCGCGAGCTGGTTTCGTTCCGCCTGGACGAGGACAAGGTCTGGCGCCTGGCTGGCTACAGCGTGCGTGCTGCCGCGCCGTGACGGGGTGAACCCCGGTGAACCCGGCTGATCCAGATCAAGGGCGTGGGCCGGGCAGGGCGTTAAGCTCATTACCGATACGTCATCAGGAAGGACTCATGCTGGACACCGCAACCCAGGCGCAGGGCGCGCAGGACACGCCCTCCGAGCCGCAGACCGGCACCGTTGACGTGCTGGTGGCGGGAGCCGGGCCGGCGGGGCTGTGCTTCGCCCGCGCGCTGGCCGGCAGTGGACTGTCGGTGACCCTGG
>NZ_RHPP01000049.1 GCF_003935715.1 Stenotrophomonas sp. 278 | reverse complement strand
GGCTGCAGCCGCACGGGCACCAGCTGGTGCCGCGCCAACTTTGCACTCGCTTCGTCCAGGGTCGCGGCCGCGATGCTGCCACTGCGGCTGCGTCCCTGATCGTCCAGGGCGGTGTAATCAAACAGCGCCATCGGGGCGCGCCTCCTGGCGGGTGACGCGCAGCGCTTCTTCTGCGGTGGTGATGCCGTCGGCGACGTACTGGCGCGCCACTTCGGCTAGTCGCCCGCCTGCGGTGAACGCCAGCTCGGCGATGGCATCCTCGGAGGCATCAGCTGCAATGAGGCGGCGCATGCGCTCGTCCACTTCGATGCATTCATGAATGCCGACACGACCGGAGTAGCCAGTGTGACCGCAGTGCGCGCAGCCCACCGCGTCGTAATAGGTCCCCGGCAGCGACTGTTCCGCGCCCTGCGGCAAGCGCGGCCGGCGGCACTGTGTGCATAAGCGTCGGAGCAAACGCTGTGCGACCACGAGGCGCAGACACGATGCAAGCAGGAAGGGCTCGATACCGATATCGCGGAGACGGGTGACGGCACCAGCGGCATCGTTGGTATGCACGGTGGATAGCACCAAATGGCCCGTCAGGCTGGCCTGCACCGCCACTTCGGCGGTTTCCGCGTCCCGGATCTCGCCCACCATCAGCACGTCCGGGTCTTGGCGCAAGATCGCGCGCAGCCCCATCGCAAAGGTCATGCCAACGCGGGCGTTGACCTGGGTCTGACCGATGCCCTCGATGGAGTACTCGACCGGGTCTTCCACGGTCAGGATGTTGCGCTCGCCGTCGTTGAGCGCGGCCAGCGCAGCGTACAGGGTGGTGGTTTTGCCCGAGCCGGTGGGACCGGTAACGATCACGATGCCATTTGGCACCTGCAGCGCCCGGCGCAGCGCACCGAGCGCCGGGCCTGCCAGGCCCAGGCCGTCCAGCGACAGCGCTTCCTGGTCCTTGTGCAGGATGCGCAGCACCACGCGCTCGCCGCCGCGAGTGGGCAGGGTGGATACGCGCACGTCCAGCGGTCGCGCGCCCATGGACAGCGAAACACGGCCGTCCTGGGGCACGCGTCGCTCTGCGATGTCCAGGCGCGCCATCACTTTCACGCGCGATACGAGCAACGGTGCGATGCGGGCAGGCAGCTGCGCCGCGTCACGCATCACACCATCTATGCGGAAGCGCACCCGCAGCGCCGACTCGAAGGATTCAATATGGACGTCCGAGGCACCAAGTCGCACCGCCTCGGCAATGATCCCGTTGATCATGCGGATGATTGGCGCATCACCTTGGCTTTCCAGCAGGTCGGCGGTGGTTGGGAGGTCTTCCAGCAGGGCATCCAGCCCGCCGTGAAGCTGCAGGTCGTCGACGCCGGTGCTGCCGTGCATGGCCACGTCAGCGTAGATCTCCGAAAGTTGCCGGTCGAAACGGGCCGAAGGCACCGTCTCCACGAGCAGCTGGCACTCCAGCACACGCCGCGCTTCCAGCAGCGCGGCGGGATCAGCATCGGCCCGAAGCAGCACGCGGAGCGGCGAAGGCGGTGTGCCCTCGTCGGCGACGGCGTCGTCGGCGGGGGTCAGCGCGAGCACGCCATGGCGCTTGGCGAATGCGTAGGGCAGGGCGTGCACGTTGGTTCTCACGGCTTGCGGGCCGGTGCAGGCGTGGTGGTCGGAACGCTTGAAGCGGCTTCCGACGGAGGAACAGTGCGCAGGTACTCGCGTACCACTGCTTCCAGCTCGGCGGCGGCGCTGCCCTCGTCGTGCTGCGGGATACTGCGCAGGTAGTTGTATCGTGCACCGCTCATCCGCTGTGCGGCACTCGCGTCGCGGATGATGGTCGGGCGCAGGAACACCATCAGGTTGGTCTTCTCGCTGCTGCGCGACTTGCTGCGGAACAGCGCTCCCACCAAGGGGATGTCGCCGAGGAAAGGAATCTTGCGGGTGCCGTTGGCGTTGTTGCTGTCCAGCAGCCCACCCAGCGCGACCATGGCACCGTCTTCGACCACCACATTGGTTTCCACTTCGCGCTTGTTGAGCACGACCTCGCTGTTGTCGGCCGAAACCGTACCCGCGAGCGAGGACACTTCCTGCTTGATCGCAAGGGTGATGCCGCCGCCGCTGTTGATCTGCGGGCGCACGGTGAGCTGGATACCCACGTCTTCACGGTCCACTGTGCGGAACGGGTTTTCGTTGTTTGAGCCCAGTGCTTCACCGGTGGTGATGGGCACTTCCTGTCCGACCAGTATGCGGGCTTCTTCATTGTCCAGCGTGAGGATCGACGGGGTAGACAACAGGGTGGAGCTGGTGTCGTTCTTCACCGCGTTGATGATCACACCGAACAGGCGATCATCGTTCTGATGGGCCAGGCCGAGCAGGCCGCCGCTCAATCCGAGCAGCGCCTGCGCAGCGGCCTGGCGCGCCGCCTCGCCGATGCTGCCTTCCGCGCTGTCGTTGCCGGCCAGCGCCGCGCCGGCCAGTGGCACCAAGCCCGGCGTGGTGTCATCGGCGAACTGGGTCAGGCCCAGCGGAATGGTGCCGTCCTTGCCGGCCAGCAGCAGCTGCGCGCCGAGCTTGCGGGCAGCTTTGTCGGAGATCTCCACCACCAGGGCCTCCACCAGCACCTGCTCGCGGGGCACATCCAGCTGCCGCACGACGTCCAGCAGGATGCGTTGGGTGTCCGGGTCGGCATGGACGATAAGCGAGTTGGAACCAGGGTAGCGCACGATGACCGGGCGCTTGCCCGTGGCCGGTGCGATGATCTGTGCATTGGCAGGGTCGTTGTCGCCGCCCGCCATGGACGCTGCCGCTACCGGCAGGGGTGCGGTGGCGGCCATGCCCGCCATGCCGGTGCTGGTCAGGCGCGGGGCACCCGGCGCGACGATCTCAGGGGTCTGCCCGATCAGCTGCTGTAGCACCGGTAGCAGTTGTTCGGCACTGGCGTGCTGTAGCTTGACTACCGCCACATCGCCGTTGCGCTGTGCGCGCGCATCCAGTTCCAGCGCCAGTTTCGCGGCCCGCTGCACCAGTGCCGGGTTACCCCGCAGTAGCAGCGAGTTGCTGCTGTTCACCGGCAGCACCGACAGGGGAGCCGCGGCCTTGTCGGCACCGGTGCCGAACAGATCGGTCAGGGTGGTGGCCAGCTCACGGGCGGAGGTGTTGCGCAGCACGACAGTGTCGATGCCCGCGCTGTCGCGGTCGATGCGCTGCACGAGTTCGAGGATGCGCTGGATGTTGTCACTGTAGTCCGCCACGAGCAGCTGGTTGCCTTGCGGCAACGCCATCACCACGCCGCCGCGGCCGATCAACGGCTTCAGCGTTTCGGCGGCGGCGCGTGCATCGATGCGCTGCAGGGGGAATACCTTGGTGGCGAAGCCAAGCGGCGAGCCCGCCTGCTGCGCGGCGTTGTCATCCGGGATGACGCGGTAGGTGGAGGGGCCGGCCGGCACCGCGATGAGGTTGTTGGCGCGCAGCACCGTAAGCAGAATGCCCATCAGGTCGCCCTGGGACATGTCCTGGTCGCGACTGACATTCACCGTACCCTGGATCTTTGAGTCGGTGATGAAGGTGGTGCCGGTGGAACGGGCAACGTCCTGGATGAAGGCCTGAAGTTCCACGTCCTGCATGCGCACCGCAGGCGTACGCGTGGCTTGCGCGGCCTGGGCGTGGACGGGCGACGGCGTGGCAAGTGTCACGCCTGCCGCGATCAGCAGCAGCGTGGTCAATCTCTGGGTCATCGAGTGCCGGTTCCAAGGGTGAGGGAGCGCAGCTGGCCATCGCGTCGATACGTGATCTCAGCGCGGGGATTGTCTTTGAGCTGACCGGCCAGCTCCGCGAGGCGTTCGGCATCCAGCGACTGCCCATTGACGCTCACTAGTACGTCGCCCGCCTGCAGGCCGGCCGCCTTCAGCAGGGCGTCGTTGCCGCGAGGCAGCAGCGCATATCCGCCGCCGCTGCCCGCATCCAGTACGCTGCGCAACCCGGCCTCGGTGAGCAACCGGGCCGGATCGACATCGGCGACGGTTGTTCGGGGAGGCGCGGTGGCCGGCGATGGCGGTGCGGACGCGGAGGACGCGGCTGCAGCCGGCGTGGCGGGCGTCGCGGATCCGTCCGCGGACGGAAGCGGAATGCGCAGGACGTTGCCGGCGCTGTCCAGCACTACGTGGTCAGCGGCGACGGCGGTCAGCAGCACGCCTGGGGCGAGCGTGTCGCCCTCGCTGTATGCCTCCTGGCGTTCGTTGGCGCGGGCGAGGATGGCCGCGTTGCCACGCGATGAAAGACGGATGCCGAACAGTTTCCATTCGCCGGAAACAGCGGCGGATGTGGTGCCCTGCCCGAATGGCTGCTGGCCCGCGAGCGGGGCGAGCTCGACGGCAGGAGTCGAGAACGTGGGTACGGCCTCCTCGACGGCTACCCTTAGCAACGGGAGCAGCAGCCAGATTGTCTGCAACAACAGAATGGTCCAGAGCACTCCCTCAAGCAGTGCACCTTTGGAGGGCAGGTGCATGAGAGGCTGCAAGGGGCCGCTGCGTCGAGAAAGGGAAGGGCTTGGCATGCGCACAGCTTGAGTCGCTAAGATGACAGAGGTATTGCTTCAGTCATGAAACTGTCGGCTGTCTGCAAGAATGGCCCGGCGCTTCTACCGGGCCATTCTGTGACACACGCATGTCCGTATGCAGTGTGCGATCAGAACTCGACGGTGACGCTCGCGTCGTAGCTCACGCCACGCTCATAGGCATACACGTCGATCCTGCGATCACCCCGTTCCTGGTACTCCTCGTGATCGGTGTCCAGCAGGTTGCGTGCAGAGAAACCGAGCGTGGTGCGGTAGTCCCACAGGTTAAAGCTCTTGCGCAGTACCAAGTCCAGGGAGACGCCCGGCTTCTCCATGTAGTCGGGCTGGCCGGGGCGACCACGGGCGAGGATGCGCTCGCCGACGTAGTTGGCGATCAACGTGGTCTGCAGCGAGTTGTCCGCGTTCTCGATGCCCACCTGCACATTGGCGATGTGACGGGACTGGCCCTGCAGCTGGCTGCCGTCCGGTACGAACAGCTGCGCATCGATCGGCATGGGGTAGCCGAACGGATGCACCGTGTCGCCTGCATCGGCGGTCACTTCAGAGTCCGACCAGGTGTAGTTGCCGGCCACGTACAGGCGGTTGTCGCCCCACCAGCGGGCGTTGATCGGCAGGTCCAGGTACTTGCGGGCATCCAGCTCGAAGCCGTATACGGTGGCGGCGGGCGCGTTGATGAAGCTCTGGAACACAGTGCCGCCGGCTTCGTTGATGGTCGACTCGATGGGGCGGTCGATGTCCTTGTAGAACACGCCACCGGACACGTACTCGCCGGAACCAAAGAACCACTCGTAGCGGGCGTCGTAGTTGATCAGTTCGCTGTCCACCAGATACGGGTTGCCATAGTACTGTCGGTCGTTGTCCGGGTCGGTGTACTGCTGCGGGGCCATTTCGCGGAACTGCGGGCGCGCGATGGTCTTGGAGATGCCGAAGCGCAGCTGCTGGTTGTCGCTGAAGTTCCAGGTGAGCGTTGCAGCCGGAAGCAGGTAGCTGTTTTCCAAGGGGAGAGGCGCATCCACGGACTGACCGGTGAATAGGTCGTACGGGTTGACCGACTGCTCGGCATCCTCGTAGCGCAGGCCGACGGTAGCGCGCAGCATCGGCACAATCTCGCCTTCCCACTGTGCGTAGACCGCTCGCACTTCCAGGTTGGCGTCATACGCGGCCGCACCGGTGTTGCCGGTGGTTTCGCGCAGCCGCAGCAGGTCCTGGCTCAGATTGTAATCGGAAAACAGGTAATCCGGGCGCTGGTAGCGGTTGTAGAAGGGCAGTGAGCCGTCCAGGGCAAGGAAGCGGAACTCGCGCTGCCAAGAGTTGCGGTCGTTGTCAAGCCACGAAAGGCCCGAGCTGACCACCATCTCGCGCTCGGTCGGAAGACGCCAGCTCACATCCACACCGGCGCTGTCCACGTTGTCCTCGACCTCGCCGAAGCGGATCAGGTTCTGCACGCGCGAGGCATCGTGGGCCCAGTAGCCATCCACGTTCTCGTAGTTGATCAGGGTTTCGTAAGGCGCGTCACGCTGTGCCTTAGACGTGGCCGCACGCCATTCCACTGTGACGTCGTTGAACTCGCCGAACATGTGCTTGCCGGTGAGCTGGTGGTTCAATAGTTCGCGCTCGTACCAGGCGGTCTTATCCTGGCGGGTGATGAAGCCGGACAGGTTATTCAGGCCGGCACGGCTGCGTGCTTCCTTCACTGTGTCGTGCACGTACAGGCTGGTAAAGCCAATTTCGTGCTGGCTGCTCTTCAGGCCGACGCCGAACATTCCGTTAATGCGGGCGTTGTTGCGGGTGGACATGAAGTCGTAGGCGCTGTTGTATTCCACGCCGGCGTCGGTAAAGTACGGGTCTTGCTGCACGCCTTGTCGGCTGCGCCATTCGTTGTCGAAGTTGCCTACGGCGACAAAGCCCAGCGTCAGATCATCGTCGATCTGCATCGAATTGCCAGCGCTGGCACCGAAGTTGAAGTCCGGGTTGACGCTGTCGGTAGACTGCAGCAGGTACATGTTCGGATCGTTAATGCTGCGGCCGATGGTGCGGATGGCCTCGCGGTCAAAGTTGGTGCCCAGGTCGACGCGGTTTCCGGAGGCGATCGCCTCGTTGAGTTCGGGCGACATCTTGCGGGCACCATCATCGTAGCCCCACCAGTCAGCACGGTCGCCATAGTAGGTTAGGCCATGTTCGCCGGTGGTGTTGCTGTTCCCCCCGCCGCCCACGCTTACCTTGAAGTAGGCTTCGTCCGGCACCGTGACGCTGTGCATGTCGATCACGCCGCCACCGAACTCGCCGGGGTAGCGCGCCGAGTAGGTTTTCTGCACGGTCACGCTGTCCAGCACTTCACTTGGAAACAGGTCCAGCGGAATCACACGCTGCAGAGGTTCCGGGCTGGGCACCGGCGAGCCGTTGAACAGGGCCGACGAGTAGCGCTCGCCCAGGCCGCGGACATACACGAACTTGCCGCCAACCAGGCTGAGCCCGCTGACGCGGCTGAGCGCCTGCGCCGCATCGCTGTCGCCGGTGCGCTCCAGGTCTTCGCGGGTCACAAACGAGGCCACTTCGGAGGTGGTGGCCATCGGAGTGGGAATGAAAGCGCCGCGCACGCGCACGGCGTCGAGCTCGGTCGCTGCGTCGTCGGCGGCGGCCGGGGTGTTGGCCGCTGTATTGGCCCAGGCTGTCGACGCGAGTGTCAGCGCGATCGCAAGGCCTAGGGTGGTGCGGAGTGGACCGTTCTTGTTGAACTTTGACATATGGGAATCGACCTTGACTGCTGGATGCGAGGGGGGTAGGAGCGCACAAGGGCGCGGCGGCCTGCTGGTCGCCGTGCCCTCATGCATCAAACCAGCCGCTGGATCAGCAGGGCTTGTCGGCCTTCAGGCCGCAGGTCCAGCCTTCGTACCAGGTGTCCGAAGCATTCTTCACCGCGCCGATGTAGTCCACGGTCTTGAAGAACGAGTAGGTCGCATTGAGGTTGGCGTAGGCCGTGACCGCAGACTCGTTGGCACCGTTGATGAAAGTGTCGGTCAGGGTCGAGGTGCCGTTGGCGGTGTTGTTGGTACCGCTGGCTGCCAGGAAGGTGCTCTCAGCCACCGAACCAGCTTCGTAGGGCACCGGGCATGAGAAATAGGTGGACTGGAAGGTAGCGGTGGTGTTGGCGTCCACGATGTTCAGGCAGCGTGCTGCGGCACCGGTGCCGCCAGCGGCACGGGTGACCACCGTGTTGAAATAGCTCGGCTGGGTGCCTTGGTTCAACTCGATGGCCGAGGTGCCGCCGGCGCGGCCGACCATGGTGAAGTTGGCGATCTTTGGCTTGGAGTAGGGTTCGCGACGGATGGCGCTGAACTCATTCATGCGGTCGCCGCCGTTCGGGCGCTGCACGACAATTGCGAACTGCGCACCGCCCTTCCAGCCAGTGTCGGTATCGAGGCTGTCGTCGTCGTTGCCCACTAGTACCAAATGGCTCAGGTTGGCGGTACCGCCGAAGATCTCGATGCCGTCGTCGGAGCTGTTATAGATCTGCAGGTGGTCCAGCACGGTGCCGCTGCCCACGCCTCCGAGGGTGATGCCCTGCAGCTCGTTGTTCGGGGCGATTTCGTAACCGGAGAACATTACGCGGACATATCGCAGGCGGCCGCTGTCGTCGTTTTCCTTGTTACCACCGTAGAAGGCGTTGTTGACGCCTTCGATCAGAGCTTGGCATTCCGGGGTGCCCGATGTGGTGCCAGCCGGGCAGGCGCTGATGCTGGAGCGGCCCAGCAGCACGATGCCGCCCCACTGGCCGATGGCATCGACGTTCCCAGCGTTCTGGCCTTCCAGTGCGGCGCGCGAGGTGAAGACGATCGGGTTCTGCGCGGTGCCTTCAGCGAAGATGCGCGACCCACGGTTGACGACCAAGAAGTCAGCGCCCGCCGAGCCGAACAGGGTGGTGCCCGGTTCGATCGTCAGCACGCCTTCCTGCGCGGCCGCGTTTGGCGCGTTGCCGTTGCCGCCACGGTCCTGACCGACGCTGACTTGGCCGTTGATGGCGTATGCCACGCCCGGCAGGTTCTGCACGACCAGGTTGCCGCGGATATCAGTCGGCAGCTGGCAGGCGCGAAGCGAGTTGTTGGCCATGGTCCCGAGGTTGTTGAAGCCCGTCGGGCAGCTTTCCGCCGCACCGGTGGTCGGCGGAGGCGTGGTGGTGGGCGGCGGGGTTGTGGTCGGCGGTGCCGGCGTCGGGGTGGTGGCCGGCGGCGGGAATGCGCCTTCGCCCGGGGAAACGACACGGTCAGAACCACCGCCGCAGGCAGTGAGTGCCAAGGCGGCACCGAAAGACATCAAAAGGGCTCGGCTGTTGTTGCTAACGGACATGCTGCGTTTTCTCCGGGTCTTTTTTGGACGGGTGGTCCGATGAGATGCGGAGGGGGTGCTCTTTCATTCCCCCCCCGGCGGAATGACTGCTGCTGTACCAGTGGCGCAGACGTCGGCGGTTCGTCACCGACACGCAATCTTCATCTGTGAATGTTTCATTCATGTGTTGAAAATCCTTCATCGCACGGAGAACGACGATGAGTCGAGCGGAACTCGCGCCCGAGAATGAGCAGTGGGTGCTGGAAAGAGTGAGGGCCGGTGCTGATCCGGACACCGTGATTGGGCCCTTGCTGGAGCAAGGGTGGGGCGAACAGGAGGCTGTGGATGCGGTGCTGGCGCTGGTGCAGCGACACATTGCAGAGGAGAGCGCGAGACACGCGTTTCCGTCACCTGTACCGGTGCCGGTGCCGATCGGCACCAATGCCGCGTCCGTACTGGATCTCGGCGATCGCCGGGTTCATGTGCTCGTCAGCCTGAAATTGCCACGCGTTGTGGTATTGGCCGGACTGTTGTCCGACGAAGAGTGCGATGCACTGGTGGAACTGGCGGCCCCGCGTCTTCGGCGCTCCGCCACGGTGGACAACCAGACCGGCGGCGACCAGATCCACGCGGATCGGACGAGTCAAGGTGCCTGCTACGCACGCGGTGCAAATCCGCTCTTCGAGCGGATAGAGGCCCGCATCGCACGCCTGCTGGACTGGCCGGTGGAGAATGGAGAAGGCCTCCAGGTCCTACGCTACGGCAAGGGAGCTCAGTACAAGCCCCACAATGATTACTTCGATCCTGCAGAACCCGGCGGGCAGGTCCTGCTGCAACGCGGCGGACAGCGCGTCGCCACGGTAGTGATGTACCTCAACACCCCTGAAGAAGGCGGTGCCACGGTGTTTCCCGACGCGTTCCTGGAGGTGGCGGCAGTGAAGGGAAATGCCGTGTTCTTCAGCTATGATCGCCCGCACGCAATGACGCGGACACTGCACGCCGGAGCACCGGTGAAGAAGGGCGAGAAATGGATCGCCACCAAGTGGCTGCGCGAATCGCGGCATGATTGACGCCGCCGCGACTGGCTATTGATGCTTGAGCTCCTTACCAAAGATGGCGCCCTATCGCCACGGCGGCATCGCTTGATCGCGGAACTTGGTGTCGCCAGAACAGCGGCACAAATATGGCTGCCCAGGGGGTCCGCAGCAACGGGATCTCCGCGCGGGGCGGCAAGTGTCACTTCAGAGCACAAAGATGCGGTGGCGCGTTGCAAAACTAAGAGAATGCGGCGTCATCGAACCGCTCTCCCTGCTGCTCCCGTTGGCGCTTATCCAGTTCTTAGGCGTAGCGCTTGCGCACAAAGGCCTTAGAGAGAACCCCAAGAACATGACCGCTTTCGTCGGTGACTGCCAGCTCGTCGCTCCGGGTTCTATCAAACATCTTCGTGATCTCGACCACATCGGCACTGGAAGACAGGGCCGCAGATGGGTTTTCGGCAAAATCCGCGAGCGTGCTCGATGGCTTCACACCGTCGGCATACATCCTGGCGATCTGAACAATGCCCGCATACAGGCCATCGGCGTCGATAAGGATCACTCGGGTTCCCCGGCCTAACGTGAAACGGGCGCGGAATGTTGCCACATCCATGTTCAGGGGCCCTGCTCGGGCGAGTCGCCAGAGACGCGGCAAAGCTATATACTGCCCCTCAGTCTGTTTCCGTCTGCCTACGATGACCCCACCCTGACGCTCGATCAGAGATGCGATCCGGATATCTCTCCGGAACGGGGTTCTTTTGTCTTTCGTTTGGCGCGCATCACTGCGCGGAGACCTATTTCATGTCCGTTATTTATCCTCTGCGCCAGCAATGGCTCGGCAATATTCGTGGCGACGTTCTTTCCGGAACTGTCGTCGCGCTTGCGTTGATCCCTGAAGCCATCGCGTTTTCTATCATTGCTGGAGTCGACCCCAAGGTTGGCCTCTATGCGTCGTTCTGCATTGCCGTCATGACCGCCATCGCCGGTGGCCGGCCAGGTATGATCTCTGCGGCAACCGGTGCCATGGCGCTGTTGATGGTCACGCTCGTTAAAGAGCACGGCATTCAATACCTGTTCGCCGCTACTGTACTGGCGGGCTTACTTCAGATGGCAGCGGGTGCACTTCGATTGGGGTCGTTGATGCGCTTTGTGTCGCGATCAGTGGTGACCGGTTTCGTAAACGCGCTGGCCATCTTAATCTTTCTCGCCCAGCTGCCAGAACTCATAGGGATGCCTTGGACAGTCTACGCCATCTGCGCAGGCGGCCTTGCCATCATCTACCTGCTTCCATTGGTCACGAAGGCGGTACCATCGCCCTTGGTCGCCATTGTCGTGCTCACCGCAGCTTCCATGTATTTTGGTTTTGATGTGCGGACGGTGGGGGACATGGGAGCGCTACCTGACAGCCTGCCAACTTTTCTGATCCCCGACGTTCCCCTGACTTGGGAAACGTTGCAAATCTTGCTGCCCGTGTCCTCAACACTTGCACTGGTCGGTCTCTTGGAGTCGCTGATGACCGCTCAGATTGTTGAGGACATGACCGAAACGCCGAGTCAGAAGAACCGCGAGTGCGTGGGGCAAGGCTTGGCAAACACTGTAACCGGCTTCTTCGGGGGCATGGCGGGCTGTGCAATGATTGGTCAGTCGGTGATCAACGTCACGTCCGGCGGCCGTGGGCGGCTATCTTGTTTGGTCGCTGGCGTCGTGTTGCTGGTGTTGGTGGTCTACGGTTCAGGACTTGTCAGCCAGATTCCCATGGCGGCCCTGGTGGCCGTCATGATCATGGTTAGCATTGGCACCTTTAATTGGCGATCCTTGGCTGATCTGACGATCCACCCGAAAAGTTCGTCAGTAGTCATGGTGGGCACGGTGATCGTTACGGTGGCGACGCATGACCTAGCAAAGGGGGTGCTGACGGGCGTGATTCTGTCGGCGGTGTTCTTTACCCGCAAAGTCGGGCAGATGCTGATGGTGGGGGATGAGTACGTGGGTACTACGTCCCGCAGCTATGTTGTCAAAGGGCAAGTATTCTTTGCCTCTGCCGGCCAATTCGTGAACAGCTTCGATTACCTGAACGTCCCAAAGGAGGTGATCATCGATCTGCAGAATGCGCACTTTTGGGACCTTACGGCGGTTGACGCGCTAGATCGGGTGGTCATGAAGTTGCGGGAGCACGGAGCGGAGGTCGTGATCAATGGCCTCAATGAAGCAAGCGAGACCTTAGTGGATCGGCTGGGTAAACACCGTAAGCCGGGGGCGACCCTTCCCAGTGGCCATTGAGTCGCGGAGCCGGGAACTTTTCAAGCAAGGAAATCGCGGTCGGGATCACATCAAGCCTTGGCACATGGAGTGCCAAGGCTATATCTCGTACTCAGATCAAGGTATGGCGCGCCGCGAGACCACTAATCGCGATGCTGCTCAGATCTCTTGTGGGAGCGGCGCAAGCATCTGCGTGAATCGCTACAGAGATGCCCATTGCTTCCGGCGAGAGCGCTGTATGGGTCACACAGTGCTGGGTCATCATGCCCAAGAGCTCGATTGCATCGACATTGTGCCGCCGCAGCAAGTCGCCGAGGTTTGTTCGCAGGAAACTGTCAGCTTCGTGCTTGATCACCAGAGGATCGTTCTTTGTGGCTGCCTGAATTGCCTGATGCAACTCGCCGCCACGAGACCCCTCTTCCAAGAAGGCGGACCCGACCGGTGCAAGGTGCTGGACCACAACCACCAAGTCGCCGCGATCGCGCGCTCCCTGGATCAGTCGAAGTGCATTCTTAAGTGCATCGTCCGCACCTTCCAGTGGGAGCTTTCCTCCTTCGAAATAATCGTTTTGAATGTCAATGACAACAAGCGCCTTCATACAGCTTCCTCCTAGAAATTGATTACTTCGCCGTCTTGCGGGATAAGCACGTTCTTCTCGATTCCGTTTTCGATCACGTAGTCCTGCAGGTCGTTGCGGCTGACAGTCATGTGGTTCACGGCATCCATATGTACAGCCACGATCGTCGCGCTAGGTGCCAACTGGTGCACGCGAAGGGTGTCCTCCTTGCCCATGATGATGCCAGTATTAAAGCCGTTGATGCGCGCATCCCCGGTGTTGAGCACGACAACGTCAGGCTTGAAATTGTTCAGTGTTGCCCGGACGACGGACTCCCAGACGGTGTCACCCGCCACATACAGGGTCTTTAGACCGGGCTTCTGGAAGACAAAACCCATGGTCGCCCCCAGCACTTTGGCCACTTCAGGAATCGCGTACATCTCCGCTGAGCCGTGACGAGCGCCTGCCTTGCTGATTTGTACCCCATTGAAGGTGGTGTTCGCGCTCAAGATGCGAACGTCACGAAAGCCTTGTTTGCGCAGGAGTGCAGCATCGGTTGCGTCCTGAACGAACATCGGCATGTTCTTGGGAACTGCCTCCTGGGCAGCATCGTCCCAATGGTCCAAGTGGGTATGACTGACAATCACCGCGTTGACTCCGCCAAGCACGGACTCAGCGGACTCGGGCAACTCAACCAAGGGATTTCTCAGATGACTGCGATAGGTCCCTTCAAAGCCAGGATACGCACCTTTGCGCGCAAGCATCGGATCGACCAGGAATACTTGGCCACCGTAGTTCACCTTGATCGTTGCATTGCGGATTTGCTGGATCGAGAAGGCGGTCCCGGATTCGGCACTGAGCGCCTGAAGTGGCGCGCCTAGAGTTAGCAGCATGCCCAGCGCTACGGAGATTGTCTTGTTCATATTCGGAAGGTCCGTCGAAGAGTGGAGGCAGCTTGCTCCTGCGCTGAAGAATGAGATACTGGCCCGAATGACAAATATCGATGGAATTGGGTCAATATGATCAGGCAGGCGATAAGCGAGAGAGCGGTCGAGGTGGTTGTGCTTGCGCAGTCCGGGGTCAGTAGCTTTCATCTATCCGTCCCCCTGGCAATTTTTGGCACGTGCTTCGAGGGCCGCCACAAGTTCAGGTTGCGGGTGGCCGTGGAGGAGGGCACCGCAACCACCCCCGAGGGGTTGATGGTCCGGAGCGATGGAGACTTGGCGCTTTTGAGCTCAGCCGATGTGGTGATCGTTGCAGGGTGGCATGACCTAGGCGAACGCCCATCGGAGGCGCTTCAGCATCAGCTTCGGGTGGCCCATGCCCGTGGGGCGCATGTCGTAGGATTGTGCTACGGAACCTACGCGCTTGCTTACTCAGGGCTGCTGAATGGGAAGCGCGCCGCGACCCATTGGGCAGCCGAGTCGGATTTTCAGGCCCGGTTCCCCGGAGTCGAACTGGACGTTGATGCCTTATATGTAGACGAGGAGAAGCTTGTCACGTCGGCTGGAACCGGCGCGGGACTCGACTGCTGCATTTACCTGGTGCGAAAGCTATATGGATCAAGAGAAGCCAATCGAGTCGCACGATTGATGGTGCTTCCTCCTCACCGGGAGGGAGGGCAAGCCCAGTACATCGATTCGCCCGTCCCAGACAGCACCCGGGACGCTGCGCTGAGTGGATTGATGGATGACGTCCGGCGAAACCTCAAGGCTGACCATTCCATTGATGCCCTCGCGAGCAAGGTGGCGATGAGCAGGCGGACGTTTACGCGCAGGTTTGCAAAGGTCACGGGTATGACGGTAGGAGATTGGGTGCTATCCGAGCGGCTTCGAAGGGCAAAGGAACTCTTGGAGACCTCGGAGCTGCCGATCGACGTTGTGGCCGAGAGGGCCGGCTTCCAAAGCTCAGCAGGGTTCCGTCAGAGCTTCAAGCGCGCGATGCAAGTAAGCCCGTCCGATTGGCGCAGAACCTTTGGAAGCTGAGGTTGGCGTCGACCGGGATCAGCCCAGGCGATCAAAAAGGCCGACGGACGGAAGGGGCGAGGACGGAGTCGGCTGAAATGTCGCTTACTCAAGGTCGCGGGACCGAGGCTATGCTAGAGCGAATGAACTAGTCAGCCGGCCTGCTGCCGCTCTCTCTTCCTACGATCATAGAGCTTCAGGTCGGCGCGGTTGATGGTGTCCGCCACGGATTCTGATGGCCGGCCAATGGCGCAACCGCCGGAGAACCGGATCGGCGCGTTGCTGGCGCGCTCCTGGTAGGTGTCTTCCAGTTCGCTTAAACGCGCCATCGTCGCGCTTGGCACGAAGACGAGGAACTCGTCGCCCCCGAGCCGGACCACGACCTCGTTGCCTTGAAGGGGGGCGGAAAGAAATGCGGCAAAGTCGACCAGCACCTTGTCTCCCTGAGCGTGCCCCTGCGTGTCGTTGACCTCCTTGAAGTGGTCCAGATCGAACACTAGACAGCCCCAGCCGTCGAGCTGTTGATGGGCCAGTTCGGTCAAGTAGCGCCGGTTGAAGGCGCGGGTGAGGGGATCCCGGATGGCGAGATCTTGCAGCTGCTTTTCTTGGATGTGCTGGGTCGTGATGTCCTGAGCGTGACCCAGCACGTAAGGCGGCTCTGATTCAGTGTCTACGACGTTGTGGTAGGCCCAAAAGCGACGTGAGCCATCGCGGGCTACGAGCTCCATCATGCCGGAGTCGCTTTCAGTCTCTTGGATGCGGCTGAGATACGCCCTAAACGAGCTTTGCTTTTCCTTGGGGATAATCTCCGCAAGCGAGCGGCCGATGAGGTCGCCCTCGGCGACCCCTAGCGAGTGCGAGGCCGCCGGATTGACCGATGTAATTGTCCCGTCCATCGAGTGGGTGCAGATGAGGCCAAGGCTGTGCTGGAATAGTCTGCGATAGCGGGCCTCGCTATGCGCCAAGGCTTCGAGTGCAGCACGCTGCTCGGTCACGTCCTGGATCGCGCCAATCAGCCGGGAACCATTTTCTGCTTCCTCACGCTGGCCGACGACGTGTACCCACGTGCGTTCGCCCGATGCCTTGCTCGACGGAAGAGTAAGGTCGATTGGCGTGCCAGAAGAGATGCATTCGCCCAAGGCGGCTTCCAGGCGTTGGCGTGCGCCATCTGGATAGAGTTCAATTGCAGCGTCGAGCGCAGGCACAGCATCGTCTGCGACACCGTGGATGCGCCGAGTCCCTTTGGTCCATCTGACCTCCCCAGTTCCCAGATGCAGCTCCCAGCCTCCGACCTTCGCCAGGGCGTTGGTGCGCTCTAAGAAGAGCTGGCTACGTTGAAGGCGTCGCTGCAACGCCTGGGATTCAGTCACCCGCTCGAGCAGGCGGGCACGCTGCTGCATGCCGACGGCGGCGGCCTGGGCCAGGCAGAACAGCGCACCCGCATGGGCCTCGGAGAGCTTCCCGGGCTCCGTGCTGAGGAGGCACAGGGTTCCGACGTTCTGTCCATTGGCGCTGATAGGCGCACCGACGTAGTGCCGAACGAAAGGAGGGCCCAGGACCAACGGGTTTGCCGCAAACCGAGCATCCTCGGTTGCGTCTTCCACCTCAAAGAGCTCGTCCGCTTGGATCGCCCAAGTGCAGAAGGAGATGTCGCGGGGGGTTTCGGACACGCCCGGGAGGCCCACTTGGGCCTTGAACCACTGGCGGCTCCCGTCCACCAAGGAAATGAGGGCGATTGGCATTCCCGTCATGGTCCTTGCTGCTTGAGTCAGTGCATCGAAGAATGGTTCTGGATCCGAACTTGTGATGCTGAGGTCATCGAGCGCGGCTTGACGGTCTGATTCGGACATCCCTCACTCCTCCAACGTGAAGATCACTCTTGTTGGAGCCTATCCTGCCGGCATGCTTGAGATGGTGAACATGGACTTGAATGTCGCCCGACAGCGGATGCAACTTCGTTCATGTCCGGCGGCTGAACGTTGCCGCATGTCAGATCTCGTTGAAAGCGCGCGATTCGGCACACCTATGGCACACAAGGGCGCGTATCCCTTGCCAAATATGGCCCCGTCGCCCCCCTCCTAAGGGGAAGGTCGCCCGTTCGAATCGGGCCGGGGTCACCAGGTCGAGCACTTGCGCATCATCAGTTCCGACCCAAAGCAGCCACTCAAGGCGAGCCAGCAGCAACTCCCCCAGGTCAGTCCGAGCTTCTTTTGGCGTACGTGAAAGCGGCAGTGCCCCCAAAACTTCAAGGGCGGGCGCTCGGTGGTAGCGTGGAAGCGACCACATCCTGGAAAATGTGGGGGGCAAACAGATGCAGCCTCGCGGTGCGACTCAACTCAAGTGCAAGCGTCTCAAGGAGCCGAGTATGAAGAAAAGGTTCACGATAAATGTTGGCGGCTCCCCGAGAACTGTCATTTCCATTTTGGAGAATCCAAACAATTTTGATCTTAATATCCACATAACTGGCGGGGGTGCCACGTACACGGCTGATTCCTTCAGGAAGTTAGTTGTCGGCGCAAAAGAGGAGGACTATGTTCGCAGTGAAAAACATATCACCGTCCACAACAGTCCACTGAGCTTGGACAATAACGTAATTAAGCGGACTATCGCGTACTTCGACCGGGGGTCGGATACGGCAGTTCAAGTTACTGGTGCCATCCAAAAAGAATAACCTGTACACGCCCGCTATTTTTCGCGTGTGTGGAGATTTGTCGCGTGATCGATATGCGCCGCCTGAGGGGTGTGATGATGAGATTATTAGCCTGGGGGATTATGACCCAACTACAGATCAATTGAGATTCATGCTCGTGGTGAGTGGTCTTGACAAGCCATTTGAGCCAGATATTGAGCACCCGTCGAACGATATCTCAACTAGCTTCCAAAATTTCAGTACTACTCTCATTTGGTCGTTCTTTAATCAGCCTTCCCATTCGCACGCCATTGATTTTTTCTTATCCACCACGCGGGAAGGTGGGCCAATTGCAGGCTTCGAATGGTGGCAAATCTACAGTTTATACACTGATTTACATATGACAATTGCGAACGAGTATTTTGAAGCATATGGCTAAAGTTCTTGGTCGATCGATCAGCTTCCGCATCGGGCGCTGCAAAGCCACGTCTCGTTATTGAAGCGTCAATTCTAGGCTCAGCTGTCTTGTGCTCAGACATCCACGACGCGAGCTACTAGGACTTCGCCGGCGGCCAATGGCCGCTTGTGGCCGGTAGCGGACATCGCGTCCGACCAGAGCCGTCAACGTAGTGATAACGTCTGCTTGCGATGCTTTGGAGACGGTCCGGAGGTCTGTTCCCCGGTGCGCACCCCAGGCTTTTATCGCAGTCGCGGTGGATTCGGAACCTCCTCTTCGGCACAGCTTGTCGGTGCAGTTCAGTGATGCTGAATTAGCAATTGGGGGATATACGACGCGCTTCAATTCCACGGTAAGATTGCGAGGACCCAGCCGAAGCTTGTGGCCGTCGGACATGGCAATAATCCAGAGCTGCTGAGCATTAGGAAGCTAATGGCCCGATCAAAGAACACATCGAAGCCGAAGGCGCCTCGCAGCGGCGGCACGAAGCGCGCGCCCGCGACGCTGCGGTCGACGAGCGGCGCCGGGTTTGATTTCGAGGACCTGATTAGCTCCTGGCAGTTGGTGAAAGCCCTTTCAGGTGAACTGGCACCAGGAATCGGAGGTGTCGTAACACAGGTCCAAGCCCAGGTCTCGACCTTGGGCTGGCGTATCGACGACCTGCTGCTGACGGCGCAAGCGGCCGGCGTCCCGAGGCGGCTGGCGGTTTCGGCCAAGGGAAACTTGCAGGTAAACGCGGCTGGCCTGCCCGCTGACTTTGTGACGCGCGCCTGGGATCAGTGGCGGGATACGCAGGGACCTTTCAGCCGAGTTTCTGACGGGCTTGCCTTGGTGACGATCGGCACCGACCAGGCGTTCGACCCGACGTGGCGCGAGGTGAAGAACGCATGCGGCGGTACAGATATGGCGCTCGCGTTGAGTCGCATCCGCAGCAATACGAGGCAGTCGCGCGTCTTCGACAGCGTCCAGAAGCCCGGTAGCGCGTCCGATGAAGAGACCATCGAGCTCATTCGCCGCCTGCATGTGCTGCCGACTGACTTTCAGTTCGCGCACTCAGAGACCGAGTCCCAAGCTATCGCGCAGTGCCGTCGCTTGCTCGAATCTACTGGCGAGGAGGAAGCGCAGTCTCTGTGGAAGGAGCTAGTTAACATCGCGAAGGAGGTGCGCCTTCGCAATGGAACCATCACCATCCCGGGCCTGTTGTCCTTGCTCCGGCGACAGTTCGGCCTTCGCAATCACCCAGATTTTGAGGGTGATTGGGAGACGCTCTTCAACATCACTGCGGACTACAAGGCAAGGATAGAAACCGAGCTGCCTTCAGGCTATGTCGTGCCCCGTACGGTGGAGAAAGCGTCGCTCCAGGCTGCGTTCTCCGACAACCCGGTCACGGTGGTCTTCGGTGAGTCGGGCTCGGGCAAGTCGGCGCTGGTCAAGTCGGTGTTGGACGGCGCGTACCCATCTTGGAACCAGGTGTGGTTCGGTCCAGGAGACCTAAAGGCGGCGCTCAGTGCGGCGCGTCGCAGCGCCCTTCCCCTAACGCACGAACTCTCACTTGTGCTGAACGCGACGGTGAAGCCGCAGAACGTTCTGATCATCGACTCAGCGGAACGCATCGAGGCCGGGGAGTCCGTCGTCATCCGTCAGCTGCTTCAAGCTATCCTGCCGAATGACGGCGACGAGATTGAGCGTGCGTGGCGGGTCGTCATCGTCACGCAGACGCAGAGTTGGGTCGAAGGCGAAGCGACGATACTCGGCGGACGGAAGGCGCATCTGGTCGAGGTCGAGGCGCTCAAAGCCGATGACGTGAAGTTGGCGCTGCTGCCGTCGCCCAGCTTGGGCTGGTTGATCGCGCATGACGACACCCTCGCGGCGTTGACGAACTTACGGACACTGGCATGGGTCATTAAGGCTGGCGCGGCGCTGGGGCCGATCGCCGGTAGGCTGGCGTCTCACACCGCTATCGCTGACCGCCTCTGGAAGTACTGGACAGGGGGCCGCGCTGACGTGCAGGCGCTCATGATGCGCCTCGCCCAGCGAGAAGCGTCGTTCGAGCGTAGCTTCGCGCTGACCGACTTGGAACCGGCAGACACGACGACGTTCACGGGTCGGCCCGAGGGCCTTCCGCTGCACCTGAACGAGCGGACTAACCGCATCGAGTTCGAGCACGATCTCGCGGCGGATTGGGCGCGTTTCCAATTCCTGAAACAGATTTGGACGGAGACGCCGAGGTGGGCCGTCCTGTCGGAGAATCCGCTCTGGACGAACGCGCTTCGGATGCTCGGCCAGTTCCTGCTACGACAGCCGGCCGACACTCGCACGGCTTGGGACGTCGCTTTCGAAGCTGCGGCGGTCGCGAAGAACGAGCTGGCCGGCAATATCCTCCTTGATGCGCTCTGCTTGGACCCCGATGCCGAACGTTTCCTGACCGAACGTGTCGACCTCCTGCTCGAGAACGGCGGGAACCACTTCACACGGCTGCTTCTTCGCTTCCACCATATCGCCACTGTGCCGGCTGGCGACAGAATGGGACTAAGCGCGGCGGTCGGCTTATACATGGAGGCGCAGTTCCGCTCGATTGTCTTCGGCCGGTGGCCACCCGTTCTGCGCTTCCTCATCGCGAAGCGGGAGCGACTGGCCGGGCTGGTTTCGCCCGCTCTTGCGAAGGTGATCGAGACCTGGCTGACGAATACGCCACGCACGTTGAGCAGCGGCAATCTGATGCCTTTCCGGCGGGAGATGGCGGAAATGGCGCTCACAATGGCTAGGACCATGCAGGTCGAGAAGGGCCGCGGCGTGATGTATTTGACCCGTGAGCCGTTGCTGTACACCGCGGCACTGGCTGGAGCAGCCGACGTGCCGACCGAGGTCGGTAACTGGGCGCTCGAACTCGCGGGACGCCGGGAGATCGACGCTTACGTCAGACGACGCATCTCCGACGTTCAACTACAGGAGGCGCAGGCCCACATCGAGCGCCTGAAGACCGATTCCGAGTACAAGGCACGGGAAGAACGCAAGCAAATGTGGGGCTCCATCGGGTCGTTCCGCGAGCGCTTGCCGCCCTGGCCCCTAGGGGCCAGTGGCAAGGTCGACATGGATTTCCGAACCGCCTGCCTCAAAGAGAACGGCATCCGTTGTCTGATACGCGCGCAGCCTGAGCTGGCGGCCGAAGTCCTGCTCGCGCTCATCATCGAAGACCAGCCGGAACGGGACCATGCGTCCGATCGGTTCGAAATAGACCTCGGTCTCGAATATCCCACGGACGCGTACCCGACGGCCTTCTGGAAGAGCCCGTTCTTCCCCTTCTTCCAGCTGGCCCCGGAAACCGCGCTCACCTCGCTCATCGCGCTGGTGAACTTCTGCACGGAGCGCTGGGTCGCCAACGTCATTGAGCGGCGTACCGGTGAGGCTCACGAAGTGACTCTGCAATTCGTGGACGGGTCGGATAAAACTTTCTCCGGCTGGTCGGAGGTTTTCGGCTGGCCACAGTGCAATGACTCGATGCGCAACGGAAACCTGTTCTGCGCTCTGGATGCGTTGGAGCGCTGGCTTACGCTGCGGCTCGACGCGGGTCAGGACATCACCGATGATATCGAGAGGATACTCCGGGAGGGGAACTCCATAGCGCTCGTCAGTGTGCTACTCAACGTCGCCAAGTATCGGCCCTCGTTGCTGACGGGGCCGCTCGCGGCCCTACTGACGTCCCCGAACCTTTTCTATTGGGACAGCATCCGCGTGGAGCAGGTTAGCTCTAACTTCGTCGCTTGGAGCTGGCTCGAGGGCGGCCAAGCGATGTTTGACTTCGCCCGTGATTGGACCCTGGCGCCCCATCGCCAACAGAAGTTCCTCGATGTCGTTGTCGAACTCCTGTTGGCCGACCATGACGTTGCGCGGAATCTTCGAGTGCTGCTACCAACCTGGGCGCTGCCTGAGGACCCGAAGGAGGCGTTGGAGTTTAGATTGTTCTTTGCCGCGCTCGACGAAGCCAACTATCAGACAGTCACCGACCCGGCGACGGGGGCAGAATCCAGGGGCTTCGTCTGTCCTGACGAGCTGAGCGTCGAGGTGCAGTCGTGGCAAGCCGACCGTGCGCCCACCCTCACATACCTTCTCATTCCGGACCAATGCGAGCGGTGGCTTCAGGGTGGTCGTCCGCTCACCGACGGTGAGGCCACGTACCTCTTCAATCTGCTCCAGGAGTGTGAGTCCGGAGCGGAAGGCGAAGATCAGGACGTGAAGACGAAATGCCGTTTCGCCGCAGCCGGCACGCTCGTCGCGTTGGGCGGTGCGTGGCTCGGCCAGAACCCTGAAGCGCAGAAGCACGTTTTCAAAGTCGTTCGCGCCGCTGTGGCAGCGGTCGCGTCTACAGGAGACGAGATTCGTGGGCGGCGCATGGCGAGCCTCCGCGACGAGCTGAAGTTCGTCGCCTACGCGGTCATGCGCCTGTGGCTCGCCGATGGAGATGGTGTTCAGGAATGGGAGACCGCTGTCCTGCGCCTTCTGACGAGTGGCGACACGCGAGCGACCGCCGTTTTGGTCGGCGTTGCCTACGTCAATCGAGAACAGCTTGGTACAGCCTGGTGGCGGCTGCTCCGCGCCGGGTTGTTCTGGTCGGGCCTCATCCTCCTCGCTCCGCACCATGGCGATGGCGACATCGCAGAGCGCGCCTGGATTGTGTGGCTCGCGCGGCTGCGGCGCTTTCCCCTCCGTGGACCGAATGCGACGCCTGATGACCTCGACTTCAAGCGTGTGGCTGCGGGCCAAGAACGGTTGGACTTCCAGCGCCGGATGCGGCTCTATAGTGCCGGCGACCAGGCTTGGCGCGGAAAGCCAGAGCGTGAACGGGTCGGTTCGCTAGACAGTCACTTCCTCGAAATCCTGTTCAACTGGCTCATCGATGGCGATGGCACTGGAGACCGCGAACTCGACACGCGCTTGGCGTTGCGTATCTGGGATTACGACGCCACGCGCGCCAGGGCGCGCAAGAAGAAGGAATACGGCGAGTACGACCTGCCGAGCCAGAACCTCGGCTACAACATCCTACTGAAGCTCGGAGAACTGACGATCGCGGCGCCCGAAGAGGCAAGGCGCTCGGTTTGGGAACCTGTTCTCACCCACGGTCCGGCCGCGCACTACGCGCTGCAGCATTTCATACGCGGCTTGTTCCTGCGTCTCGGGAAAGGTGACGACCCGGTGGCATTCGAGCGCGTCTGGCGGGCCACTGCGGAGTACGGCATCGCCGCTGATTGGTCTCAACCCGGCCTCTGGTTCTACGGCGAGAGCCTGATTTGCGACTTGCTCGGCTTCGGCAACGAGGATGCGTTGTCCCGGCTGAACCCGGGTGCGGCTCTGCGGATGAAAGATGTCTACGAGCGCTGGGCCGTCACGCACTTGAGTCGCGACGAAGAATGCGTCACGCGCTTCTGCAACTTCCTGACGACGAGCTTCGGAGCCCCGCTTCGCCTTGACGGACTTCGTTGGCTCGCCACCATGCAACGCGAGCCTTCCGGCCGCTGGTACCGGGAGGGTACGGGCGACGCGCTGGCGGAGCTGGTGGCGACGGCATTGATTTCCGATGCACAAGCTCTGACCCAGGACGCTCAGACGCGTCAGGCGCTTGTCGAGATAGCCGCCGCCCTCGCAGCCAAGAACATCCCAACTGCCTTGGCTCTCCAAGAGCGTATTAGGCAGCTTCGATAGGAGTCGCGAAAAGGCTTCAGTCTGTCGGCGTGGCGAAGATCCGTTCGCTACATCAATCTCAATGTCTGCTTTCGGCCGGAAGCAGTCGTCGTCGGGAAGTGGCTATGAAGGTTTATTGGGGGTGGGGCATGCAGCCCCAGACGAACAGCGGAAATCCCCGATGTCTGTTCACGACTCGTTAAACGCAGCCTGCTCACTGCTGTATGACTCCGAATCCGGCGCGGCCGCACTGGACGAAGACCGCTATCTTAAAGTAGGTGCGCTCGAGGAAGTGCTCAAGGACGACCGTCCGCTCGATGCACCCGTTTCACTTGTCTACCTGAGTCCATCTTACTTCGCGCCACAATTGAGAGCTTTCGCCGACTGGATACAGGTCAATCTTGGCGGTGCCCATCCAGTGTGGCTTCGTGGCTAATGACCTCTTGGACGAAGCAGGCAGTCGGGGCGGCGCGATGTTGGATCATGCGATTCGAACGGCCTGATTGGCGTTTCTTTCCGGGGTAAATGAGTGAAATCGCCAGCGCGCTCGCGGTTCTTGTCGTCAGCGTCAGAGCAGTCACGTTTCTTGTGAGTCTATTTGAGTGACCGCCAAGCGCTGGGGCATATCCGAACCGCGCCAGAGTCTGCGCGGAGCCGCAAGTGCTGGCGATTGCGACATTCCCGTAGGGTTGACTGAAAAATGGCGGGCCTGACGAATTCCTGGCGCGAATGTGATGCAATTGGCGTTTTCCCACCCTGTATTCGCCTTTTTTGACCCGATTGCGTCGCGTCGTTGGCGTTTCTCGCCATCTCCGAAATATCATGCGCGGAAGCCTGCTTCACTTCGTGTGAGTGATTTCGCAAGGTGTGTCCAGGGAGCCTGACAGCTCTACATAGGTAACGCTTGAACGTCGTATGCCGGGAGGGTGGCGAAATAGAACACCTCCGAGGAAATACGCCGCGCCGTTCCTATGTACGGTTGTCAGCCTCCCGGCTTCCTCGTCATTCCGACGAGGGAGAACACTCTTGACGAGGTTACATATGACAGTTTCAAGTTCTGATAACAACGGCAGTAGCGGCAGCGACAACAAGCCCAAGGGCCGGCTCTACTTCACCAAGCCCGACACCCTCCGGGTGAGGGCAATCCAGGATCCGACCGGGAAGCGCAACCTGGCCAGCAACCGCATCCCCTGCCTGTGGCTGCGCGGCATGTGGATGAGCCGGGTCGGCTGGGAGGTGGGCAGCCGGCTGGCGATTGAATGGAAGGAGGACTGCATCATCCTCCGCAATATGAAGGTCTGACATTAACGGCTTAGCCACCCCGATTGGCGGTGTGCGCATGGCGCGCAGTGTGTGTGCCGTCAATCGGGGAACAGTTGCTGGATCGGGCATCTTGTCCGTGTTGGAGTTGCGTCTCATGGGGTGCGTCGGTCGGGCGGTACCGTTGCGTCATGAACACAATAGATACCGCATTAGCCACGCCGGTCTCTGACCGGCCTGACCCCACCCAGCTTGCCCCGAGCTTCGGACACCTGCTTTTGTCTGATTCGCGTACGCCTGAAGAACAGTGGGCCGCCATGATCAAAGAGGCCGACCGGCGGAAGGGGCGGGGGCGGAGTCGTTGGTGGGAGACGGGGTGAGTTGGGAGGCTGCTGCGTTCTTTGGTCATGCCCTATCGAACGTTGGATTGCTATCGGCGGTCGACTGTCGTGCGACCCTACCGGAGCGATTTCCGCATGCGTGTTGGGGGCGATGCGGCGCGCGGGACCAATGGACAAGCCGATACGTGTGGCTACTAGTCTGTTCTGAATGATTTAGCTTGGTGCGCATCGCGTCTGTGCGTAGGCCCTTTTCCGGCACATCAGGCTCACTGGCATAAGCGCAGAGTCGATCCATCGGCCTCATGGTGACGCCGAGTTCGGAGAAGATCATGACCAACCAGAATCAGCAGAACCAACAGGGCCAGCAGAACCAGCAGGGCCAGCAGGATCGCGAAGGTCAGCGCCAGGGCCAGCAGCAACAGCAGGATCAGAAGCGTGAGCGCTCTGGTCAGCAGGGCGGCGAGGAAGAAGAGTAAGCCCGACCCCGTGATGGGACAGAAGCCCGGCCTTTGGCCGGGCTTGTTGTATGCGCGGCCGTATGGAACGTCAGTCCCATCGCGTTACTACGTTCTGCTAAGGTTGCCGCCCATCAAGCAGTACCAAGAGGCGAACTGTGCCCCTGTGTGCCATCGCCTATCGCAGCGACGCTGCTGACGGCATTTCCGTAGACCGCCTTAACGCTCTGGTTCGAGACGCGTCCCACCACAACCGGTTGGCGGGCGTTACGGGCGTTTTGTTATTTGACGGAAGCCGGTTCCTGCAATACATTGAAGGCCCTGAAGACGGCATCGATTTCGTGTATGCGCGGCTATTGAACGCGACGAGCCATCTGAATGTTGCGGAGCTGGCACGCGGGCATGGCGGCATTCGCCGCTTCCCTTACTGGTCCATGCATTGGATCCCGGTTGAGCAGCACAAGCTGCATGCAGTGGCCGTGGCGGATTGGACGCTGATGGAGAAGCACCGCAGTGAAGCGGCTGTTGTGGTGCCGGCTGTGGCGCAGCTGTGTGAGTTGGTCCAACCGCACGTGCAAGCGTTGACCGGCGGCCCCTGAACTAGTCAGGCCTTGTCGGTCACTTCTGCGAAGAGCTGGTTGCTGACCGCCTGCCGGGAGCCACAGGCGGGACAGGTGATCACCACGCCACCCTCTACGGACTCCAGGCCCTTTCCAAGGCGTGCGCGCAATGTGGTGCTACAGTTGAGACATTCAGCGTGTAGTTGCTGAACGTTTGCGCATTGGTGGGGGTAGGCGGGTGCTGGTGCCTGCGCGTGCAAGATGTTGAATCGACCTGTCGTAGGCATGGGCAGACGTGCTGTGGGGTAGTAGGCATTGAAGCGCAGGTGCCGGGTGGATGAGGTCAAGTCGTTGTGACGGTGATGTGCTGGGCCTAAGGGCTTGTTGGGGCTGAGAGGTGGCTGCGTTCGATGGTCATGCCCTACCGGGCGGTGAGGTGCTATCGGCGGTCGACTGTCGTGCGACCCTACCGAGGCAAGGTTCACGCGCGTCGGTGGGGCCGAAGCAAGTTCACGTGCGTCGGTGGGGCCGAAGCAAGTTCACGCGCGTCGGTGGGGCCGAAGCAAGTTCACGTGCGTCGGTGGGGCCGAAGCGAGGTTCACGTGCGTCGGTGGGGCCGAAGCGAGGTTTGCGTGCGTCGGTGGGGCCGAAGCGAGGTTCACGTGCGCGGACTGGGCCGAGGCACGGTCAGCGTGCGCGGGCACGGATGCGCAGGCGAAGGGTCAGCGCAGGGCTGATGCTCGGAAGATGTGGTCGCGGGTGAGTGGGGCGAGTTCTAGATCCCCGGGATTCTTCGGGTCGATCCAGACGATTTCTTCCAGTTCTGCCTTGGGATGCACTTCGCCGGTATGACTGAAGGTGTACACCTGCGCGGTTACGATGCTGCCGCGTTCGTTGACTGCAGGAGCGCTGAAGGTGCCGATGAAGGTGGGCAGGGTGGGGGCGATGGTCAGGCCGAGCTCTTCGTCCAGCTCACGGCACAGGGCCTGGATGGGATCTTCGCCGGGTTCGATTTTGCCTCCGGGCTGGATGAAGGCGTGTGAGCCCTTCTTTCTGACCACCAGCACTTTGCCGTCATCACGGGAGATGACGGCTGCTGCGATCTGGATGACGTTTGGGGACATCGGGTGCCTTGTTCTTGCTGCAGGAGCGAGACAGATCCCAGTCTAATCGCGCGGGCAGGTAGGGTCCTACCCGCGCGTGGGTCACCCGGCCTTGGGCATCAGTGCTTCAGCATCCTTGCCCGCTGCGATCCGCATTGGCGCAGCCGGGTCGGTCACCGCGCGCCAGACCGCTTCGGCTACATCCTGTCCTTCGGTAATAGGACCACTGCTGTCGCGGAAGCCTGCGAATACTTTCTGTGCAAATTCGCTGTAGGCGTTCTGCTCATCCATTCGAGGGAGTGCAAGCGCATTGGAGCCGAACTGCGTGCTGGGTGCGCGGCCGGGCAACACCAGGCGAACGCGTACACCGAATGGCTCTACCTCAATTGCCAGTGATTCGGTGAGGGCGTTCACTGCGGCTTTGGTGGCGGAGTAGAATCCGACCAGGGGCAGGGGCTTGAGCGTGACCGAAGACGTGACGTTCACGATCACGCCTTCGCCGCGCGCCCGCATCTGCGGCAGCACCGCCTGGGTAACGGCCAGCGTGCCGAGCGTGTTGGTTTCCAGCAGGGCCCGGGCCGTTTCCATGCTGGTGAGTTCCAGGGGAACGGCCGCGCCTACGCCGGCGTTGTTGACCACGGCGTCCAGCGGGCCGGCGGCTGCGACGGCTTGAGCAATGCTGTCAGGGTCTGTGATATCCAGCGGCAATACCGTCAGTTGATCGGACTGGGGCAGGAGGTCCTGGCGTGGCGTGCGCATGGTGGCCACCACGTTCCAGCCACGCTCCAGGAAAAGTCTGGCTGTCTCCAGGCCGAAGCCGGAGGAGGTGCCGGTGATCAGTACGGTGGGCATCAGGTGGTCTCTTCATCGGTTGGGGGAAACCCATGTTCACCAGTTACGGGTGGACGGTATATGCTGATCCATCTCGCATTCTTCGTAGATCGTCCAGACATGACAGATCCGCTGGCCCAGGTCGTTTCCCTGCTTCAGCCCACCGCCCGGTTTTCCAAGCGGGTGGAAGGCGCGGGGGACTGGTGCGTGCACCGCGAAGGGCAGGGCGAGCCGTTCTATATCGCGCTGCTGGCGGGGGAGTGCCGGCTGACGGTGGACAACCACCCGCCGCTGCATCTGCAGGCGGGTGACTTCGTTCTGGTGCCTGCGCTGCGGTCGCTGTTCAACTGCAGTGCCGGGGCCGGCGTGGATGCTGTGCCCGAACTGCCCGTACAGCTGGGCGAGGGATGGTTCCGCGTGGGTCGGCAGGGAGGCGCTCCGGAGGTTTTGATGCAGATCGGGCACTGCCAGTTTGAATCGCCCGATGCGCCGCTGCTGGTTTCGTTGCTGCCGCAGGTGCTGCATGTGCGTGGTGTCGAACGGCTTGCGGTGCTGGTGGAGCTGTTGAGGGATGAGTCGCGCTCCTCACGGCCGGGACGTGAGTTGGTGCTGGAGCGGTTGTTGGAGCTGCTGTTGATCGAGGCGCTGCGGAGTGCGGCGCAGTATTCCGATGGCGCGGGGCTGGTGTACGGCCTGGCCGATGAGCGGTTGGCGCGGGCGCTGCGGGCCATTCATGAGCAGCCTGAGCAGGCGTGGACGGTGGCTTCGTTGGCGGCGGAGGCGGCGTTGTCGCGCTCTTCGTTCTCCGCGCGGTTCACCCAGGTGGTGGGGGTTGCGCCGATGGAGTATGTGCTGGCGTGGCGGATGGCGTTGGCGAAGCAGTTGTTGCGGTCGCAGGCGTTGACGTTGGAGCAGGTGGCGGAGCGGGTGGGGTATGCGAGCGCGGTGACGTTCAGTGCGGCGTTTTCGCGGCGGGTGGGGGTTGCGCCTGGGGGGTATGGGCGGGTGGGGAGCTAGACGTCCGGGTTGATGGGCCTGAGGGCATTGGTGGGTGGTGGTAGAGGCGGTCGCGAGACGCCTGCCGATAACGATTGTCGGTGCTTTAACGCATGGACTTTCGCCGGGGAGGGGCTTGCGTTCGGTGTTCATGCCCTACCGGGCGTTGAATCGTTATCGGCGGTCGACTGTCGTGCGACCCTACCGGGGTGGTATCCGTGCACGATTGAACAAGACTGGGGTTTGAGTGCGTGTTCTTTCACATGAGGTTGCGGGATCTCGACGTGCCTGTCCTGAACTCGACCTTCAAGCCCGACATCGCCTCGATTTCCTTCACTGCCGGTTCGTACACTTCGGTATCAGAGCCCTCTATGTGGATCTCGATCGCACGGCGCTCCGGTTGACCTGAGATTCCCGTGACATCGGGAATAAGCCCGGAGATGACGCGAGCGGTTTTCGCCAGAACCTCCGAGAACTCCTGCTGCGTGTACGGCTGCCCGGATTGAAAGATCACCCGGACCGCGGTGCCGGCAATGGTGATCACCTGATCGGGTTCAACGGCGGCACCCTTCAATCCGATGCGGAGATGCTGATCGGGGTGCGCCTCGATGGAGACGAACGCGAGGCGTTCGGCATGCTGCGTGCGGAGCCTTTCGATATGTGGGTCGATTTCTGCCTGAACCCTAAGGCGGTTTCGGGCTTCCTCCAGCGAGACGCCGCTATAGGCCATGTATGCGCGGAGGGCGGTATCGTCTTCAATATAGGGCGGAGTTTCACTCGCGCCGGCTGTTGCTAACGCAGCTGAAGCCAGGATGGTCAGGAAAATGAGGGGTTCTACCCCGATATCACGGACGGTTCTAAAAGAGCTGCAACCTTCTGATCCTGCTTGGCGACCCTTCTGCGCATCCTAGGGTTGTGGCGTCGCTCGATGTAGTCAAACACATCCGCTCGTGCCGC
>NZ_RHPP01000048.1 GCF_003935715.1 Stenotrophomonas sp. 278 | reverse complement strand
GGCAGCGCCCCGGCCGCAGCCGCAACCACCCAGGCTTCGGCCAGCGCGCCGCGCGTCACCGTCACCACCGACGTGCTGCGCTTGGTGCTGGACGGTGGCAACGTGCTGGATGCCGAGCTGCTGCAGTTCCCGCAGACCAAGGATGAAGGCAGCCCACCGGTTCGCCTGCTGACCGAAGAGCCGACCCACCCGTACCGCGCCATCAGCGGCTGGACCAGCCAGGACAAGAGCATGCCGGTGCCGGAAGCCAGTGGCTTCCGCCTGGTCGGCGATGCCAAGGACTTCGTGCTGGCCAAGGGCCAGAACGAGCTGCAGATTCCCTTCATCTGGGAAGGTCCGAACGGCGTCACCATCCGCCGCACCTTCACGGTCAGCCGCAACGAGTACGCGGTCAACGTGAAGGACGAAGTGATCAATGCCGGCACCACCCCGTGGAACGGTTACGTCTTCCGCACCCTGGACCGCACGCCGACCATCCTGTCGCGTAGCATGACCAACCCGGACTCGTTCAGCTTCAACGGCGCGACCTGGTTCGACAACGACAAGAAGTATCAGCGTCGCGCGTTCAAGGACTACATGGACGACGGCGCGGTCAACCAGCAGGTCACCGGTGGCTGGATCGCCATGCTGCAGCACCATTTCTTCACCGCGTGGATTCCGCAGGCCGACCAGGCGGCGAACTACTCGCTGTCCCAGCATGACGGCCGCGACCAGATCCAGGCCACCGGTCCGGCCTTCACCGTCGCGCCGGGTCAGCAGGTGAGCACCGAGGCCCGCCTGTGGGTGGGCCCGAAGCTGGTCAACCAGATCGCCAAGGAAGACGTGCCAGGTCTGGACCGTGTGGTCGACTACAGCCGTTTCTCTCTGATGGCCGTCATCGGCCAGGGTCTGTTCTGGGTCCTGAACCAGGTCCACAAGGTCGTCAACAACTGGGGCTGGGCCATTGTCGGCCTGGTGGTGCTGCTGAAGCTGGTGCTGTATCCGCTGTCGGCCGTGCAGTACAAGAGCGGTGCCAAGATGCGTCGCTTCCAGCCGCGCATCCAGCAGCTGAAGGAACGCTACGGCGATGATCGCCAGAAGTTCCAGACCGCGATGATGGAGCTGTACAAGAAGGAGAAGATCAATCCGATGGGCGGCTGCTTGCCGATCCTCATCCAGATGCCGATCTTCTTCGCCCTGTACTGGGTGCTGGTGGAGTCGGTGGAACTGCGCCAGGCTCCGTGGCTGGGCTGGATCCAGGACCTGACCGCGCGTGACCCCTACTTCATCCTGCCGATCATCAACATGTTGGTGATGTGGGCAACCCAGAAGCTGACCCCGGCACCGGGCATGGATCCGATGCAGGCCAAGATGATGCAGATGATGCCGTTGATCTTCGGCGTCATGATGGCCTTCATGCCGTCCGGTCTGGTCCTGTACTGGGTGGTCAATGGTGGTCTGGGCCTGCTGCAGCAGTGGTGGATGACCAAGCGCCACGGCAGTGACCCGGTCCCGGCCCCCGCCGCCCCGGCCTCCAAGAAAAAGTAACCGGTAGCAGGCGACCGTTGGTCGTCTGACCCCGATGTCTCCCGCAAAAGCCCGCCCTCCGGCGGGCTTTTGCACATCCAGCGGTAGAATTCCCGCAACCGGCGCCCGGCGCCACGCTTCACCCAATGGACTGCCCATGCCCCGCGCGCCCCTGTTCCGCCTGTCCCTGCCGCTGCTGCTGACGTTGGCCACTGTCGCCTGCAGCCAGAAACCAGACACCGCCACTCCGGACAGCGCAGCCCCGCAACACCCCAGCGCCCAGGCCGCGATCACCCAGGACCCGGCCACCGCGCCACTGCTCACCGCACTGCAGAAGCAGCTGGACGGCCATCGCCGCATCATCGTGCTGCTGTCCGACGAAGCCGAGCAGTCGCCTGCCGACCGCAATACATCCACCCGCGTCGGCCAGCAGCTGTTCCACGAAGGCCTGGAACAACGCGAAGCCATCGCGGGGCTGTTCGACACGCTGCTGAAGGGCACCACGCCGCAGCGGTTCACCACGCTGGGCACGGTGCTGGACTACATCGAATCCGCGCCTGAACTCTACGACGCCGACCGCCTCGCCTTCCGCGAAGTGCTGCGCGATCTGCACACCCGCATCGGCACCGACTCCTCGCTGCCGGCAGTAAAGCTGCACCAGCGCATCGGCGAAGACCTGGATGCGCTGGACGAGATCGAGCGCAACTACAACCAGGAACTCACCCGCATCTTCAGCCGCTTCGACCGCACCCGTGCGATTACGCTCAAGCGCGAGAAGTGGGAGGACTACGTCGCGCATCTGCGCACGTTGATCACCCGCGAAGCGATCCTGCGCGATTACGGGGTGATCGAGCCGTACCCGATGTCGATGCAGGACAGCGACCGCGAGATCTTCGGCCGCGACCTGCCCGCCAAGACCGTGGTGCTCACCTTCGACGATGGTCCGCACCGCACGCATACCGACGAAGTGGTGGCCATCCTGCAGCGCTACGACGTGCCAGGGGTGTTCTTCGAGGTCGGTCGCAATCTCGGCCAGGTGCAGGCTGACGGCACGCCCAAGCTCGGCCCGATGGCCAGCATCAGCCGCAACCTCATGGAGCAGGGCTATGCGGTGGGCAACCACAGCCTGACCCATGCACAGCTTTCGCGCACTACCGGCGACGCACTGCGCGAGCAGGTGCTGGCCACCGACACCCTGCTGCGCGATGTGGATGCACGCCGCGCACCGTTGTTCCGCTTCCCCTACGGCGCCCGCAACGCGGAGGGCCTGCAGCTGCTCAACGAAGCGGGCCTGAAGTCGATCATGTGGAACATCGACTCGATGGACTGGGCTGATCCGGTGCCCGAATCGATCGTGCAGCGCGTGGTCGATCAGGTCCAGAAGGAACAGCGCGGCATCATCCTGTTCCATGATATCCACGACCGTGCGGTGAAGGCGCTGCCGCAGATCCTCGACAGGCTGATTGCCGACGGCTATCAGTTCGCCGGCTGGAACGGCCGCGAGTTCACCGTCGCGCGTGCGCGCAAGGGTGCGACCAGCGACGACACCGTCACCACCGGTTACGAGAAGTCCTGGGCGATTGTGGTCGGCATCGACGATTACGCGAAATGGCCCAGGCTGGAGTACGCCAGCCATGATGCGCAGGCGGTGGCCGACACCCTGACCGGGCAGTTCGGATTCCCGTCGTCGCAGGTGATCGTGCTGAAGAACGAACAAGCCACCCGCAACAACATCCTGGCCGCGTTCCACGACCGCCTCGCCGACGACCGCACCGCCCGCAATGACCGCGTGTTCGTGTTCTTTGCCGGTCACGGGGCGACCCGCCGGCTCGCTTCGGGCCGCGACCTGGGCTACATCATTCCGGTGGACTCCGACCCGAACGCATTTGCTACTGACGCCATCGCGATGACCGATCTGCAGAACATCGCCGAAAGCATGCAGGCCAAGCATGTGATGTTCGTGATGGACGCGTGCTACAGCGGCCTGGGGCTGACCCGCGGCGGCCCATCCTCCTCCGCCTTCCTGCGCGAGAACGCGCGTCGCAGTGCGCGGCAGATGCTGACCGCCGGCGGTGCCGACCAGCAGGTCGCCGATGCCGGTCCGAACGGCCATTCGGTATTCACCTGGGTGCTTTTGCAGGCACTGGCCGGCAAGGGCGACCTCAACGGCGATGGCCTGATCACCGGCACCGAGCTCGCTGCCTATGTGGCTCCGGCGGTTTCGGCCGTCTCCCGGCAGACCCCGGCGTTCGGCAGTCTGCCCGGTTCGCAGGGCGGGGAGTTTGTGTTCCAGGTGCCGGACAGCCAGGAATATCTCAACGCCGACACTCATCAGCTGACCGCCGATGCGATCGCGCTGAACAGCAAGGTCGAATCCGTGCAGGACGCCAAGCCCGGCAAAGCACCGGTGACCGTGGCCAACCTTGAAGGCGGGCAGGCGAAGCTTGTGGTGCCCACCGCCGGTCCTGCCCCGGACCGCCAGCGCGCCCAGCAGGCCAACGACCGTGGCCTGCAGCTGTACCGCGAAAAGCGCTACGACGAGGCGGTGGCGCAATTCACCGAGGCGCTGAAGCTGCGCCCGGACTTCGCCCAGGCCGCCAACAATCTCGGCTTCGTCTATTACCGCCAGCAGCGGTACGCCGAGGCCGCCCGCTGGCTGGAAAACACGCTAAAGATCGACCCCTCGCGCGCGGTGGCCCACCTCAACCTGGGCGATGCCTACTTCCACGCCGGCGACAAACCCAAGGCCAGGCAGGCCTACACCACCTATCTGGCCCTGCAGCCGCAGGGCAGCGGGGCCGCGCAGGCCCGCGCGCAACTGGAGAAGCTGTAAGCCATGACCGCTGCCACCGACACCATCGTTGCCATTGCCACCGCGCCTGGTGCCGGCGGCGTGGGCATGCTGCGCGTTTCCGGGCCCAAGGCCGCGCAGATCGCGCAGTCACTCGGTTGCCCGGAACTGCGCCCGCGCCATGCGCACTATGCCCGCTTCCGCGATGCCGCCGGCGAGGTGCTGGACGATGGCATCGCGCTGTACTTCCCGGGCCCACGCAGCTTCACCGGCGAAGATGTGGTTGAACTGCAGGGGCACGGCAGCCCGGTGGTGCTGCAGCAGCTGGTGGCCCGCTGCATCACGCTGGGCGCACGCCAGGCGCGGCCCGGCGAGTTCAGCGAACGCGCATTCCTCAACGGCAAGCTTGACCTGGCACAGGCCGAAGCCATTGCCGACCTGATCGCCGCCAGCGACAGCCGCGCCGCACGTGCCGCACGGCGCTCACTTGATGGCGTGTTCTCGCGTCGCGTGGAAGATGCCGCAGAGCAGCTGGTGCTGCTGCGCATCCATGTGGAAGCGGCGATCGATTTCGCGGATGAACCGCTGGATACGCTGGGTGGCGAGCAGGTGCGGTCGGGTCTTGCCGAAGCGCTGCGCGCGATGGTGCAGCTGCGCGCCGATGCCGAACGTGGCCGTCGCCTGCGCGACGGTCTGCATGCCGTGCTGGTGGGGCCGCCGAATGCCGGCAAGAGTTCACTGCTGAACGCACTGGCCGGCAGCGAGCGCGCCATCGTCACTGACATCGCCGGCACCACCCGTGACACCCTGCGTGAGACCATCCGCATTGATGGCCTGGAACTGACCCTGGTCGATACCGCCGGCCTGCGCGAAGGCGGCGACGCCATCGAGCGTGAAGGCATGCGTCGCGCCCGCGCCGAGATGCAGCGCACCGACCTCGCCATCGTGGTGGTTGACGCACGCGACCCGCAGGGCGGCCGCGAGGCGATTGGCGACGCCATCCTCGATGTGCCGCAGCAGCTGTGGATCCACAACAAGAGCGACCTGCTCGCGGAAATTCCACCCACGGCAGACCCCAGCGTGGTGCATGTGTCCGCCGCTACCGGCGCCGGCCTCGAGCAGCTGCACACCCGCCTGCGCGAGCTGGCCAGCGGTGGGGCAGGGGACAGCGTGGAAGGCGAGTTTTCCGCCCGCGCCCGACATGTGGAAGCGATCACCCTGGCGATCGGCCACGCCGAGCGCGCCGAGTCGGAGCTGGTGCATGAGCATCTGGAGCTGGCCGCCGAGGAGCTGCGGCTCGCGCATGAGGCGCTGGGCGAGATCACCGGGCGGATGAGTGCGGATGATCTGCTGGGGCGGATTTTCTCGAGCTTCTGTATTGGGAAATAGCACGCCAATAAGGCGATAATTCTGCCCGTGCGATCCCCGTCCCAGCGATGGAGATCAGTAACCAACACCAGATGCGAGGGCTCAGCGATGACACGGATGTGGATGGTACGTGGCGATGGTGGAAACCTGTTTGACGCCTTTCGCGAGCGCAGCGTCGTGGCCATTGGGTGGCATCAACTTGCCGCAGCAGCCAAGCCTGGCGTACCTCGTCAAGATCTTGTCAGTCGATTCCTCAGCGCTGAGCCGCAAGCGAAGCGCGGAACGGCGTTATCGGGGGCATCACAGGTCTGGCGCTTCGTCAATGAAATTCAGGTTGGTGACTGGGTGGTTTCGTACTCTCCCCAGAACCGTGTGTACCTGATTGGCAAGATAGATGGCTTGGTCGAGCACCACCCGGAGTGGGATGCCGAAGGCATGTCATTGGCGCGTCATGTGATGTGGCAGCCGGGAGAGCTCCAACGGGACAGTCTTGGTGCCCCAAGCAAAAACAGCCTTGGATCGACCTTGACCGTGTTTCAAGTTCCCAACTCTGCCGCAGAAGAAGTACTCGCCGTCATGCGAGGAACCTCGCCTGCGACCGCACAGCTTGAGCAAGCAAGCGCGAGCGCCGATCCGCTAGAGGATGTGGAATCTCAGGGAATCGAGCTCATTAAGGACAGAGTCAATGAGCTCGACTGGAGCGACATGCAACAGTTGGTGGCCGGAATCCTGAGAGCGATGGGCTACAAGACGCAGGTGTCCCCTGCCGGACCGGATCGGGGGAAGGATATCGTCGCCTCCCCAGACGGCTTCGGATTCGAGCATCCCCGCATTGTAGTAGAGGTCAAGCACCGCAAAGGACAAATGGGTAGTCCGGAGATCAGGGGATTTCTGGGCGGCCGACACAAGGATGATCGTGGACTCTATGTGAGCACCAATGGATTCACCAAGGACGCGATCTACGAAGCTGAGCGTGCGCCGATTCCGCTGGCCCTCTGGACACTGGATCACGTAGTTCGGGCGTTGATCGAACACTACGATGCCACCGACGCTGAAACCAAGCGACTGGTGCCCCTAAAGCGGCTCTATTGGCCCGCTTGAAAGAATCTCAAAAGCTCATGAACTCCACTGAAGCACAACTCAAGAGATTCTTATCCACACTGAAGGATCTAGGAGGAAGCGCCGGTAACCATCGCCTCCGAGACACTCTCGGCTGGAGTGAGGGCGTGTACCTACGCAGGAAGCAGCAGCTAGTTGATAACGGCAAAATTCAGGTGGGGCGAGGCCGCGGAGGCTCCGTTCATCTAGTAGCGCTTCGAAAGTCGGCTAAGCCACGAAAAATCGAGTCAGGAAAGGACGAAGCTACAAGTCCCACGACGTTGTCCATTGACGCAGCAGCCCCACAGGCTCGAGAAACACATATGAATCAGATCGAACAGCAATTCTTCAACGACCTTGAGAAAAAGCTTTGGAGCGCAGCTGACAAGCTGCGATCCAACCTTGATGCGGCCGTTTACAAGCACGTCGTCCTTGGACTGATATTCCTCAAGTATGTATCTGATGCGTTTGAAGAACGTCAACGGGAGCTCCGCGAACAGTTCAAGACTCCGGGCAATGACTACTTCATGGATCCCGCCGACTACGGTTCTCCAGAATCGAGCGAGTACGAGCAGAGCATTGCCGAAGAACTGGAGGTACGGGACTACTACACCGAAAAGAATGTCTTCTGGGTTCCGGTGGAGGCTCGCTGGCAAACTCTGCGAGATTGCGCGCAGCTGGCGCCAAAATCACCACTTCCTTGGAACAAGCCCGGCAAATCCGAGCCGGAGGAAATGCGGTCAGTTGGCTGGCTTGTAGACAACGCCATGGAAGCTGTCGAGCGTGAGAACGCCCGCCTGAAGAACGTGCTCAACAAGGACTTCGCCCGCGTGCAGCTCGACTCCAGCAAGCTGGCCGGGCTGATCAGCCACTTCTCGGATACCGACTTCAGTGCCAAGGAATACAAGGGCCAGCCGCTGGACCTGAAATCCAAGGACATCCTCGGCCACGTCTACGAATACTTCCTCGGCCAGTTCGCCCTGGCCGAAGGCAAGAAGGGCGGCCAGTACTACACGCCCAAGAGCATCGTTACCCTGATCGTGGAAATGCTCCAGCCCTTCAAGGGCCGCGTCTACGACCCGGCCATGGGCTCCGGTGGCTTCTTCGTGCAGAGCGAGGAGTTCATCGAACAGCACGGCGGCAAGGCAGCCAATGGGAAGAGCGGGCAGATCAGCGTCTATGGGCAAGAGAGCAACCCCACCACTTGGCGGCTAGCTGCGATGAACATGGCCATTCGCGGCATCGACTTCAACTTCGGCAGCGCCCCGGCCGATACCTTGTTGAACGACCTGCACCCGGATCTGCGCGCTGACTTCGTCATGGCCAACCCGCCCTTCAACATGAAGGAATGGTGGAACGAAAGGCTGGCAAACGATCCGCGCTGGATCGTCGGCACGCCGCCGCAAGGCAACGCCAACTTCGCCTGGTTGCAGCACATGCTCTGGCACCTGGCGCCCACCGGCAGCATGGCGCTGCTGCTGGCCAACGGATCCATGAGCAGCAACACCAACAACGAGGGCGAAATCCGCAAGCGGCTTGTCGAGGACGACTACGTGGAATGTATGGTCGCGCTGCCCGGCCAGCTGTTCACCAACACTCAGATTCCGGCCTGCATCTGGTTCCTCACCCGCGACAAGCTCAATGGCCTAGCGCTGGACAAGAAAAAGCGCGACCGGCGCGGCGAATTCCTGTTCATCGACGCCCGCCAGATGGGCTACATGAAAGACCGCGTACTGCGCGATTTCACCCCAGACGACATCCAGAAAATCGCCGACACCTTCCATGCTTGGCAGCAGGACGAGGGGTACGAGGATGTGGCTGGCTTCTGCTATTCCGCCAAGCTGGACGATGTGCGCAAGCATGAGCATGTGCTGACGCCGGGGCGGTATGTGGGCGCGGCGGAGCAAGAGGAAGATGGCAAACCCTTTGCCGAGAAGATGCAGCGGCTGACGGCGCAACTGGCGGAGCAGTTTGCGGAGAGTGCGAAGCTGGAGAGCGAGATTAAGAAGAATTTGGCGGGGTTGGGCTATGGTGTTTGACTCCGTCTTTTCGCTGTACCAAGACTGGGAAACCCTTTCTTTAGGTGAGGTATGTCAGCGCGGCGGCGGAAACGTTCAAACTGGCCCATTTGGCAGTCAATTGCACGCATCTGACTATGTTGCAGAAGGTATTCCCTCGGTGATGCCGCAGAACATTGGCGACAATAGCATTCTAAATACTGGTATTGCGCGAATTACTGAAGCTGATGCTCAACGTCTGTCGAAATACAGAATCCGAGAAGGCGACATTGTTTACAGTCGCCGTGGCGATGTAGAACGCCGTGCATTGGTGCGGAAATCCGAAGAGGGCTGGTTATGCGGTACAGGATGCTTGCGCATCCGTTTTGGGGAGGGGGTTGTCTACCCCAGGTATGCTGCGCACTACCTTGGCCACCCGGCAGTTCGGGAGTGGATCGTTCGACACGCGCATGGTGCAACCATGCCAAACTTGAATACGACGATTCTGTCTGAACTCCCTTTTGTGCTTCCTCCATGGACGGTTCAAGTTTCCATCGGCGATGTTATTGAGTTGTACGACCAAAAGATCGACCTCAACCGCCGCATCACCCAAACCCTCGAAGCCATGGCGCAAGCCATCTTCAAGTCCTGGTTTGTTGATTTCGACCCGGTCAAGGCCAAGATTGCTGCCATAGAACAAGGCCAGGACCCGCTGCGCGCCGCCATGCGCGCCATCAGTGGCAAGACCGATGCCGAGCTCGCCCAGATGCCCCGCGGACACCACGACCAACTCGCCGCCACCGCCACGCTGTTTCCTGATGCAATGGAAGAGTCGGAGTTGGGGGAGATTCCGAAGGGGTGGGCATTTCAAGCTGCCGACTTGATGGCGGAAGTTGGTATTGGCAAGACTCCGCCAAGAAAAGAGCCCCAATGGTTCTCTGAAGGCGAGGGAGATTGGCGCTGGGTCTCCATTAAAGACATGGGAACTAGTGGGGTTTTTCAGCAACGGTCTTCAGAGTTCCTGACTTCAGGGGCCGTCTCGCGCTTCAATGTACGTGTCGTGCCAGACAGAACCGTTCTGCTTAGCTTCAAGTTGACCATCGGTCGGGTAGCCATCACGGATGGCCCGATGGTGACCAATGAAGCCATTGCTCATTTCAAGTTACCCGATGATTCTGCCATTTCTTCGGAATACCTGTATCTGTACCTGAAGAGCTTCGACTATTCGAAGCTAGGTAGTACGTCGTCTATTGCGGATGCAGTCAATTCAAAGACCATTCGTGAGATGCCGATCATCATAGCCAATTCTGATCTAATTAGTTGCTTTACAAAATCAGTCATCCCTGTCTTTCAGGAAGTGCGCAACCGCCAAAATGAGATTGCAACCTTGGGCGCGACTCGGGACACTTTGCTGCCGAAGCTTCTTTCTGGTGAGGTCGAGGTGCCGGCATGAAGCATCTCAGACCCATGTTCGCAGATGCCTTAGCGCAAGAGCAGAATCTCTATGTTGATAAAGGAAGGATACATATCCGAAACAAGCACTGGGCACCGGATGAAATCCTGGAGGGATTGCTTGACCCAGATGCATACAATGATCTTTTCCTGGACTGGGTACAGGAGCGCAAAGAAGAACTAATCGAATCAGCAAAAACGATATTGGATGTATTTGACTTGCAAGACCGGTTTGGAAAGCTCAAAGAGGTTTATGCCAGAGGGGCGGTTGTGCCTTTTGTAGGTGCCGGTTTGTCAGTTTTAAGTGGTTATCCTGGTTGGACTACTTTTCTCAAGCAACAGATCCGCGAGACGGCGATTGATTTGGGTGAGTTCGATAAAATGCTGGATGTTGGCCAATATGAGGAGGCAGCCCAGCGACTAGCAGATGCACTTGGTCCCGCTTTCAACGAAGGAGTGGAAAACGCCTTTGGGCGTTCACGTGAAATTTCGGGTTGTGTGCAGATATTGCCTCATGTCTTCGACTCCTGCGTGATTACAACGAATTTCGATGATGTGGCCAAGCGTTGTTACGAAGCAGAAGGAAAGCCATTTTCCGAAGAGCTGTCTGGTGAGTTCTCCCAAGAATTGCCAAGGAAGTTGGCAGAGGGGAAGAGGATTCTGCTCAAACTGCATGGAACATCCACGAGCTCTCGAAGCCGAATTCTTACGGCTTCGGAGTATGACAGGCACTACAGTGAAGGAAATGAGCTGCAAAGAGCGGTAGAGGCTATCTGTACCAAGACGCTGCTCTTTATTGGTTGCAGCCTCACGGTTGATCGAACCCTTTCAGCAATGAAGGCACTTGTGCAAGCCAAAGGGCATGACAACATCGCACGCCACTATGCGTTCCTACCTGTACCAAACAGCAACGCTGAAAAAATTGCACGCCGTGATGCACTGATGGAATGCAATATCTATCCGATTTGGTACCCCGCAGGCACGCACGATGAGTCCATTGAGGCTCTCTTGATGGCGCTAATGGAGGACGGGCTGTGATTACAGAGCAAGAGCTCGAAAATTACTGCATCTCTTGGTTTCAGGAGCTTGGCTGGCAGCACGTTCAGGGTTCAAACATAGCACCAGATGGGGAAAACCCTGCCCGTACGGACTATCGTCGGTCCGCACTGCACGAGCGCCTGTTGGCCACGGTGACGCGCATCAATCCGCACATCCCTACCGCCGCACTGGAACAAGCCACGCATGAACTTCTGACGGTCAGCGAACTCCTGCTGATCGCCCGCAACCGCCACGTTCATCGGCTGCTACTGTCTGGCATCCCGGTCGAGTTTGCCGTGGGCGATGAAAAGCGCAGCGATTTGGTCAACCTGATCGACTTCGCCAATCCAAGCAACAACGATTTCCTTCTGGTTAGCCAATTCACCGTGACCGGTACAAAGCAGCCGCGCCGCCCCGACCTGGTGGCCTTCGTCAACGGTCTGCCGCTGGCGGTGATCGAGCTTAAGAACCCCGCCAACGAGCAGACCGACATCTGGGATGCCTTCAACCAGATTCAGACCTACAAGGAAGAAATTAGCGATCTGTTCAACACCAACGTGGCGGTGGTGGTCAGCGACGGTTTCACTGCGCGGCTAGGATCGCTCACGGCCAACCAGGAGCGCATGCAACCTTGGCGGGCGATCGCCAATGAAGACGACCGGCCGCTGCTGGAGTTCGAGCTGGAAACGCTCGCGCGCGGCTTTTTCGAGCCTGCGCTGTTTCTCGACTATGTGCGCCACTTCGTGCTGTTCGAGCAGGATGCCGACCAGATCATCAAGAAGATCGCGGGCTACCACCAGTTCCATGCTGTGCGCGAAGCGGTGAAAGCCACGGTGATCGCCGCCAGCAACCCGAACAAGGGTTTGCTGGAAGTGCAGGAGCCGCGTGGCACCTACGGCAAGGAAGTGCTGCCCGGTAGCCGTAAGGCCGGTGTGGTGTGGCATACGCAGGGCTCGGGCAAGAGCATCACCATGGCCTGCTACGCGGGCAAGCTGTTGCAGCAACCGGAGATGAAGAACCCTACGCTGGTGGTGGTGACCGACCGCAACGATCTGGATGGGCAATTGTTCGGCACCTTCTGCGCCGCCGAAGACCTGCTGCGGCAGACGCCTGTGCAAGCCGGCAGTCGCGAGGAACTACGCGAAATGCTGGCTTCATACGAGGCGGGCGGCATCATCTTCACCACGGTTCAGAAGTTCGCATTGCTGGACGACGAGGAACAGCACCCGCTGTTGTCGAATCGCAGCAATATCGTGGTGATCTCCGACGAGGCGCACCGCAGCCAGTACGGCATGAAGGGGCGACTGGATACCAAGACCGGCAAGTACGTGTTCGGCTACGCCAAGCACATGCGCGACGCGCTGGCCAACGCTACCTTCATCGGCTTCACCGGCACGCCGATTGCCCTGGAAGACAAAGACACGAGGGCGGTGTTCGGCGACTACGTCAGCATCTACGACATTCAGGACGCGGTGGACGATGGTGCCACAGTACCGATCTTCTACGAAAGCCGCCTAGCCAAGCTGGACGTGAACCAGGCCGAGATCGACGCACTCAATGCCCAGGTAGACGAGGTCATCGAGGACGAGGAAGACATCACCGCCCGCGAGAAGACCAAGAGCGATTGGGCTGCGCTGACCAAGCTTGTCGGCGCGCAGCCGCGTCTGGAACAGGTGGCTGCCGACCTGGTGCAGCACTTCGAGACGCGCACAGCCACTCTGGAAGGCAAGGCGATGATCGTCTGCATGAGCCGTGACATCTGCGCCGAGTTGTACAACGCCATCGTCACCCTGCGTCCGTACTGGCATGACGCCGACCCGGAAAAGGGAGCGATCAAGGTGGTGATGACCGGCTCGGCAGCGGACAAGCCCTTGCTGCAGCCTCACCTGTACAGCCAGCAGGTCAAAAAACGCCTGGAGAAGCGATTCAAGGACCCGGCCGACCCGTTGAAGCTGGTGATCGTGCGCGACATGTGGCTGACCGGCTTCGACGCGCCCTGCTGCCACACCATGTACGTGGATAAGCCCATGAAGGGGCACAACCTGATGCAGGCCATCGCCCGGGTCAATCGGGTGTTCCGCAACAAGCCGGGCGGATTGGTGGTGGATTACATCGGCATTACCAACGAACTGAGAGCGGCGCTCAAGACCTACACCGAATCCAAGGGCAAAGGCGACCCGGCGCATAACGCAGCCGAGGCCCTGGCCGTCCTGCTAGAAAAGCTCGACATCGTGCGCGGGCTGATGCATGGCTTCGATTACAGTGGCTTCGAGACTGAGGCGATGAAGCTGCTGGTGCCGGTGGCTAACCATATCCTGGGGTTGAAGGACGGCAAGCAGCGTTTCCTCGATGCCATGCTGGCTGTGAGCAAGGCGTTCTCACTGTGCAGCACGCTCGATGAAGCCGCCACCCTGCGCACGGAGATTGCCTTCTTCGCCGCCGTCAAGGCCGCCATCGTCAAGTTCACCACGGTGGACCGCAAGCGCTCCGACGCAGACAAGAACAGCGCGCTCAAGCAGATTTTGGACAATGCCATCGTGGCGGACGGGGTGGCGGACATCTTCGCCCTGGCGGGCTTGGACAAGCCCAACATCGGCCTGCTGTCGGAAGAGTTCCTCGAAGACGTGCGGCAGATGAAGAGCCGCAACCTGGCGGTGGAACTGCTCGAAAAGCTGCTGCGCGATGAGATCAAGGCGCGGGCACGCAACAACGTGGTGCAGGAGAAGAAGTACGGCGACCGCCTGATGGAGACACTGCGCAAGTACCACAACCGTGCGGTGGAGACGGCGCAGGTCATCGAAGAGCTGATCCAGATGGCCAAAGACTTCCAAGCTGCGCTTGAGCGTGAAGCGTCACTTGGTCTTAGTACGGACGAGATCGCCTTCTACGATGCCCTTGCGAATAACGAGAGCGCCGCACGCGAACTGGGTGATGACACGCTCAAGAAGATCGCCGTTGAGATTACCGAGAAGCTCCGCAGCAGCACTACGGTAGACTGGCAGGTGCGTGAGAGTGTGCGCGCAAAGTTGCGGATACTGGTTCGGCGTACATTGAAGAAGTGGAAGTACCCACCGGTTGGAGAAGACGCCGCGATCGAACTGGTGCTGAAGCAGGCAGAGTCCCTTTCGAATGCTTGGTCTAAGTAGAACCGACAACTAGAGCGAAAGCATGAATGCGTCAGATCTGAACCAGCAGTTGAACGACCTGATCGCGACTTGGGAAAACGAGGTCGTGGAGTTCAAGCAGGCTAGTAACGACTACAGTACCGATGACATCGGTCGGTACTTCTCTGCACTGGCGAATGAAGCGAACCTGCGCGGCGCAGAGAGTGCGTGGCTGGTGTTTGGCGTCAACAATAAGACACGTGGAATTTCTGGAACGGATTACCGCATGCAGGCTGAACGGCTTCATGCGCTCAAGATGCAAATTGCTGAGAACGCGGAGCCCCGAATTACCTTCAGAGAGATTCATGAGTTGGCTCGTGCTGATGGGCGAGTGTTGATGTTCGAGATTCCCTCAGCGCCGTTGGGCATCCCGATTGCCTGGAAGGGGCACTATTACGCGCGAGCGGGTGAGAGTCTCACGTCGTTGGGATTGGACAAACTGGATCACATCCGTCGTCAGACGATTGCGGAGGATTGGACTGCGCAGTGTGTTCCTGACGCTACGCTAGATGATCTGGACGATGTCGCAATTCGGCGTGCGCGTGAGTCTTTTGCGCAGAAGTACGCCAATCGTTTTGCAGAGGGTGAGGTTGAGGCGTGGCCATTGGCAACCTTCCTGGATCGCGCTCGGGTTACTTACGATGGGAAGGTGACGCGGACTGCGCTGCTTCTTCTAGGGAAGCCGGAATCTGCGCGGCATCTTTCACCATTCCCAGCCCAGCTGACCTGGAAGTTGGAGGGCCATGAGCGCGCGTATGAGCACTTCGGCCCCCCGTTCCTGCTGACCACAAGCCACTTGTATCAACGTATCCGCAACATTCAGCTGAGGCTGTTGCCACAGGACGAGCTCCTGCCCGTCGAAGTATCTAAGTACGATCAGAAGATCGTCCTAGAAGCATTGCACAACTGTATCTCGCACCAGGACTACACTCGGGACGGACGCGTCATCGTTACCGAGCGTCCGGATAGGCTGGTATTTGAGAATGAGGGTGGGTTTTTCGAAGGCCAACCTGACGAGTACATTGAGGGCGACAAGACGCCTCGTCGCTACCGTAATCCCGCATTGGCGCAGGCGATGGTCGAACTCAATATGATCGACACCATGGGCTATGGCATCCACTCCATCTATGCCGGCCAGGCACGGCGATACTTCCCGTTGCCTGACTACGATCTGAGTGAGCCAAACGCTGTCAAGCTGACCATCTATGGCGGGGTTGTGGATCCTGCTTACAGCCGCCTACTTATTCAGAACACCGACCTGCCGCTTACAGATGTTCTGGCACTAGACCGCGTCCAGAAGAAGCTGCCGATTCCTGATGAAGCTGCCGCGCGGCTGCGCCGCGCGAGGTTGATTGAAGGCCGTAAGCCAAACTTCCATGTATCGGCTGCGGTTGCTGAGGCAACAGCCAACAAGGCGGACTACATCAGGACGCGGGCGCAGGACGATGCCTTCTATGCCAAGCTCTTGACCGACTACCTCGAGAAGTTCGGCCAGGCAAACCGCGCGGAAATTACCAAGCTGCTTGTCGACAAGCTGAGCGACGCGCTGGACGACAAACAGAAGTACAACAAGATCAGCGGGTTGCTTACCCGTCTGCGACGGCAGGAGGTGATTGTGAACACCGGTTCAGACACGGCCCCTTGCTGGCGACTGACAGAGAGGATAGCAAAGAGAAATTGAAGTTGAGCAAAGAGCTTTTATATGTTAATTCATGTAAATCAATAACTTATCTCTATTTTTCTCTTGTGCTTTGGGAGGTCGACATAGAGATTGATGCTGCACCGGCCCCTTCTGGCCTGCGGCCCAGCTAACCCTCGGTCAGGTGCTTGCCACAGAAAAAGTGTGCAGCCATCACATTTCTTTCCGCTGTAACACCGCACGCGCAGAATGCGCCACGTCTTTTCCTGCCTTTGCCGCACTGGCGGGGCTGTACCAACAGGGGTTAGCTGTGTCGAAGTCGTTGTGGGGTTGTGCGTTGCTGTTGTCGCTGGCCGTGGCACCATCTGTGGCCATGAGCGCCGAATCCTCCACCCCCGTGCCGCGCCTCAAGGCGGCGGTCTATGGCCACCGCGGCGCCAGCGCGCTGCTGCCCGAGCACACCCTGGCCGCCTACGCGCAGGCCATCGCCGACGGCGCTGACTACATCGAACCCGATCTGGTCATGACCAAAGACGGCGTGCTGGTGTCGCGCCACGAGAACGAGATCAGCGGCACCACCGACGTGGCCAGCCGCCCGGAGTTCGCCAGCCGCAAGACCGTCAAGACCATCGACGGCGAGCGGGTGGAGGGTTGGTTCACTGAAGACTTCACCCTGGACGAACTGAAAACGCTGTACGTGCGCGAGCGCCTGCCGCAGGTACGCAGCACCGCGTTCGATGGCCAGTTCCGCATTGCCACGCTCGACGAAATCATCGACTTCCTGGTGCAGCAGGCAGGGCGCGCCGGAAAGGGCATCGGCCTGGTGCCGGAAATCAAGCACGGCACCTACTTCCGCAGCATCGGGTTGCCGATGGAGGACAAGCTGGTAGCCGCGCTGCAGGCCAACGCGTACACCAAGGTCGCGCCGATCACGATCCAGTCCTTTGAAGTGGGCAACCTGCGCCAGCTGCGCACGAAGCTGGGTCGCAGCAGCAACATCCGCCTGTTGCAGCTGATTGGTGCCGCCACCGAGCAGCCGGGTGATGTGCTCGCGGCCAAGGGCACGCAGCGCTACGCCGACATGATCACCCCGGCCGGTTTGGAGCAGGTCGCCAGCTATGCCGACGGCATCGGCCCGAGCCTGCGCATGGTGATTCCGCTGGATGCTGCCGGGCACCTCGGCGCGCCCACCACGCTGGTGCGTGATGCGCAGGCCGTCGGGCTGATGGTGGTGCCGTATACGTTCCGGCCGGAGAACTCGTTCATGGCGGCCGAATTCCGCAAGGGTGCGACCCACGCACGCAATCCAGAGGGGTCGGTTGCGGAAATGCGGGCCTATCTGGCGACCGGGATCGATGCGTTCTTTACCGATGATCCGGCGTTGGGTCGACGCGCGGTTGATGGTGACGTGGCGGCATCCGCCGCGAAGTGATCCGTGGGCCGGCCAACGGCCGGCGCTACCGGGGCCCCTGACACGCATGGCGTGTCACTACAGATGGATCGCGTAGGGACACGCCATGCGTGTCCGCGCCATGTGTCATCGTTCGTCCGGCCGCCGGAACGGCAAGACCACAAAGTCCTGCCCCTCGCGCGGCTGCCACAACACCGGCACGCGGGTAGGCGAGGGCGGTTCCAGATCGCTGTCACGGCGCATCTCGTAGTCGTCCACCTCGTCTTCCTCATCCTCCCAGCTGTAGCGCTTGCGCGGAGCCATCGGATCAGAAAGACGGAACAAGAGCGCGCTGATGATGCCGGCGAACGCACCGCCCATGTGCGACTGCCAGGACACGCCCGGCTCATGCGGCAGGATGGTGATCAGCATGCTGCCGTAGAACAGGAAGGCGATCAGCCCGGTCGCAATCGCCGGGCGGTCACGCCGCAGCAAGCCCAGCACGAACACCAGGAACATCAGGCCGTGGGTGATGCCGCTTGCACCCAGATGGCGGCTGCCGATGTCACCCAGCAGCCACGCCCCGAGTCCGGAGCCGATCCATAACAGCGGGAAGGCCCGCAGCGTGGCCTTGGGATATACGCTGCCGGCCAGCGTGCCCAGGATCAGCAGGGCAAAGGAATTGGCGGCCAGATGCTGCAGCGACCCATGCAGCAGCGGCGCGCCGAGAATGCCCAGCAGCCCGGACTTCTCCAGCGGGGCCACGGCCCAGGGTCGCCAGTCGAAGTAATCCTGGGCAGTGAACACCGCCACCAGCACCAGCACGAAGGCCAGGCTTAAGTTGAACGCCCGCATCACCCGACCACGGTCGGTGCGGGGGGAAACCGGCGTCTCGCCGGACGGCTGGGGCAGGTTGGCGTTCATACCTTCATGGGTTGCGTCGCCCCAGGCTGAACACAAGGGCAACGCGACGGGAGACTGTGGGTCCGCCGGCGGGACAATCCGCCGGCGGCACCGGAGATCAGGAAGCGTCCGGCTTCGGCGGGTTCTTCAGGCTCAGCACCACGGTGGCACCGATGATCACGGCGACCACGCCCAGCGAGATCGGGGTCGGAATCTTGAAGATGTCGATCAGCATCATCTTCACGCCGATGAAGCCCAACACCAGGGCCAGACCATACGGCAGCAGGTGGAAGCGATCAGCCATGCCGGCCAGCAGGAAGAACATCGCGCGCAGGCCCAGTACCGCGAACACGTTCGAGGTCAGCACGATGAACGGGTCGGTGGTGATGGCGAAGATGGCCGGAATGCTGTCCACCGCAAAGATCACGTCGGTGACCGCGATCAGGATCAGCACCACGAACAGCGGGGTGTACCAGCGCTTGCCGTCACGCATGACGCTCATGGCATTGCCGGCGTACTCCGGCAGCAGGCGCAGGTGCTTGCGCATCCAGCGCAGGGCCGGATTGGTCTCCAGGTCCGGCTCCTGGCCGGCACTGAACCACATCTTCCAGCCGGTGAAGAGCAGGAAGGCACCGAACACGTAGAGCAGCCAGTGGAACTTGGTCAGCAGCACACTGCCGGCGAAGATCATGATCGTACGCAGCACGATGGCACCCAGAATGCCGATGATCAGCACCTTCTGCCTCTGTTCCTCGGGCACCGCGAAGTAGCCCATGATCATCAGGAACACGAAGATGTTGTCCACCGCCAGGGCCTTCTCGACCAGGTAACCGGTCAGGAACTCCAGGCCCACCTTGTTGGCCACGACCTGGCCAGCGGTCTCGTTCAGGTAGTACCAGAGGCCGCCATTGAAGGCCAGCGCCAGTGCCACCCAGCCAATCGACCACCACAGGGCCTCCTTGAAGGTGACCTTGTGCGGGCCGCCGTGGCGCATCAAAACGAGGTCGACCAGCAGCGCGATGATCACCACCGCGCCGAAGCCGCCCCACAACCACAAATTACCGATCGTCTGCATGGGTTTGTCCGTTGAATGAATGAAAAGCCTCAAGCCGGACGGCGAGGACCTGCAACGGAGCACCAGAGGGGGTCCAGGGACAGAGCTTCGCCGTACGGCGAAGGTCTCGCTCACAGCCCCGAAGGTGGGACTGCCGTTGCACCGGAGCCTGCGGGCTCGAATTGACGGCGACAACGCTGGGAGCTACTCCCCTTCTGGTGCCGATTCTGCGGGCTGGCCGGCCCCGCGTCAAATCGCCCGGATACAATAGGCCCATGAATACCCCTGCACCCGTAGTCCGCCTCAAGAACGCCTGGCGCTCCAGCCACCCGTGGATCTTCCAGAAACTGGTCGAAAAGCCTGCCGCCCGTCCCAAGCCCGGCTCCATCGTCGACGTGGTCGGCGTGGATGGTGAGTGGATCGGCCGCGGCTTCTACAACGGCCATTCCCGCATTGCGGTGCGCATCCTGGAAACCGACCAGCGCGTCCCCGTCGATGCCGGTTGGTTCTCGCGCAAGATCGCGCAGGCGGTGTCGCTGCGCCGTGAGGTTCTGAAGCTGGACGAGGTCTCCGACGCCTGGCGCGTGGTGCACAGCGAGGGCGACGGCCTGTCCGGCCTGGTGGTCGACCGCTACGGCGACCTGGTGGTGGTGGAGTTCTTCGCCGCCGGCATGTTCCGCCACCGCGAGTGGATCTATGAAGCGCTGCGCGAGCAGTTCCCCGGCTGCCGCTTCCACAGCTTCGCCGACGAACACGTGCAGAAGCAGGAAAGCTTCGACTTCCACGGCAACACCACCACCGAAGCGGCGGTCATCACCGAGTACGGTGTGAAGTTCCGCGCCGACCCGGCCGGTGCACACAAGACCGGTTTCTTCGCCGACCAGCGCGAGAACCGCCAGTGGCTGAGCAGCCTGGTCGAAGGCAAGTCGGTGCTGGACCTGTGCTGCAACACCGGTGGTTTTGCGGTGTATGCGGCCGCGCGCGGTGCTTCGGACGTGCTCGGCATCGACATCGATGAAGATGTGATCAGCATCGCCAAGGCCAACGGCCGCCTCAACAACGTGCGCCCGCGCTTCGTGCAGTCCGACATCTTCCCGTGGCTGCGTGATGCCGCCAACCGCGGCGAGCAGTACGACGTGGTGATTCTGGACCCGGCCAAGATGACCCGCGACCGCGACCAGGTGATTACCGCACTGAAGAAGTATCTGGACATGAACAAGCTGGCGCTGGGCGTGGTCAAGCCCGGTGGTCTGTTCGCCACGTTCTCGTGCACCGGTCTGGTCGCTGAGGACCAGTTCCTGGACATGCTGCGTCGTGCCGCGTTCTATTCGGGGCGCACCATCCAGATCCTGAAGGTATCCGGTGCCGGTCCGGATCATCCGTTCATGGCGCACGTGCAGGAATCGCGGTATCTGAAGGCCGTGTTCTGCCGCGTCGTTGACTGACGTGAGGGTGCCGACCAACGGTCGGCACCTGCCGCTTCGACCCCGTCTGGGACCGCGATGACACGCATGGCGTGTCATCGCGCTGTTATCGTTGACGTTCAACCCTTGCTGGTGAGACGTCATGCGCTTACGTGGTCTGTCGTTGCTGGTATCGCTGGCGCTGCTCGCGCCGCTCTCTGCCCAGGCCATCGAATTCTCCGCAGCGGAGCTGGCCAAGGCCAAGGCATTGCAGCAGCGGCTGCTGACGCTCGACAGTCACCTGGACACCCCCGCGAACTTCCATCGCGAAGGCTTCGACCTGCGCCAGCGCCATGACCACAACGCGCTCTCCCAGGTAGACCTGCCGCGCATGCAGGAGGGTGCGCTGGACGGCGGCTTCTTCGCCATCTACACCGAACAGGGCGACCGCACTCCCGCCGCACATCTGCGCGACCGCGACGCCGGGCTGCAGCGCCTGCTGGAAATCCGCGAAATGCTGGCCGCGCATCCGGACCAGTTCGCACTGGCCCTGACCGCCACCGACGCAGCGAAGATCAAAGCTGCCGGCAAGCGCGTGGTCTACATCAGCATGGAGAACGCCAGCCCGCTGGTTGCCGATCCGTCGCTGCTGAGCTTCTATCACCAGGCCGGCCTGCGCCTGCTCAGCACCGTGCACTTCGCCAACAACGAGTTCGCCGATTCGGCCACCGACCCGAAGGGCGCGGACTGGAAAGGCCTCAGCCCCGCCGGAAAGGCACTGGTGGACGAGGCGGTGAAGCTGGGCATCGTCATAGACCAGTCGCACGCCTCCGATGCGGTGTTCGACGATCTGATCCAACGCCTGCCGGTGCCGTTCGTGCTGTCGCACAGTTCGGCCAAGGCGATCTACAACCACCCGCGCAACCTGGACGACGCCCGTCTGAAGCAACTGGCCAAGGCCGGTGGCGTGATCCAGGTCAACGCGTACGGTGGCTATCTGATCGATACCGGCAAGACCGATGCGCGCAAGCAGGCGGAGGACGCGCTGATGAAGCAGATCGGGGCCGGCTATGACGAACTCAGCATCGTGCAGGGTGTGCAGTTGAAGGAGGAACTGGCAAAGCTGGATCAGACCCAGCCGTTACGTCAGGCGACCCTGGATGATTTCTTCGCGCACCTGGAGCACATCCTCGCCGTGGTCGGCCCCGAGCACGTCGGCATTGGCCTGGACTGGGATGGTGGTGGCGGGCTTGCCGACCTGCAGGATGTGAGTCAGCTGCCGAAAATCACCGCGTGGCTGCTGCGCAAGGGCTACAGCGAACAGCAGATTGCCGGCATCTGGGGTGGCAACCTGCTGCGGGTGGTGCAGCAGGCGCAGGATTACGCGAACCGGTAACCATCCGGTAGCGCCGGCCGTTGGCCGGCCCACGGGTTGTTTCCAAGGATCATGAGGGCCGGCCAACGGCCGGCGCTACCAAGACCCGATCACGCCTTGCCGATCAACGCGTTGTTCCGGCTGTACAGGAAGTACACCAACAACCCGATCACGTTCCAGATCAGGAAGTACAGCTGGGTGCTGCTGGGCAGGCTGATGAACAGGTAGATGCAGCCCAGCGCGGCGGCCGGGCCCACGAACCAGGCCAGCGGCGTGCGGAAGGTGCGCTTGGCACCCGGCTCGCGCTTGCGCATCACCACCAGACAGATACCCACGGCGGTGAACGCAGCCAGGGTGCCGGCATTGGCCAGCGCGGCGATTTCATCCAGTCGCGCCACACCGGCCAGCGCAGATACCACCAGCGCGCTGAACAGCGTGGTCGCCACCGGCGTGCCGGTGCGCTTGTTCACTGCGGAAAGACCACGCGGCAGCAGGCCGTCGCGGCCCATCACGAAGAACACGCGGCTCTGGCCGAACAGGAAGGCCAGCAGCACGGTCGGCAGGGCCACGATGGCGACGATGCCGATCACCGCGGCTGCCTTGGGCTGGCCGAGTTCGCGCATGATCAGCGCCAGCGGCTCGGCGCTGTGGCCGAACACCGCGTAGCTCATCGCGCCAATGGCGGCCAGCGCCACCAGCATGTAGATGATGGTGCAGCCGACCATCGAACCGATGATGCCGATCGACAGGTCGCGGCCCGGGTTCTTGGCTTCTTCCGCCGCGGTGGAGATGGCATCAAAGCCGTAGAACGCGAAGAAGATGATCGCGGCCGCGGCCATCACGCCACGTTCGACGCCATCCGGGCCCAACGTCTTGGCGAAGCCGTGCGGCATGAATGGCTGCAGATTGGCCGGGTCGAACGCGGGCAGGGCCACGGCCACGAACACACCCAGCGCGATGATCTTCAACACCACCAGAATGGCGTTGAGCGTGGCGCTTTCCTTGGTGCCCAGCATCAGGCCACCGGCGACCACCCAGGTGATCAGCACGGCCGGCAGATTGAACACGCCGCCTTCCACGTGCGGACCGGCCGACAGCGCCGCCGGCAGGCGGATGTCGATGCCGGTGTTGCTGTGGATCCACTCCAGGAAGCCGACGAAGTAGCCGGACCAGCCCACCGCCACCGTACTCACCACCAGCGAGTACTCCAGCACCAGGCTCCAGCCCACCACCCAGGCGAACACCTCGCCCAACGCGGTGTAGCTGTAGGTATATGCGCTGCCGGCGGCCGGCATCATGGTGGACAGCTCGGCATAGCAGAGCGCGGCGCAGGCACAGACCGCGCCCGCAATGGCGAAGGAAATCAGCACCGCCGGGCCAGCGAGGTTCGCACCCACGCCGATCAGCGTGTAGATGCCGGTGCCGACAATGGCACCGATGCCCAGCGCGATCAGGTGGGGCCAGCTAAGCGTCGGAACCAGTCGTCTGCCGGATTCGTGCTCGGTGACCGAACCCAGGGATTTACGCCGCAACAAGGATGACATGGGACCTCACGGGGTGACTGCAATCGACAAGTGCCCGAGTGTGACCGAACGCGCCGCAGCATTACTACTGCCAAGCGTCGTGAACGGCCAACGGATTTTGGGATTGACAACGCTGTGCCGATTCCAGCAAAAAACCTGCTGCGGGTTGTCGCAACTGCCCCGGTGCCGCTCTCAGCCGCTGACGCCCAGGCGCACACCGAACCCGATCAGAAACACCCCGGCCACCCGCTTGAGCCACGTTCCCACCCGCGGATGCTGGATGATCCGCCGGCGCAGCAGGTTGCCCACCCCGATCAGCAGCGAGCAGTACGCCACGCTCAATATGAAGATCAGTCCGGCCAGCGCGGCAAACGTGACCAGTCCCTGATGACGCACCGGGTCGATGAACAGCGGCAGGAACGCCATGTAAAAGATGATCGCCTTCGGATTGAGCAGGCTGACCAGAATGGCCTGCCGGAAGTAGTGGCCCGGCTGCAGGCGGATGCCGCCGGGCTGTGCGCCTTCGCGTGGCTCGCGCAGCAGGCTGATGCCGACCCACACCAGGTAGGCGGCCCCGAGGTACTGCACCGCGTGGAATACCACCGGGTTGGCCTTGAGCAGCGCGGCGACCCCGGCCACGGCCAGCCACATCAGGATCTGGTCACCGAGCAGCAGCCCGGCCAGCGCGGTGTAGCCACCGCGTACCCCGCCGCGCCCGGTGGCGGTGAGCAGGGTGAACGTCCCGGGGCCCGGCAGCGCCAGGAACACCAGCACGGCAATGATGAAGGTCCAAAGATCCTGGATGCCCATCCACGGCATGACAACGACTCGACTACGGGGGGACGCCATTGTCGGGCACCGCGCGCTGTGCGGATAGCGACGGTTGTCGCTTTCAGACCGGTCCCTCGGGAAGTCCGTCCAGCATCGGGCGCAGACGCTCCGCGCACAGCGCCTGCAGCTGGCGCAGGGCGGTGGAGAACTGTTTGCGATGCGGGCACACCAGATTCAACGGCAGGCTGTCGCCGGCCCCGTTCAGCAGCACCTGCAGCCGCCCGGCGCGGACGTCCTCGCACACATCCAGCCACGACTTGAACACGATGCCTTCGCCGGCCACGGCCCACCGCCGCACCACGTCAGCGTCGTCGCAGACCAGATGCCCGCGCACCGGTACCACCACGCGCCGTCCGTCCTGCTCGAAGCTCCAGCGGTCATACGGGCGTCCGGCCAGCTGGTAGAGCAGGCACTGATGTTCCTTCAACGCGTCCAGGTCCGCCGGCGCGCCATGCCGGGCGAGGTAATCGGGCGAGGCCACCAGTACCCGGCGGTTGCCGGGCAGCAGCGGCAGCGCCACGTAGCGCGCGCTGTCGAAGCGGCCGAGCCGGAACGCGACATCGACCGGATCGCGGAACACGTCGGCCACCTGGTCGGAGAGCAGCAGGCGCAGCTGCAGCTTGGGGTGCGCGGCGCGGAACTCGGTCAGCCAGGGCAGCAGCACGTTGCGGCCCAGGTCAGACGGGGCGGCCACCTGCAGCACCCCGCGCAGCTCGGCGTCCTCGCCACGTATCCGGTCATCGGCTTCCTGCAGCGTGGCCAGCACCTCCTGCGCATAGGGCAGGTACACGCCGCCTTCGGCGGTCAGGCGCAGGCTGCGGGTGGTGCGCACGAACAGGCGCAGGTCCAGCTCGCGCTCCAGCCGAGCCACAGCGGCAGCCACCTGGCCCGGCAGCAGGTCGGCTTCGCGCGCGGCCTGCGAAAAGCTGCCCAGGGCAGCGGTGCGGACGAACAGGGCCAGATCCTCGAACCGGACCATCTTCTCTTCCAGAGGGAAAGTGATGCTGCATTCTGCGCCTTTCCGGGCAGGTGAGGGCGGTCCAATCTGGGTTTCCCTTTTCTGGACTGACGCCACATGAAAGCCATTGCCTACGCCCAGCACGGCCTGCCCATCACCGACCCGGCCGCGCTGATCGACCTGGATCTGCCGCTGCCCACCCCCGGCCCGCGCGATCTGCGCGTACAGGTCCGGGCGATCTCGCTGAACCCGGTTGATACCAAGGTCCGCCGCAACGTCGCGGTCAGCGAGCCGCGCGTGATCGGCTGGGATGCAGTCGGCATCGTCGACGCCGTGGGCAGCGAGGTCAGCCTGTTCCAGCCGGGCGACGCGGTCTACTACGCCGGCGACATCAACCGCCCTGGCAGCAACGCCGAGTACCAGCTTGTCGACGAGCGCATCGTCGGGCGCAAGCCGGCCAGCCTCGAGGACGCCGCGGCGGCCGCATTGCCGCTGACCGCGATCACTGCCTGGGAACTGCTGTTCGACCGTCTTCGCATCCCGGAAGGTGGCGGAAAAGGCCAGACCCTGCTGGTGGTGGGCGCGGCCGGCGGGGTGGGGTCGATCCTGGTGCAGCTGGCCCGGAAGCTGACGGAGCTGACCGTGATCGGCACCGCCTCGCGACCGGACACCCAGGACTGGGTACTGGATCTGGGCGCGCACCATGTCGTCGACCACAGCAAACCGCTCACCGAAGGACTGGCAAGGCTGGGCATCGATGCGGTCAGCCATGTGGCCAGCCTGACCCACACCGACCAGCACTACGCGCAGATCGTGGCCGCGCTGGAACCGCAGGGTCAGCTGGCGCTGATCGACGACCCGGGTCAGCTCGACGTCATGGCGCTCAAGCGCAAGAGCCTGTCGCTGCACTGGGAGTCGATGTTCACCCGCTCCACGTTCGGGACCCCGGACCTGCAGCGCCAGCATGACCTGCTCAACCGGGTGGCCGACCTGGTCGACGCCGGCGTGCTGCGCACCACCCTCGGCGAGCACTACGGCCGCATTGACGCCCCCAACCTGCGCCGTGCCCACGCGCTGATCGAAAGCCACCGCGCCCGCGGCAAGCTGGTGCTGGAAGGCTTCTGACCGGCGGGCTGCCGGAGCGGTGCCGTCGCGCACGGCTCCGGCGCAGCCATTGAGACGCCAGCACCCTACACTGGGCGCATGCAACCTGAATTCCTCATCCTTGGCGGCCTGCTCTGCGCCGTCCTCGTGCTGCAGCTGGCCACCCTGCTGCGGCGTTCCCGTCATGACGGCCTGGAGCAGTCGCTGCGCGAGGAAGCACGCATCGGCCGCAGCGAGCTGCGCGAGCAGCTGGAAGGGCTGGGCCGGCAGCAGGACGCCCGCCTGGAAAGCTTCGCGCGCGCGCTGACCGACCTTTCCACCCGCACCGACCAGCGCCTGGACCTGCTGCGCGACGCACTCAATGACGACGCGCGCAAGGCGCGCGAGGAAAGCACAGGCGCGCAACAGCGGCTGGGCGATTCGCTTGGCCAGCGCCTGCAGGATCTGATCCAGCGCAACGAACAACGTATCGGCGAAATGCGTGGCACGTTGGAACAGCAGCTGCAGACCCTGCAGCGCGACAACGCTGAAAAACTCGACCAGATGCGCGTCACCGTCGACGAGAAGCTGCAGAGCACGCTGGAAGCGCGCCTCGGTGCCTCGTTCCAGCTGGTCTCTGACCGCCTGGAGCAGGTCCAGCGCGGCCTTGGCGAAATGCAGCAGCTGGCCACCGGGGTGGGCGACCTCAAGCGGGTGCTGACCAACGTCAAACACCGCGGCGGCTGGGGCGAGGTACAGCTGGAGGCCATTCTCGAGCAGACCCTGACCCAGGACCAGTACGCACGCGGAGTGAAGGTGCGTCCGGACAGTGGCGAAATGGTCGACATCGCCGTGCGCCTGCCCGGCCGCAGTCCCGATGATGTGCCGGTGTGGCTGCCGATCGATTCCAAGTTCCCCAGCGAAGACTACGAGCGCCTGCTGGATGCGCAGGAACAAGGCGACGTCGAGGGCGTGCGCCAGCAGGGCGCGCAGCTGGAGCGTGCGATCCGCGTCCAGGCCAAGTCGATCAGCGACAAGTACATCGTGCCGCCGCACACCACCGACTTCGCGGTGATGTTCCTGCCCACCGAAGGCCTGTATGCCGAAGTGATCCGTCGCCCGGGCCTGGTCGACCTGCTGCAGCGCGAGCACCGGGTGGTGGTGGCCGGCCCGACCACGGTGACCGCGCTGCTCAACAGCCTGCAGATGGGCTTCCGCACGCTGGCGATCGAACAACGATCCAGCGAGGTATGGGTACTGCTGGGCGCGGTGAAGAGCGAGTTCGGCAAGTTCGCCGGCATCCTCGAGAAAGCCGAGAAGCAGATCAGCACCGTCGGCCGCAGCCTGGGCGAGGCCAGCCGTAAAACCCGCACCATCGAGCGCCGCCTGCGTGGCGTGGAGTCGCTGGGCGGTGAGCAGACCCGACAGCTGTTGGGTGACATCGGCCTGGACGGCGGTGACGAGGAAGACCCGGACAGCGACACCGAATGAGGTGTCGCGATGCACGGCGGTGACCTACCATCGAGCTTCTTCCAACGGAAAGCCCCCGATGCGTTTAACCCTGATGTTGTCCGCGCTGTTGATGCTGGCCGGCTGTACCACCACGACCCCGGCCACCCCGGCTTCCAGCAGTGAGGGTGCCGAGGTTCCCACGCTGGGCGGAGCGGCCGATGCTGCCGCCGCCGAAGCGGCTTGCGCCGCCGACGGCGGCACGTTGATGCCGCTGGGCCGCCTGCAGCGCGTGCAGTGCGTGGTCCCGTATGCCGACGCCGGCAAAAGCTGCCGCACCAAATCCGATTGCAGCGGGCAGTGCCTGGCAACGGGTGATGCCGAGCTGGTGCCCGGAACGGCGGCGACCGGCGTGTGCCAGCGCGACATGAGCCAGAACTTTGGTTGCCGTCAGCGTATTGATGGCGGATTGGCGCAGGGCACGATCTGCGTTGATTGATGTTGGATTGCGCGAAGAGCAGTCGACCGAGCGTCGACTCTACCCCCCAGTTTTTTCAGTGAGATCTGCATGAGCCAGACTGTCTACGACATTCCCGTCACCACCATCGAAGGCCAGCCGTCGTCGCTGGCGGACTACCGCGGCAAGGTGCTGCTGGTGGTGAACGTGGCCTCCAAGTGCGGCCTGACCCCGCAGTACGAAGGGCTGCAGGCGCTGTACGCCGACAAGCGGGCCGCCGGCCTGGAAGTGCTGGGTTTCCCGGCCAACAACTTCCTCGGCCAGGAGCCGGGCACCGAAGCGGACATCCAGCAGTTCTGTCAGCTGGAGTACAACGTCGGCTTCCCTATGTTCGCCAAGATCAGCGTGGCCGGTGATGACATCCACCCGCTGTACGCGCAGCTCACCCAGGCCCAGCCCGCTGCCACCGGTGAAGGTCCGATGCGCGAGAAGCTGCAGGGCGCGGTCGCCAGATTCCCCGACCTGGTGGTCAATCCGGCCCCGGGCGTGCTGTGGAACTTCGAGAAGTTCCTGATCGGCCGCGACGGCCAGGTCATCGCCCGCTTCGCCCCCGACGTCCCCGCCAACGACCCGCGCCTCGTAGCCGCCATCGACGCTGCGCTGGCCGCCTGATAAAAAAAAACCCCGCCTTGGCGGGGTTTTTCATTGGCGGCTCAATTGCCCCAGTTGGGCATCGGCATCGCGTCGACCGGAATCGGATCGGTATCTTCCGCATCGCGACCACGACGGTGCTTGCCGCGCAGATCGTTCTCGATCTGGTAGTTGCGGCGCTGCAGCCAGGCATCGCGGGTCAGCGCGTATTCGTCCACCGCGCTGTCGCGGATGTCATCCAGCGCCATCAGCTGCGCACGCATGTCGACCAGCTGCAGGCCCTGCAGCGGAATGCGCACCTTGTCTTCCTCGATGGTGCGGATCGGCGAGAGCGGAATGTCGCCGGCCAGGCCGAACACATCACGCACCGTGCGCGGACCGAAGAACGGCAGTTCCACGTAGCGCGAATTGCGCCAGCCCCAGGCCCCAAGGGTCTGCCCGAAGTCCTCGCTGCGACGCGGCACCTGGCCGGCGCTGGCCGGATCGAACAGGCCGCCGATGCCGACGGTGGAGTTGATCAGGAACCGGCCCAGGCTGTCCCAGGCGTCGCCCGGTCGGCCCTGCAGCAGCTGGTTGGTGATGGTGACCGGGGCACGCAGGTTGCTGAAGAAGTTGGTCACGCCGGTACGGGCAAAGCGCGGCACCACCTTGGTGTAGGCGGTGGCCAGCGGACGCGCGACCGCACGGTCGACCACGTCGTTGAACGCGTGCACGCGGCGGTTGAAGCCTTCCCAGGGGTCGTAGGAGGGCTGCACGCCATTGCTGCCATCGGCAGTGGGGGCCGGGCCACCGTACAGCGCGGCGAAGTCGTCTTCGGCGGCCGTCGGGGCGGCCTCGCCGGTCGCGGCGGTGGCAGG
>NZ_RHPP01000047.1 GCF_003935715.1 Stenotrophomonas sp. 278 | reverse complement strand
CGGCGGCGGTCACTTCCGGGCGCTCGGCCGGGGCGGCGGCGGCCAGGGCGGGGCTGGCCAGCAGCAGGGCGGACATCAACAGCGACAGTCGGGGCATCGGGCAGGTCTCCACGGAAGGCAGAAAGGCAACTACCTGAATGTAGGCCATCTGCGCCGGGATGTGTCGGTTTTGGCCTGCTCTTGGCCAACCGGGGGAGAACCCTTGGGGAACATCGTCTCGCAACGCAGGTCTGAGGGCACGTCCCATCCGTCATGCAGGCAGTGTCACGGCGGGCGGTTATGCTTTGCAGCAGCCAACCGGGCCCTGCCCCCTGCCAGCCTCAGGAGTTTTGAATGTCGCGTTTCTGGAAGATCGTGCTGCTGGTCATCGCAGTGCTGGTGGTGGGCCTGATTGGCCTGCGCATGCTGGGCGGGAGCAAGGACAAGGCCGGCGCGCCAGGCGCGGCAGCTCAAGCCGGCAGGGACGGCGAGCGTGACACCGCGCCGGTGCCAGTCACCGTGGTGGAGGCCGCGCGCCAGGACGTGCCGGTGTATGCCAGCGCACTGGGCACCGTGTCGGCGATGAACACCGTGACCGTGAGTCCGCAGGTCGGCGGCCAGCTGATCAGCCTGAACTTCAAGGAAGGCCAGGAAGTGAAGCAGGGCGATGTGCTGGCGCAGATCGATCCGCGCACCGCCCAGGCCAGCTATGACGAGGCCGCTGCGGCCAAGCGCCAGAACCAGGCACTGCTGGCCACGGCGCGCTCCAACTATGCGCGCTCCTATTCGCCGGAATACCGCCAGTACGTCGCCAAGACCGACCTGGACACCCAGCGCAACCAGGTCGCCCAGTACGAAAGCACCGTGGCGGCCAACGAAGCCAGCATGCGCGCCGCCCAGGTGCAGCTGCAGTACACCAAGGTCACCGCGCCGATCTCCGGCATCGCCGGCATCCGCGCGGTCGACGCCGGCAACGTGGTCAGCGCCGGCACCGCACTCGTGACGCTCACCCAGGTGCACCCCATCCACGTTGTGTTCAACCTGCCCGAGCGACAGCTGCCGGACGTGCGCCAGGCACAGCAGGCCGGCCCGGTGACCATCGCCGCCCTGGACCGCAACGATGCGCACGTGCTCACCGACGGCGGCAAGCTGGATGTGGTGGACAACCAGATCAGCAGCGACAGCGGCACCTTCCGTGCCCGTGCGTTGTTCGACAACACCGACAACACCTTGTGGCCCGGCCAGTTCGTCAATGTACGCATGCAGTTGCGCACCATCGCTGGTGGCATCGTCATTCCGACCCAGGCAGTCATGCGCGGGCCGGATGGCGAATACGTGTACATCGTCCAGGCCGACAACACCGTGGCCATGCAGACGGTGAAGAGCGGCGTGGAAGTCGGCGACAGCCATGTGCAGATCACCGAAGGCCTGAAAGGCGGCGAGCGGGTGGTCAGCGAAGGCCAGTTCCGGCTCAAGCCGGGCAGCAGGGTCACCGCACTGAAGCCGGGCGAAACCCCGGCCGCGCCGACCGAGGCCGAACTCAAGGCCGCTGCCCAGCAGCAGGGCCCGGGTGGCCGCCGTGGCGGTGGTCCGCGCTGATCGCGCCCCGCGTCTTTCCGGTGCCCGCATGCGCGCGGGCACCGGCTTTCTGCATTGCCGTCTGACGTAACCGCAAGGACCCGCCCGTGGGCTTTTCGACGATCTTCATCCGCCGTCCCATCGCAACCTCGCTGTTGATGGCGGGCCTGTTGCTGCTGGGCATCCTCGGTTACCGGCAGCTGCCGGTGTCGGCACTGCCGGAAGTGGACGCGCCCAGCCTGGTGGTGACCACCCAGTACCCCGGTGCCAATGCCACCACCATGGCCTCGCTGGTGACCACGCCGCTGGAGCGCCAGTTCGGGCAGATCTCCGGGCTGGAGCTGATGACCTCCGATTCGTCGGCGGGGTTGTCGACGATCATCCTGCAGTTCTCGATGGACCGCGACATCGACATCGCCGCGCAGGACGTGCAGGCCGCGATCCGCCAGGCCACCCTGCCCTCGTCGCTGCCCTACCAGCCGGTCTACAACCGGGTGAATCCGGCCGATGCGGCCATCGTCACCCTCAAGCTCACTTCGGACACGCGGCCACTGCGCGATGTGAACAACTACGCCGACTCGATCCTGGCCCAGCGCCTGTCGCAGGTGCAGGGCGTGGGTCTGGTGTCGATTGCCGGCAACGTGCGCCCGGCGGTGCGCATCCAGGTCAACCCGGCGCAGCTGTCGAACATGGGCCTGACCCTGGAAGAGCTGCGCAGTGCGCTCACCCAGGCCAACGTCAATGCACCGAAGGGCTCGCTCAACGGCAAGACCCAGTCCTACAGCATTGGTACGAATGACCAGCTGACCAGCGCGGCCGAGTACCGCGACACCATCATCAGCTACCAGGACGGTCGCCCGGTGCGGCTGTCGGACGTGGCCGAAGTAATAGACGGCGTAGAGAACGACCAGCTGGCGGCCTGGGCCGACGGCAAGCCGGCAGTGCTGCTGGAAGTGCGCCGCCAGCCGGGTGCGAACATCGTGCAGACGGTGGAACGCATCCGCGCCCTGCTGCCGCAGCTGCAGAACGTGCTGCCGGCCGACGTGCACCTGGAGATCTTCTCCGACCGCACCGAAACCATCCGCGCCTCGGTGCATGAAGTGCAGTTCACCCTGATACTGACCATCGGGCTGGTGGTGGCGGTGATCTTCGTGTTCCTGCGCCGCCTGTGGGCGACCATCATTCCGTCGGTGGCGGTGCCGCTGTCGCTGGCCGGCACCTTCGGGGTGATGGCGTTTGCCGGCATGTCGCTGGACAACCTGTCGCTGATGGCGCTGGTGGTGGCGACCGGCTTCGTGGTCGACGATGCGATCGTGATGATCGAAAACATCGTGCGCTACATCGAACAGGGCAAGAGTGGCCCGGAAGCGGCGGAGATCGGTGCGCGCCAGATCGGCTTCACCGTGTTGTCGCTGACCGTGTCGCTGGTGGCGGTGTTCCTGCCGCTGCTGCTGATGCCGGGGGTGACCGGGCGACTGTTCCACGAGTTCGCCTGGGTGCTGAGCATCGCAGTAGTGCTGTCGATGCTGATCTCGCTGACGCTGACGCCGATGATGTGCGCTTACCTGCTCAAGCCCGACGCACTGCCGGAAGGTGAGGATGCGCACGAGCGCGCCGCCGCGGCCGGCAAACAGAATCTGTGGACCCGCACCGTGGGCCTGTACGAGCGCAGCCTGGACTGGGTGCTGGAACACCAGCCGCTGACCCTGGCGGTGGCCGGCGGTGCGCTGGTGCTGACCGTGCTGCTGTACGTGCTGATTCCCAAGGGCCTGCTGCCCGAACAGGACACCGGGCTGATCACCGGCGTGGTCCAGGCCGACCAGAACATCGCCTTCCCGCAGATGGAGCAGCGCACCCAGGCGGTGGCCGAAGCCCTGCGCAAGGACCCGGCAGTGACCGGGGTTTCCGCCTTCATCGGCGCAGGCAGCATGAACCCCACGCTCAACCAGGGCCAGCTGTCGATCGTGCTCAAGCAGCGCGGCGACCGCGACGGACTGGACGAGATCCTGCCGCGCCTGCAGCAGGCGGTGGCCGGCATTCCCGGCGTGGCGCTGTATCTGAAGCCGGTGCAGGACGTGACTCTGGACACCCGCGTGGCCGCCACCGAGTACCAGTACTCGCTGTCGGACGTGGACAGCGAACAGGTCGCCCTGCAGGCCACCCGGCTGACCGAAGCCCTGCGCCAGCGTCCGGAACTGGCCGACGTGGACAACAACCTGTCCAACCAGGGCCGTGCGCTGGAACTGAACATCGACCGCGACAAGGCCAGCGTGCTGGGCGTGCCGATGCAGACCATCGACGACACCCTCTACGACGCCTTCGGCCAGCGCCAGATCTCCACCATCTTCACCGAGCTCAACCAGTACCGCGTGGTGCTGGAAGTGGCCCCGGAGTTCCGCACCAGCACGGCGCTGATGAACCAGCTGGCGGTGGCCTCGAACGGCGCGGGTGCGCTGACCGGCAGCAATGCCACCAACTTCGGCCAGGTCACCTCCTCCAACTCCTCCACCGCAACCGGCATCGGCGCGCAGAACACCGGCATTCCGGTGGGTGCGGGCAACATCATTCCGCTGTCGGCGCTGGCCGAAGGAAAAGTCACCAGCACCCCGCTGGTGGTCAGCCATCAGCAGCAGCTGCCGGCGGTGACGGTGTCGTTCAACATCGCCCCAGGCTATTCGCTGTCCGACGCGGTCAAGGCGATTGAGGAAACCAAGGCCAGCCTGGACATGCCCGCGCAGGTGCACGCGCAGTTCATCGGCAAGGCCGCCGAGTTCACCGGCAGCCAGACCGATGTGGTGTGGCTGCTGCTGGCTTCGCTGGTGGTGATCTACATCGTGCTGGGCGTGCTGTATGAAAGCTACATCCACCCGATCACCATCATTTCCACCTTGCCGCCAGCCGGCGTGGGCGCGCTGCTGGCGTTGATGGTGTGCGGCCTGAGCCTGTCGGTGGACGGCATCGTCGGCATCGTGCTGCTGATCGGCATCGTCAAGAAGAACGGCATCATGATGGTCGACTTCGCGATCGAGGCCCGTCGTGCCGGGGCCAACGCGCATGAAGCGATCCGCCGCGCCTGCCTGCTGCGCTTCCGCCCGATCATGATGACCACCGCCGCGGCCATGCTGGGCGCATTGCCACTGGCGCTGGGCACCGGCATCGGCTCGGAGCTGCGCCGTCCGCTGGGCATCGCCATCGTCGGCGGCCTGCTGCTGTCGCAGCTGGTCACGCTGTACACCACGCCGGTGATCTACCTGTACATGGAACGCTTCTCCGAGCGCATGCGCCTGCGTCGTGAGCAGCGGGCGCTGCGCCACGCTGCCGCACAGGACCGCGCGTGAACATCTCCGGTCCGTTCATCCGCCGCCCGATCGGCACCACCCTGCTGGCCATCGGCCTGTTCGTGATCGGCCTGCTCTGTTACCTGAAGCTGGGCGTGTCGGCGCTGCCGAACATCCAGATTCCGGTGATCTTCGTGCACGCCAGCCAGTCCGGTGCGGATGCCACCACCATGGCCTCGACGGTGACCGCGCCATTGGAGCGCCATCTGGGCCAGCTGCCCGGCGTGGACCAGATGCGCTCGTCCAGCTCGGAAGGCAGCTCGCTGGTGTTCATGATCTTCCAGAGCGGGGTGGACATCGATTCCGCGGCGCTGGATGTGCAGACCGCGATCAACTCAGCCCAGGCCGACCTGCCCTCGGGGCTGGGTTCGCCGATGTTCCAGAAGGCGAACCCGAACGACGACCCGGTGATCGCCATCGCGCTCACTTCGCAGACCCAGTCGGCCGACGAGCTGTACAACGTGGCCGACTCGCTGCTGGCCCAGCGCATCCGCCAGATCAGCGGGGTGTCGTCGGTGGATATCGCCGGTGCCTCCACGCCCGCCGTGCGGGTGGATGTGAACCTGCGCCTGCTCAATGCGCTGAACCTGACCCCGGACGACCTGCGCAACGCGGTGCGCGCGGCCAATGTGACCTCGCCCACCGGCTTCCTCAGCGACGGCAATACCACCACCGCGATCATCGCCAACGACTCGGTGGCCCGCGCGGCTGACTTCGCCAACCTGGTGATCAAGACCCAGGACGACGGCCGGGTGATCCGGCTCAAGGACGTAGCCAACGTCTACGATGGCCAGCAGGATGCCTACCAGGCCGCCTGGTTCAACCACAAGCCGGCGGTGGTGATGTATGTGTTCACCCGCGCCGGCGCGAACATTGTCGAGACCGTCGATCGGGTCAAGGCACAGATCCCCGCCCTGCGCGATTACCTGCAGCCCGGCACCACGCTCACCCCGTATTTCGACCGTACCCCGACCATCCGCTCGTCGCTGCATGAGGTGCAGATCACCCTGTTGATCAGTCTGGCGATGGTGGTGCTGACCATGGCGCTGTTCCTGCGCCGACTCGCTCCGACACTGATTGCGGCGATTACCGTGCCGCTGTCGCTGGCCGGTGCGGCGCTGGTGATGTACGTGTTCGGCTTCACCCTGAACAATCTGAGCCTGCTGGCACTGGTGATCGCGATTGGCTTCGTGGTCGACGACGCCATCGTGGTGATCGAGAACATCATGCGCCACCTCGATGAGGGCATGCCGCGACTGCAGGCGGCGCTGACCGGCGCGCGCGAGATCGGCTTCACCATTGTTTCGATCACCGCCTCGCTGGTGGCGGTGTTCATCCCGCTGCTGTTTGCCAGCGGCATGATCGGGGCCTTCTTCCGCGAGTTCACGGTCACCCTGGTCGCGGCCATCGTGGTCTCGATGATCGTCTCGCTGACCCTGACCCCGGCGCTGTGCAGCCGCTTCCTGAGCGCGCACGAAGAACCGGAGAAGCCCTCGCGCATCGGTCGCTTCCTGGATGGCGCGCATGACCGCATGCTGCGCGTCTACACCGTGTGCCTGGACTTCTCGCTGCGGCATGCGCTGCTGCTGTCGCTGACCCCGATCCTGCTGATCGTCGCCACGGTGATGCTGGCCGGCGCGGTCAGGAAGGGCTCGTTCCCGCCGCAGGACACCGGCCTGATCTGGGGTCGCGCCAATTCCAGCGCGACCGTGTCGTTCGAAGACATGGTCAACCGCCAACGCCGCATCACCGACATGCTGATGGCCGACCCGGCCGTGAAGACCGTGGGCGTGCGCCTGGGCAGTGGCCGCCAGGGCTCCAGCGCGCAGTTCAACGTGGAACTGAAGACCCGCAAGGAAGGCCGCCGCGAGACCACGGCCGTCGCCCTCGCTCGACTGAGCGCGAAGGCTGACCGCTACCCGGACCTGCAGTTGCGCCTGCGCGCGATCCAGGACCTGCCCAGCGACGGTGGCGGTGGCAACAGCCAGGGCGCGCAGTACCGCGTGTCGCTGCAGGGCAACGACCTGGCCCAGCTGCAGGAGTGGATACCCAAGGTGCAGGCAGCGCTGAAACAGAATCCCAAGCTGCGTGACGTGGGCACCGATGTCGATACGTCAGGCCTGCGCCAGAACGTGGTGATCGACCGCGCCAAGGCGGCGCGCCTGGGGGTTTCGGTCGGCGCGATTGATGGCGCGCTGTACGGTGCGTTCGGCCAGCGCCAGATCTCCACCATCTACTCGGACATCAACCAGTACAGCGTGGTGGTCAACGCCCTTCCCGAACAGACCGCCACGCCGAAGGCGCTGGATGAGATCTACGTGCGCGCCGGCAATGGCGAGATGATTCCGCTCACAGCGGTGGCCGAGCAGGTGCCGGGGCTGGCCCCGCCGCAGATCACCCACGAGAACCAGTACACCACCATGGACCTGAGCTACAACCTGGCTCCAGGCGTGAGTACCGGCGAGGCGGATCTGATCATCAAGCGCACCATCGACGGCCTGCGCCTGCCGGGTGACATCCGCATCAGCGATGGTGGCGGCTTCAACGTGCAGTTGAACCCGAACTCGATGTTGATCCTGGTGCTGGCGGCGATCATCACCGTGTATCTGGTGCTGGGCATGCTGTACGAAAGCCTGGTGCACCCGGTGACCATTCTGTCCACGCTGCCGGCCGCGGGCGTGGGTGCGCTGCTGGCGCTGTTCGTCACCAACACCGAACTGTCGGTGATCTCGATGATCGCGCTGGTGCTGCTGATCGGCATCGTGAAGAAGAACGCGATCATGATGATCGACTTCGCGGTGGTGGCGCAGCGCGAGCATGGCAAAACGCCGCTGGAAGCGGTACGCGAGGCCAGCATCGTGCGCTTCCGTCCGATCATGATGACCACCATGGTCGCGATCCTGGCGGCGGTGCCGCTGGCGATCGGCATCGGCGAAGGTTCCGAGCTGCGTCGGCCGCTGGGCATCGCGATGATTGGCGGGTTGCTGTTTTCGCAGAGCCTGACCCTGCTCAGCACGCCGGCGTTGTACGTGATTTTCTCCTGCCTGCAGGGGCATTGGCGGGCGTGGCGGGCACGTCGCAAGAGCCGCAGGAGTGTCACGACCAACGGTCGTGACCTACCGACCACATCACGGTAGGTACCCACCGTTGGTGGGTACGCGTTGCGCGTGTCAATGATGACAATCATTTGACGTGCGGTAACGAAAAGAGAACAATTCGCGGCAGCCACGGTCCTGCCGCGCCTTGCGCCCTGCGCTGATTCCCGCCTCTCGTGGGCAGTGCCCCGACTCAGCCACCTCCCCTATTCCGCCATCACCTGATCGCGGACGGTGTGCTGCTGTCCGCGGAGGACCCCGACATCATGCAATCCGCTGCACTGCTTCGTCCTTCCCTGTTAGCTCTGTCGCTTTCGCTGGCCTGCATGGCCCACGCCCAGACCGCTCCGGACGGTGCCACGCGCACGCGCAGCGCCACCGACCTGGATGCGATCACCGTCACCGGCGAGCGCGCCCACACCGACACCGGCGCGCTGGGCGACCGCGCGGTGCGGGACACGCCGTTTGCGATCTCGGTGGTCGGACGCGAAGCCATCGAGCAGCGCCAGGTGGTCTCGCTGGGCGAGGCGTTCCTGACCGACCCGTCGGTGGTGACCCAGGTCAGCGCCTACGCCAGTGGCTGGAGCTCGCCGATCCGCAACCGCGGCATCGATCTGAGCTACGACAGCTACCGCGTCAACGGCCTGCAGGTGTCCTCGTGGGGCACGGAGTGGCCGCTGGAGGTGATGGAGCAGGTGGAACTGCTGAAGGGTCCGGGCGGCTTCATGTATGGCTTCGGCCAGCCGGGCGGGATCATCAACTATGTGACCAGGAAGCCGACCGACACCACTACCTTGTCGACCCAGCTGGGCTGGCGCGAACAGGGCGTGGTCAGCGGCCAGGTCGACGTGGGTGGGCGCTTCGGCAACGCGGACATGTTCGGCTACCGCTTCAATGCGTACCAGGAAAAGGGTGAAACCTTCAACGGCGGCGAGGTGGACCGCAAGGTGGGCTCGCTGTCGCTGGATGCCCGCCTCAGCGACGCCGTCACCTGGACCTTCGACGGTGTGTTCCAGGAACGCGACCTCAGCGAAGAGTCGCCGCAGTGGTACTTCCGTGGGATCACCACGTTGCCGCGTCCGATTGGCGGCGACGTCGACAACAGCATTCCGGGTACCTACTACGACACCCGCTCCAGCCTGCTGTCGACCGCGTTGAACTGGCAGATCAACGAGGACTGGAAGGCCAGCGTGAGCTACGGCTACACCAGCTCGTGGAATGACGTGGGCTGGACCCGACCTACGACAAGCTTTCGCCGGACAGCGCCAGCCAGCAGGGCAACCGCACTACCGGCGCGGCGCGCTGGAACGGCGTGCTGCATGCGAACTACCAGCTGCCGTGGGTGGATGGCCTGGACGCCTACGCAGTGGCCCGCTACTACGGTGACGTGTACTACGACGCCGACAACACGCTGAAACTGCCGGACTACGTCCTGCTCAACGCCGGCGTGGGCTACCGCATGCAGTGGAACGATCACGCGGTGACCTGGCGTGCCAGCGTCGAGAACCTGACCAGCAAGAAGTACTGGTCCAACGCCGGCCTCGGCCTGCCACGCACCTTCGCGGTAAGCGTACGGTTCGACCTGTAACCAGGTGGATCCGGGCGGGTGCCAGAGCCCCGTAGTGACACGCCATGCGTGTCATTGGACGTTCTGGCACCCCGATGACACGCATGGCGTGTCACTACGGAACTTCTGGCCACCTTGGTAGTTCTTCGCACGGCCTCCCGAAGAATGCAGCAATAATGGGCAGCCCCGACCGCACGAGCCCGCATGTCTGCCCGAGATTCCCGACTGAGCCGCCTGTGGGCGCATGAAAAGGCCAGCTATGGGTTGCGGGTGTTCATTGCGCTCAGCGTGGCGATGGGGGTGTGCTGGCACTTCGACCAGCTGCCGGCCCTGCCCGGGGTGTTCCTGGGCATCATCGCCAGCGCAATTGCGGAGACCGATGACAACTGGTGGGGCCGGACCAAATCCGTCGTCTTGTCGCTGCTGTGCTTCGTCATTGCCGCCGCCGCGGTGGTGGAGCTGTTCGCCTGGCCGTGGGTGTTCATCGCTGCCTTGGCCGCCTCCACGTTCGGCCTGACCCTCCTTGGTGCGCTCGGCGAGCGCTACGCCTCCATCGCCCAGGCCACGGTGACGCTGGCCATCTACACCATGATCGGGCTGGAGCAGCATGGCGCGGCCGATCGCGCCCAGGCCATCAACGCGGTCAGCCATCTGCTCGCAGGCGCGCTCTGGTACGGCCTGCTGTCCATCCTGTGGACCGCGCTGTTCGCCAATCGTCCGGTGCGTGAGCGGGTCGCGCGGCTGTACCACGAGCTTGGGCGCTATCTGGAACTGAAGGCCGACCTGTTCGAACCGGTGCGCGAACTCGACCTGCAGCAGCGCCAGCTCGCCCTGGCCGAGCAGAACCGCCGCGTGGTCGAAGCCCTCAACGCCGCCAAGACCGCCATCCTGGCGCGCTTTGGCCGCTCCGGCCGGCCCGGCGTGCAATCGGGCCTGTACCTGCGGCTGTATTACATGGCCCAGGATTTCCATGAGCGTGCCAGTTCCTCGCACTACCCGTATGGCGCACTCACCGAGGCCTTCTTCCACAGCGACGTGCTGTACCGCTGCCAGCGCCTGCTGGCCCTGCAGGGCGAGGCCTGCGCGAACCTCGGTACCGCGATCCGTCTGCGCCGCCCCTTCGTGTATGGCGAACGCACCCGCCAGGCCACCGCCGACCTGACCGCCTCGCTGGCGTGGCTGCGCGAGCAGCACAATCCGCAGTGGCAGCGCCTGCTGTCCTCACTGGACCTGCTCGGGCACAACCTGCAGAGCATCGAGCGTCGCCTGTCCGAAGCGTCGCAGTCCGAGTCCACCCTGGACAACGTGGACACCCGCCTGCGTGACACCAACCCGCATACCCTGCGCGAAATGGGCGTGCGCATCCGCCAGCAGCTGACTCCCGGATCGGTGCTGTTCCGGCATGGCCTGCGCATGGCCATCGCGCTGGTGGCCGGCTTCGGCGTGATCCACCTGGTCAATGCCCAGAATGGCTCGTGGGTGCTGCTGACCATCGTGTTCGTGTGCCGACCCAACTTCGGCGCAACCCGGCAGCGGCTGGCGCAGCGCGTGGCCGGCACTCTGATCGGGCTGGTACTCACGTGGGCACTGCTGCAGCTGTTCCAGGACCTGCGCATCGAGCTGCTGATCGCGCTGCTGTCGGCCTTGCTGTTCTTCTTCACCCGACATGATCGCTACCTGGTGGCCTCGGCGGCTATCACGGTGATGGCGCTGACCTGCTTCAATCTGATCGGCGACGGCTTCCTGCTGATCTGGCCGCGACTGGTGGATACCCTGCTCGGCTGCGCGATTGCCGCGGCGGCTGCATTCCTGATCCTGCCGGACTGGCAGGGTCGGCGGCTCAACGAGGTAATGGCGCGGGTGCTGGAGCGCTGTGCCGGCTACCTGCAGGCGGTACTGGGCCAGTACGGCAGCGGCATGCAGGACGATCTGGCCTACCGGGTCGCCCGCCGCGACATGCACAACGCCGATGTGGCCCTGTCCACCGCGCTGTCGAACATGCTGCGCGAGCCCGGGCACGTGCGCCGCAACCTGGACGCCGGCTTCCGCTTCCTGGCCTTGTCCAACACCTTGCTGGGGCATCTGTCGGCGCTGGGCGCGCACCGCGCGCAGCTGGACAGCTACGCCCAGGATCCGCTGGCGCGCACGGCCGGGGAGCGGGTGCAGCAGGCCATGCAGCAGACTGCATCGGCGCTGCAGCAGCGACAGCCTGTGGAGGAGGGCGACAAGGAGGCAGACCGGGCGCTGGCCGAACAGCTGGAGCAGGTGGACGACGGCATGCCGGCCAAGCTGCAGTTGATCCGCACCCAGCTGGCGCTGATGCTGCGCCTGCTACCCAAACTGCGCGCAGCGGCGAACGAGGCGGCGCGTACGTTGCGGTGAGGCCCGCGTCCGCGTCGAAGAGCAGCGGGGCAAGCCCCGCTCTACGGGCTGCGGCAAGCGGCAGCGGGCCGCGGTGGCCATGGGTCGCATGCTAAGGTGCGCCGGTCCGCAAGGAGATTCCATGTCATCCGGCCACAGTCAGTTCGCCCTGCTCCGCCAGCGCCGTTTCCTGCCGTTCTTCATCGTGCAGTCGCTGGGAGCCTTCAATGACAATGTGTACCGCCAGGCCATCATCGGCCTGCTGTTCTACCTGGGCGTCAGCCAGGAGGAACAATCGCTCTACACCACCCTGGCCCCGGCGATCTTCATCCTGCCGTACTTCCTGTTCTCCGCACTGGCCGGACAGATCGCCGAGAAGCTGGAGAAGTCACGCCTGATCGTGATCACCACCACGATGGAGATCGCGATCATGTCGCTGGCAGCGGTGGGCTTCCTCACCCAGAGCATGCCGGTGCTGCTGGTGGCGCTGTTCTGCACCGGCCTGCAGTCCACCCTGTTCGGGCCAGTGAAGTACTCGGTGCTGCCCTCGGTGCTCAAGCCGGAGGAGCTTACCGGCGGCAACGGCCTGGTGGAAATGGGCACCTCGATGTCGATCCTGGTCGGCATGATCAGTGGCGGCATCATCTTCACCCTGGCCGGCAGCTACGGCCCGGTGGTCGCGGCTACCGCGGTGATCGCGCTGGCGGTTGCCGGCAACATCACCGCCCGGATGATCCCCAAGGTCGACGCCGGTGCGCCGGACCTGAAGATCAACTGGAACCCGCTGCCCGAGTCGCTGGCGGTGCTGCGCCTGGCCAGGAAGCAGAAGGCGGTACGCAACGCGATCCTGGGCGTTTCCTGGTTCTGGTTCGTCGGCACCGTGCTCACCTCGCAGCTGCCCACCTATGCGGTGGTCAATCTCGGTGGCCAACCCACGCTGTACATCTTCGCGCTGGCGCTGTTTTCGGTAGGCACCGGGGTGGGTTCGCTGCTGTGCGAGAAGCTGTCCGGGCGCACCGTGGAAATCGGCCTGGTGCCGCTGGGTGCATTCGGCATGACCGCCTTCATGCTGGACCTGTACTTCGCCCGTGCAGGGGTGGCGACGGCGAGCGGCCTGGGCGTCCCTGCATTCATCGCAGCCGCCGGCAGTACCCGCATCATCATCGACCTGGTCGGCATCGGGCTGTTCACCGGCTTCTTCGTGGTGCCGTTGTTCGCGCTGATCCAGAGCCGCACACCGAAGTCGGAGATGTCGCGCGTGTTCGCAGCGCTCAACATCCAGAACTCCGGCTTCATCGTCGGCGCGGCGCTGATCGCGCTGGCGACCCAGAAGTACCTGCACTGGACCATTCCGCAGCTGTTCCTGGCGCTGGCGATCGCCAACGCGGTGGTGGCGATCTACATCTTCACAATTGTCCCCGAATTCCTGATGCGCTTCCTCAGCTGGGTGATGGTGCGCACGCTGTACCGGCTGCGCCCGCATGGCATTGAAGCCAATGTGCCCGATGAAGGCGCAGCGCTGATCGTCTGCAACCATGTCAGCTACATGGACGCGCTGATCCTGTCAGCGACGATCCCGCGCCCGGTGCGCTTCGTCATGTACTACAGGATCTTCAACATTCCAGTGATGCGCTGGATCTTCCGTACCGCCAAGGCGATTCCCATCGCCGGCGCACGCGAAGATCCAGCCCTGATGCAGGCCGCGTTCGACGAAGTGGACAAGGCACTGGCCGAAGGCGAACTCGTCTGCATCTTCCCCGAAGGCGCACTGACCCGCGACGGCGAGATGGCCGCGTTCAAGTCGGGCGTGGAGAAGATCCTGGAACGACGGCCGGTACCGGTGGTGCCGATGGCGCTGCGCGGCATGTGGGACAGCATGTGGAGCCGGCGCGACACACGGCTCGGGCGCATGCGCGTGCCGCGCCGTTTCCGCGCGCATATCGAGGTGGCGGCGGGACCGCCGGTGGATGGAGCCAGCACCGACGCCGAGCAGCTGGAAGCACAGGTTCGCGCACTGCGGGCGGGACACGCCTGAGTCGCCATACGCCCGCGAACGCGGGCTTGAAGCGCACTCTTTTGACGCTTCTCGCCATGTAAACGCATACATTCGGGGCCAACATGGGGTAGATTACCGCCCCATAGGGGGTGTTCGACGGGATTTTGGCGATGCCGTCGGACCACCAAAGGAATGGAGCAGTACTTGAATCACCCGCCAGCACCACCTTCATCAGCCGTCTTCGTTCCGAACCATCTGGTGTGGGCGATCCTGACGACGTTGTTCTGCTGCCTGCCGCTGGGGATCGTGTCGATCGTCTATGCCGCGCAGGTCGATGGACGTCGGGCAGCGGGCGATGTGGCGGGTGCGTTCGCCGCCTCGCGCAAGGCCGCCCGTTGGGCCTGGGCGTCGGCGTTGGCCGGTCCGGTGCTGTTGCTGTTGTGGCTCGGCCTGTTCGGCGGTCTGGCTGCGCTGGGCGCTCTGTCCGAGCTTTGATTCACTTTTTTTTAAACCCACCCGAGAAAATGGAGCTTCACCCATGAACGCCACTGCCCCGCAAGTCCCCAACAACCTGGTCTGGGCCATCCTGGCCACCCTGTTCTGCTGCCTGCCGGCAGGCATCGTGTCGATCGTCTATGCCGCCCAGGTCAACAACAAGCTGGCTGCCGGTGACGTTGCCGGTGCGCAGGAATCGTCGGAAAAGGCGAAGAAGTGGGCCATTTACTCGGTAATCGCCTTTGTCGCCCTGGTTGTGGTGTACGCCATCCTGTTCGTCGTCCTGGGCATCGGCGGCGCGGCCAGCAGCGGCTACTGATCGCACCGGGAACGGCCCGGCCCGGCATCCCAAAGGGGTGACCCGGTCGGGCCGTTCTGCCGTCATGTCCTTACCTTACTTACGTCCGACCGGCCGACGCTGGGCTCCGCTGGCGATCACCGCCGGCCTCGCCGCCGGCGCGACCGTGGTGCTGCGCCACGTCAATCCCTATGCCGGAAACAGCCCGCTGCCGGGTTGCCCCTTGTACGCGCTGACCGGAATTTTCTGCCCTGGCTGCGGCAGCACCCGCTGTCTGTATTCGCTGGTCCATTTTGACCTGCCCGGCGCGATGGCGATGAATCCGTTGCTGGTGATCTCGCTGCCCTTCCTGGCATTGATGCTGCTGCACATGGCCGGCCTGCGCCCGCGCGTGCTGGACCCGCTGATGCGGGTGCTGGCGTCCCCCCTGTTCTGGCTGGTGTTGCTGGTGGGCTACGCGGTGCTGCGCAATCTGCCGTGGATGCCGTTTGCGCTGTTGGCCCCCATTCCCCGGTAGGTGCGGACCGTTGGTCCGTGCGCTCTACGTCACCCAGCCCGCAATCACCAGCAACGCCAACACCGCCATCCACAGCAGCAGCATGCGCCACACCAGGCTCATCGCATCGCGCAGTTCCGGCAGCCGGCGCCAGACCGGCACCATTCCCGCTTCGCTGTAATCATGTGCGTCTTCGCGCAGCTCGGCACTGACACTGGCCCGCGCCACCGCGCCCAGGAACACAGTGGAGGCCGCCCACTGGTTTCCATGCGCCTCGCGCCAGGCTTTCCAGGCGGTATCGAAATTGCCGACCAGTGCCATCGACAGGGACATCAGCTGGGCGACCGGCCATTCCAGCCAACCGAGCACCTGTCGCGCACCGACCACGGTTTCCACCGTGGCCAGCGAGCGCATCGGACTCACCGCCAGCAGCGCGAGCAGACGATAGGCCAGCGCGCCCACCGGCCCCAGCAGCAGAAACCAGAACAGCACCGCGAACCAGCGTCGCAGCGCGTTGAGCGCGGTAGCTTCCACCAGCGAGCCGACGTCTTCGTGCAGGCTGCCGCCGGCCGACTGCAGCTGCGCGATCGCCGCGTGGCGTGTATGACTGTCATCGGCATCAATGACCGCTTCGACGTCGCGGTCCAGATCGCGCGGCCCCCAGCAGATCACCAGGGTGGCTATCCCGAGCAGCAGCGAGGGCAGCCCGTACAGGCGACCGTGCAGTGCCCATTGCAGCAGCGCCAGCGGCAGCACCCAGGGCAGCACCGCGACCACCCAGCCGTGGCGGCCCCGCCAGAAACCCACCTGTTCATTGGCCTGGCCACCGCCCTGGCGATCCAGCCACTGCAACCAGTGCCGGTAGCTGCCAAAGCGTCGCAGCGCCACCGCTGCGGCCGGCGCGACATGGCCCAGGGCCAGCGCGACCAATACAGCGACCAGGGTGGTGAACATGCGGGCCTCCCGGCTCGTGACAGAGCGCTACTATGCCGTGCGACCCGAAAATTCCCCGGGTCACAGGTAATGTACCCTGCCGCGTGTTCAGGTAGCGGCAACGTGGCCGCGGTCAGGACATCTGGCTGCGATACCAGTGCTCGATCAGGCTGCGTGAAATGGAGATCGGCGGGGACAGGCGGATACCCTCGCCGTCGTCATTGATGTCCCGTGCCAGCGCAGCCCCGACCTCGGCCACGCTGAACCAGCGCGCGTCTTCCAGTTCACCGTCCACGCAGGGCACATCGTCCTCGGCGGTGGCGGAAAAGCCCAGCATCAGTGCACCGGGGAAGGGCCACGGCTGGGTGCCCAGATACTGGCAGTCACGCACGCGCACGCGGCTTTCCTCGTAGACCTCACGGACCACGGTCTGCTCCAGCGATTCACCGGGTTCAACGAAGCCGGCCAGTACCGAGTAGCGGCGTGGTGCCCAGTTGGCCTGGCGGCCGAGCAGCAGACGGCCGTTGTTTTCCACCGCCACGATCACGGCCGGGTCCACGCGCGGGTAATGGTCGGTGCCGCACTGATCACAACGGCCGATGAAACCGCCACGGGTAAAGGCCACCGCCCCGCCACACACGCCGCAGAAGCGGGTGCGGGACTGCCAGTAGGACATGCCGCGGGCATAGCAGAACGCGGTGGCGTCGGCAGCGGTCCAGGAAACGGCAGCCTCGCGCAGGTCCACGCGCTGCGGCGCGGTGACGTCAAGCGAGGTTGCATCCACCGAGAACCACGCCTGCTCCGCGCGCAGGCCCAGGAAAATCGCCGTGCCGGGTCCGCCCCCCAGCTGCGCGCCGTTCAATACCAACGGCTGGCCCTGTTCGTCGGCCAGCGCACGCCCGTCCACGTCCAGCACCAGCAGGCGGGACTGCGGCCACAGCCGCGTCAGGGCATCGGGGTCACCGCGCAGCGTATCGGCGCGTTCAAGCGGATCGGTGGTGAAGGAATAACCGGACAGCGGCAGGGATGTTCTGGACATCCCACAAGCTTACATGCTGAAACTGCTGCCGCACCCGCAGGTGGTCTTCGCGTTCGGATTGCGGATCACGAACTGCGCACCAGTCAGGCTCTCGGTGTAATCCACTTCGGCACTCATCAGGTATTGCAGGCTCAACGGATCCACCAGCAGGGTGACGCCGTTGGTCACCACCGCGAGGTCATCATCGGCGCGGTTTTCATCGAACTCGAAGCCATACTGGAAGCCGGAACAGCCACCGCCTTCGATGTACACGCGCAGGGCGAGCGAAGGGTTGCCTTCGGCCTCGATCAGCTCATGCACCTTGGCCGCTGCGGCTTCGGTGAAGTGCAGCGGGCGGTCCAGGGACTGGTAGTTCGGGGCGGCGGCGGGGGCACCGGGCAGGGAAACAAGCGTGCTCATGCGTGCAGGATGGGGGCGCAGGGCCCCCGATTCAAGCCGTTTCGCCGATCACTGTGTTCAGGCCATGGCCTCGGCCAGCTTCTTGCGGGCCGCGCCGTCTTTGTCCTTGCCGTCCTTGTCCTTGCCCTCACCGCCCTGCGGCGGCGGCAGCGCCATCTGCGGCGCACCGTGAATGAGACGTCCGGTGAGCTGGGCACCGGCGTTCATTTCCACCACCTGGTAGTGGATGTTGCCGTTGACCCGGGCGCTGGGGGTCAGCTCCACGCGCTCGCTGGCGTGCACGTCGCCTTCAAGGCGGCCGCTGAGCACCACCACCTGGGCGCGGATCTCGCCCTCGATGCTGCCCTGCTCGGCCAGGGTGAGGGTGGCGGTGGACGCACCTTCACTGGCGATCACCTTGCCCAGGATGGTGCCTTCAACGTACAGGCCCCCACTGAATTCCACGTCCCCGCGGATGACCACCTGCGCGCCGATCAGCGCGTCCACGACCAGATGACCGTCGCGGTTGGACTTGTTGCTGCCAAACATGGGTTTACTCCCCTTCATTTGCCGTTGCTGCCACAGGCGCGCCGGCCTGCTTCCAGTCGAAGACCTGGGTGGTGCCCCCTGCACCGGATCCCAGCGTGACCCGCACACGTTGCGGGGTGAAGTCCTTGGGCAGCATCACGCTGCCGGTGAGCTGCTGGAAGTACCGGAAGGAATACTCCTGGCCCGGCACCTTGGTGCGCTGGTGCAGCTCGTCCCAGCTGACCGAGGTCAACTTGCCCCCTTTCACGCCTTCCACCGTGAAGCGCATCTGGCCCTGGCTGATCGCGCCGCGATTCAGGTTCTGGGTCAGCACCACGGCGTATTGCCAGGTTCCGGCGGCTTCAGGTGAGAACTCGATGGAATGCGTGTTCAGACCCTTGCGCTGGCTGGTTGCGCCGACCAGACGCTCATAGAACGCCACATCGGCGCGCAGGCCGGCGATTTCTTCTTCGCGCTCACCCAGCGAGGCCTGCACCTCGGTGTTGGCGGCGCGGCTGATGCGGTCTGATGCCTGCAGGGTGGCCTGGCGCTGCTGCAGCTCCACCACCTGCTTCTGCAGGGTTTCAGCGCGGGCCTCGGCGGCGTCGAGCTGACGGCCGACATCGCCGCCGGGACCGCCCATCAAGCGCCCCAGCAGGACGGCCAGCACCACGCTCAGCAGCCAGATGCCGCCCAGCACCAGCAGCCGGCGGCGGTCGGGACCGGGCGCGGAGCCGGGTCGACGGATCTGGATACGGGAAGGTGTCGGAGTGTTCATGACGATGAGCGCGGCACCGCAGCAGGGCGATACCGCCACGGCCCCTGTCGGATCGAGCGGCTTCCTAGTGTATGCCACGCCCGGCAGGTTTTTCGCTCCGGAAGCGTCACCGGGTTGTGGCGTTCATCGACGTCATCCCCGATAGTGTGGCCCTGAGCACATTTTCATGCCGGAGCGCGTGCCATGTCCGAGGCCCACCTGTTCGTGATCGGCATCCTGCTGGCCTGGCTGGCGGGCATCCGGGTCTACCTGACCGTATTCGGCGTCGGCCTGGCTGGCCTGCTGGGCTGGGTGGATCTGCCCCCGGCGCTGCAGGCCACTGAATCGTGGTGGGTGCTGGGCACCTCGGCGGCACTGGCCATCACCGAGTTCGTCGCCGACAAGATCCCCGGTGTCGACTCGGCCTGGGACCTGGTGCAGACCCTGGCCCGGGTTCCGGCCGGGGCGTTCCTCGCGGCGGCCACGCTGTCCCCCAACGGTGAACTGAGCACCACCGCGCTGGCCGCCGGTGCCGGTGTGGCGCTGGCCAGCCACGGCCTCAAGTCCGGTACCCGGGCCCTGCTCAACACATCGCCCGAACCCGCCAGCAACTGGGTCGCCTCGGCCGCCGAAGACACCGTGGTGGTGGGTGGGCTGGCGCTGGCACTGGCGCACCCCTGGATCGCCCTGATCGTGGTGGTGATCTGCAGCCTGGTCGGTGCACTGGTGGTCTGGCTGGTGTGGCGCACCCTGTGGAAGGGGATGCGCTGGCTGCTCCGGCAGCCGGCGACGAGCGCGCCGCAGCGCCCGGCACCGCCGTGACAAACGCGCCAGAACGGGTCGCGACCAAGCGTCGTGGCGTACCGCATAATGACGCCGCAGACAGGGAGTACTGATGGCCGTCCACGAGAACACCGTAGCCCCCACCCGCGCCGTGCGCGCTGAAACCCCGCCCGCCGACCACTGGCAGCGATGGGCCAGCGCCGATGCGCCCGCGCAGGCGGCGGCCCCCACCCCGGTTACGCCGGTGCCTGCGCCGCTGCCCAGCAATGTGGTGCCGCTGGCCACTGCGGCCAGTGCCCCCGTGGCAACTCCCCCGCCCCTGGTCGCGGCTCCGCTGGCATTGCCCGACGACAACGCGCCCGCGCCCGGCTCGGACGCCCCCTACCGCGTGCTCATCGTCGAGGATGATCGCTCCCAGGCGCTGTTCGCACAAAGCGTGCTGCACGGTGCCGGCATGGAAGCCATCGTGATCAGCGACGCCGAAGGCGCGCAGCAGGCGATCGCCGAACACCACCCCGACCTGATCCTGATGGACCTGCACCTGCCGGGCCTCGATGGCATGCGCCTGACCGCGCTGATCCGCCAGCAGCCTGGCCAGCAGTTGCTGCCGATCGTCTTCCTCAGCGGCGATCCGGACCCGGAACGCCAGTTCGAAGTGCTCGACAGCGGTGCCGACGATTTCCTGAGCAAGCCAATCAGGCCTCGCCATCTGATTGCGGCAGTGTCCAACCGCATTCGCCGCGCCCGCGCCCAGGCCGCCACCCAGACCGGTGCGACTGGTGCACCGGCGATCAACAATCCGGAAACCGGCCTGCCCACCCGCCACCATGTGCTGCAGCAGCTGAGTGCGGCGCTGGCGCACGCGGACCACGGCGGCCTGTTCTTCATCGAAGTGGCCAGCGCGCTCGGTCTGCGCGAGCGCTACGGCTATGCCGCCTTCGAGCGACTGATGGTGCAGGCCGCGCAACGGCTGGCCGACAGTGCCCATCCACATCTGCTTGCGCGGCTGAATGACAACAGCTTCCTGGTACTGGCCAGGGGCGTCGACGAAGACAGCCTCGACGGGATCGCGCACAACCTGCGCCAGCAGCTTTCCGAGCGCGCCTTCGTGATCCGCGACGACGAGTCGGTGCATCTGCGCGGCGTGGTCGGCCATGCCCAGCTTTCTCCCGGCTTCAGCGACGCCGGCACCGCACTGGAAGCGGTGGAACGCACCACCCTGCAGGCGCGGCTGCTGTCCTCGGGCGTGGCCGCCTACGTGCGTCGCGAGGATGTCGCCGCGCAGGAGCACCTGGCGCTGCTGGAAGGTCAGCTCGAACTGGCCTACCAGCCCATTGTCGCGGTAGCCGGTGGCAACACCGCGCAGTACCAGGTGCTGCTGCGGCTGCGCCAGGCCGACGGCACCCTGCTCTCGGCCGGCCAGGTGATTCCAGCCGCCGAAGCGGCCGGACGCATCGCCGACCTCGACCAGCAGGTGCTGGACCACGCGCTGGGACTGCTGGACCTGTACCGCCATGCCACCCAGCCGCTGCACCTGTTCGTTTCGCAGTCCCTGCGCACACTGGCCCGCGATGCCTTCGCCGACTGGCTGCTGGAGTCGCTGGAGCGCCGACAGATTCCCGGCAGCGCCGTGGTGATCGATGTGCGCCTGCCTGATGCGCTGATCCACACCGTGACCCTGCAGCAGTTCTGCAGTCGCATGAGCGCGGCGGGCGTGCGCTTCTGCCTGAGCCAGTTCGAGCCGGGGGCGGAGGCCAACGCGCTGCTCACCCAGCTGCCACTGGCCTATGTGCGCATGGCCGCGCGCTTCTCCAGCACGCATGCCAACCAGCAGACCCGCGACGAACTGCGCGGCGCGATCGACGCCGCACATCGCGCCGGCGCGCTGATCATCGGCCAGCAGATCGAGGACCCGCAGGCCGCTGCAGCGATGTGGATGGGTGGCGTCGACTTCATCCAGGGCAACATGGTGCAGTCGGCGGGGAGCGAATTGAACTTCGACTTCCATAACGCGGTGCTGTGAGCATGGCGGCCCACGGACGGGTTCCCTTCTCACTCTGGGCGGCGGCGACCGCGGCCGCGCTGTCGGCCACCGCCGCGACACTGGCCCTGGTCACCCTGCGGGAACCGTGGATTCCGGTCGCCGCCGGCGCGGCCGCCATCGCGCTGGTCGGCGCATTGGTCGCCATGCGCCGCTGGCATGATCTGCAGAACATCATCGCCGCACAGCAGCGGCGCACCGCTGCGCTGAGCGGTGAGCGCGACCAGCTGCTGCGCACGCTGCAGCAGCAGGATGCACTCGAACAGGAACTGCTGCAGGCCAAGCAGGCGGCCGAAACGGCGGCATTGGCCAAGGGCGAGTTCCTGGCCACCATGAGCCACGAGATCCGCACTCCGCTCAACGGCATCCTGCCGATGCTCGATCTGATCGCGCGTGGCCAGCTGGCCAGCGACCAGCGCCAGATGCTGCAGACCGCCACCGTGAGCTCGCAGCAGCTGCTTCGGATCGTCGACGACATCCTGGATTATTCCCGCCTGGAGGCCAAAGGCCTCGATCTGGAAACCACCACCTTCAATCTGCGCGAGCTGCTGGAGGGGCTGGTGCAGCTGATGCGACGCACCGCCGAGGCCAAGCGCCTGGCCCTGACCCTGGAACTGGACCCTTCGGTCCGCCTGGCCGTACGCGGCGACCCGGTGCGACTGCGCCAGGTGCTGGGCAACCTGCTGGTGAACGCGATCAAGTTCACCGAGCGCGGCGGCATCCGCCTGCGGGTCAGTCGCCAGGGGGAGAGCGGCAACCAGCATCTGCTGCGCTTCGAGGTGATCGACAGCGGCATCGGCATCGAACCGGCGATGCAGTCGCGACTGTTCCAGTCGTTCAGCCAGGCCGACGCGTCCACCACCCGCATCTACGGCGGCACCGGACTGGGGCTGGCGATCTGCAAGCGCATCATCGACCTGATGCACGGGCGCATCGGGGTCAGCTCCACGCCGGGGCACGGGGCCAACTTCTGGTTCGAGATTCCGCTGCTGAAAGTGGCCGGTGACCTGCCGCCCCCGAGTGCCACCACGCGCGCGCTGCTGGTCAGCCAGGATCCCCTGCTGATCCAGCGCCTGCAACGCGTCACCCTGCACCACGACATCCGCCTGCATACGGTGGAAAGCGCCTCGGCGGCGCTGGACATCCTGCGTGCGCCGTCACGGCGGGGCATCGAGCCGGACCTGACCTGGGTGATGGCCGACAGTGATGCCCTGCGCCACGGTGCCACCGCCCTGCACCGCGCGGTGCTGCGCGAACCGCGCGAACCGCGACCTCGCCTGCTGTGGCTGGAGGGCAATGAGCCGCTGGCGGCCCTGCTTCGCGAGGATGCACTGGCGGTGTCGCGTGATGCCGGCGACATTGAACTGCATGCGCTGCTGCGCCCCGCGCAGGCCAGTGCGCGCCCGGCCCCGCTGCTGGTCAACCCGGACGACTTCGCCGAACCCGTCGAGGCACAGCAGTTGGGCCTGAACCTGCTGCTGGTGGAAGACAACAGCGTCAACCTGCTGGTGGCCCAGCGCCTGCTGCAGGTGCTGGGCTGCACAGTGACCACCGCAACCGACGGCGAACAGGCGCTGCAGCAGCTGCAGACGCAGTCATTCGACCTGGTCCTGATGGACTGCCAGATGCCGGTGATGGATGGTTACACCGCCACGCGTCGCTGGCGCGCGCTGGAGGCTGAAAGCCGGGTGGGCCGGCTGCCGATCGTGGCAATGACGGCCAACGCCATGGCGGGCGACCGCGAACGCTGCCTGCAGGCCGGCATGGACGATTACCTGTCCAAACCGGTCAACCGCGAATCGTTGCAGGCCTGCCTGCTGCGCTGGCAGCAGAATGCCGAGAACAATGCCGCCCCCCTGGACGTGCAGCACGAGCCACCGCCGGCACCGAACCCGCCACCGCTGCCGCCGCTCAACGAGGCTCCATTGCTGCGTGGACTGGAGCCGGAAACGCGCGGCGAAGAGCCCACCCAGGTCGTGCTGGACCCGGCGGTGCTGGACGAACTGCAGGACGTGATCGGGCCGGAGACGGCCCACATCATCCGCGTATTCCTGGATGACACGCCGCCGCTGATCCGTCAGTTGCAGGATGCCTCGGTAGCAGGCGACCTGGAACACCTGCGCAACCTGGCACACAGTCTCAAGTCGGCAAGCGCGAATGTGGGCGCGATGGCGTTGTCGATGGCGGCGCTGCGCATCGAGCAGGATGCCCGTGGCGGCTCGCTCGAGCGCCCCGCCGTGGCGGTGGCGCTGCTGGTGGCCGAATTCGCACGCGCCCGCATCGCGCTGACGGGCTATCAGTCCGCCGTACGCAATCCGGCCGCGCCGTGACTCACTCTTCCAGCTTGGTGAGCAGGTACTGCGGTTCGCCAATCCGCTCGATCAGCTCAAGCTGGGTTTCCAGCCAGTCGATGTGCTCTTCCTCGTTGTCGAGGATCTTCACGAACAACTGCCGGCTGACGTAGTCGCCAACGGAATCAGCGTAGGCCACCGCTTCACGCAGGGTGACCGTACCTTCGCGCTCCAGGGCCAGGTCGCACTGCAGGATCTCGGTCGGGTTCTCGCCGATGCGCAGCTTGCCCAGCGCCTGGAAGTTCGGCAGGCCCTCCAGGAACAGGATGCGATCGGACAGCAAGTCGGCGTGCTTCATTTCCTCGATCGATTCCTTGTACTCGTGTTCCGAAAGTTCCTTCAGCCCCCAGTTCTTCAGCATCTTGGCGTGCAGGAAGTACTGGTTGATGGCGGTCAGCTCGTTGTAGAGGACCTTGTTGAGGAATTCTATGACCTTGGCGTCGCCCTTCATGACCGTGCTCCTGCAGCGTGAAAACGCCGGCACTGTAGCGCGTTGGGAAGGGGGATGATTAAACGCGAATCAAAACCGTATCGAATGCCAACCGACCAACGGTCGGTTGCTACCGGTGACGGAAAACAGCCACCCGAACGGTAGCGCCCGACCGTTGGTCGGGCGGTCCCGATCAGGCAACCTGGGCCAAGCCCAGAACCGGCAGCGGCAGCTCATGGGTGTTGCGAGCCTTGGCCAGCAGGTCGGCGGCCATGTCCAGGCACGAACCGCAGGTCGCCCCGCAGCCGGTCCGCATGGTCAGTTCGGCCACGTTCGCGACACCGCTCTGGGCGGCTTCGCGGATCTGGTGGTCGGTAACCCCATTGCAGATGCAGACGTACACGTGGCGGACTCGGCTGACAGGCCGGAATCGGCCTGGGGGCATTTGAATCGAAACGAGAATGGTTGTCAATTTCGAAACTGAATCATTCTCGATAGGATTCAGCCAGCTTGGCCGCCGCCGGGTTCGCTCTTCTTTCGGGGCCAGTAGCCGCCGCCACGCTTGGGGGCGGGCGCGCGCTTGCGTGGGCGGTCGTGACCGGCCGCATTGCCGGGCATCCACGCCTCCTGGGCCGACTTGGGCATGGACTGCACCCCTGAGCCGGCCACCCCGCGCGCCAGCGGAGCCAGATGGCGCAGCGCGCGGGCATAGACCCCACGCTTGAACATCACCACATGTTCCACGGGGTACCAGAAGTCGACCCAGCGCCACTGGTCGAACTCCGGGCTGTCGGTATGGTCCAGCTTCACGTGCGACTCGTCGCCGGCCAGACGCAGCAGGAACCACACCTGCTTCTGGCCGATGCAGACCTGGCGTTCATTGCGTCGCACGGCTCGAGCCGGCAGGCGATAGCGCAGCCAACCGGGCGTCGCACCCAGCACTTCGACGTGCTCGGGCAACAGGCCGGTTTCTTCCTGCAACTCGCGATACATGGCCTCGACCGGAGTCTCATCGGTGTTCATGCCACCCTGCGGGAACTGCCAGCCATCCCGGCGCACGCGTCGTGCCCAGAACACCTGCCCGTCCTGCCGCATCAGCACAATGCCGACGTTCGGTCGATAGCCGTCCGGATCGATCACGATGCGGACTCCTGAATAAAATCTACTGGTTGGGACTGTGCCATGCCGGCACCCCACTCACAAGCGTGATGGAAAAGTGTTGACAGATCCTGTTTCCCACCCCAGAATTACCGGCTCCCAAGGCTATGTAGCTCAGCCGGTTAGAGCACAGCACTCATAATGCTGGGGTCGGTGGTTCGAGTCCACCCATAGCCACCAAGCTTGCTTGGTTTAATTGGGAAAAAGTGCAATAATTGCACGCACATATTGCCCCGTCGCCAAGCGGTAAGGCACCTGACTCTGACTCAGGCATTCGGTGGTTCGAATCCATCCGGGGCAGCCAAACAAAAAGAAAAGGCCAGATCTTCGATCTGGCCTTTTCTTTTTGTTTGGTCGCGCACGCCACCTTAACCCCGCGCCTGTCGGCGCGCCATCTCCCGGACCTCGGTCCGGGAGATCCACGCATGCCACCTAATCCCCGCGCCTTCGGCGCGCCCCCTTGAACATCAAGGGGGCTCTTCTCCAGACACACTCTGATCCCCTACCCCATAAACGACAAAAGCCCGGCATGGCCGGGCTTTTGCTTTTCCCAGGTGGGCTCCGGGGAGCCCACTCCAGCGCGATTAACGCTTGGAGAACTGGGTGGCGCGACGGGCCTTGTGCAGACCGACCTTCTTACGCTCGACTTCACGGGCGTCACGGGTCATGAAGCCAGCCTTGCGCAGCTCGGACTTCAGGGTTTCGTCGTACTCGACCAGCGCGCGGGCGATGCCCAGGCGGATCGCACCGGCCTGGCCGGTGGTGCCACCGCCAGCGGCGGTCACGGTGATGTCGAAGCTCTCGGTGTTCTTGGTCAGCTCCAGCGGCTGACGCACGATCATGCGAGCGGTTTCACGACCAAAGAACTCGTCCAGCGGACGGCCATTGACGGTGATGTTGCCAGCGCCCTTGCGCAGGAAAACGCGGGCAGTGGAGGACTTGCGGCGGCCGGTGCCGTAGTTTTGAGTGATAGCCATGATTAGATATCCAGAACCTGGGGCTGCTGAGCGGCGTGCGGGTGCTCGGAGCCCGAGTACACCTTGAGCTTACGGTACATGGCGCGGCCCAGCGGGCCCTTCGGCAGCATGCCCTTGACGGCGATTTCGATGACGCGTTCCGGGTGGCGCTCCAGCGCCTGGGCCAGGGTTTCGGTCTTCAGGTTGCCGATGTAGCCAGTGAAGCGGTGGTACAGCTTGTCCTGCAGCTTGTTGCCGGTGACGGCAATCTTGTCTGCATTGATGACAACCAGGTAGTCACCGGTGTCGACGTGCGGGGTGTAGACCGGCTTGTGCTTGCCGCGCAGACGGCGGGCCAGCTCGGAGGACAGACGACCCAGCGTCTTGCCGGAGGCGTCAACGAGATACCAGTCGCGCTGGACGGTCTCGGACTTTGCAGTGAAAGTGCTCATGAAAGAACTCAGGTAGGTCGGGCTCATTGCGGCGATGGAACGGCCGGAACTCTGCCACGCGTTGTGAAGAGGCGGGATTGTACCGGCACCCTGCCCACCATGCAAGCCGACCCGCAGCGCGGTTGGCACCGGGGCGCTCCCGGGCGAAAATCACCCTACCCCCGCTGCTGCTGCCCTGCGCATGACCTCGCTCCGCCAGATCACCCCGCTGGACCATCTGCTGACCGAAGCCCAACGGGCGTTGGACACGGTCTTCGGCAACCCGCCCGCGCATCGCCCCTACCCCGCGCAGGCCACCCCGGACGTGGAACTGGACGCCAGCGAGCGTCGCCATGCCGCCGGCCTGATGCGCATCAACCATGTAGGCGAGGTCTGCGCACAGGGTTTGTACTTCGGCCAGGCCGCAGTCGCCCGCGAACCCGAAACCCGCGCCCATCTGCTGGAAGCGGCCCAGGAAGAGACCGACCACCTGGCCTGGTGCGCGCAGCGCCTGCGTGAGCTGGACAGCCGCCCCAGCCTGTTCAATCCCCTGTGGTATGCCGGCAGCTACACCATCGGCACGCTGGCCGGGCTGCGCGGCGACGGCTGGAACCTGGGCTTCGTGGTGGAAACCGAACGCCAGGTGGAGGCGCACCTGGACGAGCATCTGGATACCCTGCCCCCCGCCGATCTGCGCAGCCGCGAGATCCTCAAGGTGATGAAGATCGACGAGGCCCGTCACGCCGACCACGCCGAGCACGCTGGCGCGCGCCGCCTGCCACCCCCGATCCCGGCCGTGATGGCCCTGGCCTCGAAAGTAATGAAGGGCGTCGCCTACCGGCTGTGATCCGGCCAACCGTAAGTCGACCCAGGGTCGACTCTACCTAAACGGCAGCAAAACGGCCCGGCGTCTTCACACCGGGCCGTAGACGCGAAAGAGCGTGAAACGTCGAATCTGCGCAATCCGATGTTCCACGCAGACCGTTACTCGGACAGATTGCGCCCGTGGAACAGTTCTTCGATCTCACGCTTGAGCAGCGCTTCGATCTTCATGCGTTCCTTGAAGGACAGGTTCTTGGCCTTCTCTTCGAACAGGTACTGGTCCAGGTCGAAGTCCTTCAGGTGCATCTTCGTGTGGAAGATGTTTTCCTGGTAGACGTTGACGTCGAACATCTCGTAACGGGACTTGATGTTCTTGGCCAGGAAGTTCTGGATCGAGTTGATCTTGTGGTCGATGAAGTGCTTCTTGCCCTTCACGTCACGGGTGAAGCCGCGCACGCGGTAGTCCATGATCACGATGTCCGATTCCAGACTCTCGATCAGGTAGTTCAGCGCCTTCAGCGGCGAGATCACGCCACAGGTAGCCACGTCGATGTCCGCGCGGAACGTCGCAATGCCTTCCTGCGGGTGGGTCTCCGGGTAGGTATGGACGGTGATGTGGCTCTTGTCCATGTGCGCGACCACGGCGTCGGAGATGAGCTCCTTGCCGGCCAGCTTCTTGTCGATCACCGGTTCTTCGGAGATCAGGATCGTCACTGAAGCACCCTGCGGATCGTAGTCCTGGCGCGCGACGTTGAGGATGTTGGCGCCGATGATCTCAGCGACATCGGTCAAGATTTGAGTCAGCCTGTCGGCGTTGTACTCTTCATCGATGTATTCAATGTAACGCTGGCGCTCCTCTTCGGTGCGCGCGTAACACACGTCATAGATGTTGAAGCTCAGCGCCTTGGTGAGGTTGTTGAAACCCTGCAACCTCAGGCGAGGCAACGGCTTGACCACGGCGGTCGATCCTGTGTCTGGTGGGAAAGGGGGAATTATGGGGCAAACCGGCCGGGGGCGAAACTTGCATCGAGGCAAGTTCGTGTGCTGGGTTTGCCCTTCACAATGCTGATCGTTAAGCTCGCGGGATACAGCCGTGAATTCTTCATGAGCAGAGGGAGCGCCTTACCGTGTCAACTGTGCGCCTTGCTACAAGTCCATTGGCCCTGGACATCGCCACCATTGACCGGTTTCTGGCCCACAGCCACCGCCGGCGTTACCCCGCCCGGACCGACGTGTTCCGGCCCGGGGACCCCGCCGGCACCCTCTACTATGTGATCAGTGGCTCGGTTTCGATCATGGCCGAGGAAGAAGACGACCGCGAACTGGTGCTGGGCTACTTTGGCGCGGGCGAGTTCGTCGGCGAAATGGGCCTGTTCGTCGAATCCGACCGCCGTGAAGTGGTGCTGCGCACCCGTACCCCGTGCGAGCTGGCGGAAATCAGCTACGAGCGCCTGCACCAGCTGTTCCTGGGGCCGCTCTCCTCCGACGCGCCGCGCCTGCTGTATGCCCTGGGTCAGCAGGTCTCCAAGCGCCTGCTCGACACCAGCCGCAAGGCGAGCCGGCTGGCGTTCCTGGATGTGACCGACCGCATCGTGCGTACCCTGCACGACTTGTCCAAGGAGCCGGAGGCCATGAGCCACCCGCAGGGGACCCAGCTGCGGGTGTCTCGCCAGGAGCTGGCCCGCCTGGTCGGCTGCTCGCGTGAAATGGCCGGCCGCGTGCTCAAGAAGCTGCAGAGCGATGGGCTGCTGCATGCGCGTGGCAAGACCGTGGTGCTGTACGGCACCCGGTGACGTCCGGCGCATCGCGCCGCCACCGCACCAACGGTGCGGTGCTACCGATGCTCGATTTCCCCTGGTAGGTGTCGACCGTTGGTCGTCACGTCGTACCACGGCGTTCACCTCGACCGGATAGGCTGGAGCCATGGAACTAGGCAGCGAATTCTATTGGTTCATCCTGATCGGCCTCGGCGCACAGCTCGTCGACGGTGCGCTGGGCATGGCCTTCGGGCTGGTGTCCTCGTCGGTGATGCTCAGCATGGGCATTCCACCGGCAGCCGTGAGCGCCAGCGTCCACACCGCTGAAGTGTTCACGACCGGCGCCTCCGGAGTCTCGCATCTGGTCGCCGGCAACGTCGACAAGCGGCTGTTCCTGCGCCTGGCCCTGCCCGGCGCGGTGGGCGGGGTATTGGGGGCCTACGTGCTGACCCAGCTGCCCGGCGATGCGATCCGTCCCTTCATCTATGCCTATCTGCTGGTGCTGGCGGTGTTCATCCTGCTGCGTGCGGCCGGACGGATGGTGCCGCGGCAGGAGGTCAAACGCGTGCCGCTGCTGGGCTTCGTGGCCGGCATGCTGGACGCCAGCGGCGGCGGCGGCTGGGGCCCGGTGGCCACCTCGAC
>NZ_RHPP01000046.1 GCF_003935715.1 Stenotrophomonas sp. 278 | reverse complement strand
GCACCCGCCGGGACACCGGCGGCCGGAGTCTGGCCATTGCCGTTGGCGGCAGTCGGTGTCCAGGGCTTGGCGGACGCCGGTGCGCCTTCCTTGACCTTCTGCACGCCGGCCACGATCACCTGGTCGCCGGGCTCGATGCCGCCGGTCACCAGCCAGCTGGAACCCTGCTGGCCTTCGGTGGTGACGTTCTTGCGCACCACCTTGCCGTCTTTGCCGACCACCATCACGTAGCCGCCGACGGTGTCACGCTGCAGCGACTGCAGCGGTACCAGGAAGGCATTCTTGCGCTCACCGAGCACGGCCTGGAAGCTGACGAACGAACCCGGCAGCAGCAGCTGCTGCGGGTTCGGCAGCACCGCGCGCAGGGTCACCGCACCGGTGGCCGGGTCGACCGTGGCCGAAGAGTAGTCCAGCGTGCCCGGTTCGCCGTACACGGTTCCGTCGGCAAGGCGCACCTGCACGGTGGACTTGCCGTCGCCGCTCAGCGCCACCGACCCCTGGGCCTGGGCGCGGCGCAGCTGGGTCATTTCGTCCGAGCTCATCGAGAAGTTCACGTACAGCGGGTCCAGCTGGTCGATCGTGGTCAGCAGGGTGACGTCGCCCTGGCCGACCAGCGCGCCTTCGGTGACCTGCTGCTTGCCGGCACGGCCACTGATCGGTGCGGTGACCTCGGCGTAGCCGAGGTTGATCTTGGCACTGGCCAGAGAGGCCTGGGCCTGCTGCACGGCGGCCGCGGCGGTACGTTCGGTGGCCTCGGCGGCGTCCAGGTCGGACTTGGAGACGAACTTCTGCGGGGCCAGTGAGCGGGCGCGGGCAGCGGCCGCCTTTGCGTTGGCGTAGGTGGCCTGGGCCGAAGCCAGCTCACCCTGCGAGGCGTTCAGTGCGGCCTGCAGCGGAGCCGGGTCGATCAGGAACAGGACCTGGCCCTGCTTGACGTCCTGGCCTTCCTGGTAGACGCGCTTGAGCAGCACGCCCGGCACGCGGGCGCGCACGTCGGCGCTGCGGAACGGCGACAGCCGGCCGACCAGCTCGCGCTGCAGCGGCAGGGTCTGAGCCTTGGCTTCGATCACGCCCACTTCCGGCGGCGGGGGCGTCTGCTGTTCCTCCTTCTTGCAGGCGGTCAGCGCGACGGCGACTGCGCACGTCAGGGCAAAGGTGCGGAGTGGGGCGATCATCAGGAGAAACTCCGGAGTTGGTTTGAATGGGGTTCGGGAACAGCAGCGTGCATTGCAAAGGCTTGCAGAAAACTGTCCACGGCAAATTCGGCCCAGCGGCGGCGTGTGGCGGCGTCATCGCGATGGGGGGTATGGAAGCGTTGTTTCTCGAAATCCAGCCCGGCGATCATGCTCAATAGCAGTTCGGCCATGAAGTGTGGGTCGTCATGCCGGAGCAGGCCGCGCTCGATCCGGGTCGCGATCCATTCAGCAAGGTGAAGGGCCAGCGCGCCCGCCCCGTCGCGGTAGAGGGCGCGGGCTTCCTGGGGGAACTGGGCCGCCTCGGCCGCGATCAGCCGACGGGCCTGCACCACCTGGGGTTCGTTGAAGTGTTCGATGTGGTCGATGGCGAACTGCAGCAGGCAGCCGCGCAGGTCTTCGCCGTCCATCGCACGCAGGCCGGCGGTGGCGCGGCAGAGGTGACGCTGCATCACCCGGCGCAGCAGTTCCTGCTTGCTGCCATAGCGGCTGTAAAGAGTCTGCTTGGAGCAACCCGCCTGCTGGGCCACCGCCTCCATGCTCAACTGCATGCCCTGGGTGGACATCAGTTCGCGCACGGCATCGAACACGCGGTGATCGCGCGCGTCCAATGCGCCGGCAGCGGGGGTGGGGGTGTTCACGCGGTGGACTATACCGTCCAGTTCAGAATTGGAGAACCCTATCTTTTGGCACTGTCCTGTGCGTTGTCGTCCGCCTGCCACGCACGATGTGCACGATGTCAGGCGAGAGGATGTGTGACCGTCGTCTCCATACCCTGCCGAACTGGGCGACGCGACGTAAACGCCACCCAACCCGAAATGCCAGATTCCGTCCTGCAGCAAGGCCTTTTCCTGCGGTAGGGCTACAATTTCATTTTTCCAACTGAGCAACACGCATCGCTCTGCCATGAAACCGCAAAAACCTGTCGCCAAGACCGTGAAAGCAAAAACCAAACCAGCCGATACGCAGACTGTTTCGCCAGTGGGCTTCTCGCTGGAACCGGTGTACACGGCCTTGCGCAAGCGTTACCCGGCGGCCGCCCAGGCCGAGGCAGTGGCCTTTGCCGCAGACTTCTACAAGCGCATGGAAGCGGACGAGTTCCCGCACCACACCGCTGAGGAGTGGGCCGCACTGGCTGCCGACATGCTGGAATTCGCCCGTGCCCGCAAGGTCGGCAAGGCCAACGTCCGCGTGTTCAACCCCACCTTGAAGGCCAACGGGTGGGAATCGCCGCACACCGTGCTGCAGATCGTCAACGACGACATGCCGTTCCTGGTGGACACGGTGACCATGGCGCTGGCCGAGCAGGGCATTGGCGTGCATGTGCTGGGTCACCCGGTGATCCGCTTCAGCCGTGACAAGGCCGGCAAGCTCACCGGCGTGAGCGAGGGCACCGCCGAATCGGTGATGCTGCTGGAAATCGACCGTCAGCCGGCCGAGGCAATGGCCGACATTGAAAAGGCGATCAGCAAGTCGCTGGACGAGGTGCGTGCCATCGTCCGTGACTGGGACGCCATGCGCACCCAGGCGCTGAGCATCGCCGACGACCTCGGCAGCCGCCAGCTGCCGGTGGATGCCGCCTCGCGCGCCGAAGCGCAGGAATTCCTGCGCTGGGCCGCCGACAACCACTTCACTTTCTTCGGCTACCGCGCCTACCGCGTGGAAAAGCAGGGCAAGGAAGAAGTGCTGGCTCCGCTCAACGACACCGGGCTGGGCCTGATGCGCGGCCGTGACACGTCCGCCGCACGTCCGGTCAGGACCCTCGCCGCGCAGGGGCTCAATGCCACCAGCGGGCTGAAGGACGCGTTGATCCTGACCAAGACCAATGCCCGTTCGCGCGTTCACCGCGCCGGCTATATGGATTACATCGGCGTGCTCGAATTCGACGCCAAGGGCAAGATCATCGGCGAGCAGCGCTTCCTCGGCCTGTTCACCTCCAGCGCCTACAACCGTCGCCCGTGGGAAATTCCGCTGGTGCGCCAGCGCCACGAATATGTGATGAGCACCTCCGGCCTGGCTCCGGCCAGCCACAGTGGCAAGGCGCTGCGTCACATTTTGGAAACCCTGCCGCGCGAAGAACTGTTCCAGTCCAGCGAGGAAGAGCTGTACCGCACCGCCATGGGCGTGCTGGGCCTGCAGGAGCGCGTGCGCAGCCGTCTGTTCCTGCGCCGTGACAAGTACAGCCGCTTCATCTCCGCGCTGGTCTACCTGCCGCGTGAGCGCTTCAACACCGACGTGCGCCTGCGCATCGAGGCCATGCTCAAGGAAGCCCTTCACGGCGAGTACGTGGACAGCTCGGTGGTGCTGGGCGAGTCGCCGCTGGCCCAGGTGCACCTGATCGTGCGCCCGAAGGCCGGTGAAACCCTGGATGTTGACACCTCGGCACTGGAGCAGAAGCTGGCCCAGGTGCTGCGCAACTGGCAGGACGACCTGCGCGAAGCACTGGTGGCCCGCCACGGTGAAACCGAAGGCCTGCGTATCGCCGCCCGCATCGGCAAGGCGCTGCCGGCCGGTTACATCGAAGATTCCAGCACCGAGATCGCCGCCAACGACGTCAGCCAGCTCGATGCGCTGACCGGTCCGGACGACCTGCGCCTGAGCCTGCAGGCCGTGCAGCGTGAGAACGGCGAGGGCCTGCGCCTGAAGCTGTACCGCCAGCTGGACGACATTCCGCTGTCGGACGCGCTGCCGATGATGGAGAACATGGGCCTGCGTGTCATTGCCGAGCGCCCGTACCGCCTCACCGTGGACAACGCCCCGGTGTACGTGCAGGACTTCGAGGTCGAATCGACCGCCGGCGCGATCAACGCCGCCAGCGTTGACGAAGCCTTCGGCGAAACCTTCGCCCGCGTGTGGCATGGCGACGCCGAGAACGACGGCTTCAACCGCCTGGTGCTGGCCGCTGGCCTGCACTGGCGTCAGGTTGCGATGCTGCGTGGCTACTGCAAGTACCTGCTGCAGACCGGCGTCCCGTTCTCGCAGGCTTACGTGGAAGGCACCTTCACCCGTTACCCGCTGCTGGCCCGCCTGCTGGTGGAGCTGTTCGAAGCCCGCTTCGACCCGGCGACCGGAAACGAGGACAAGGACGCCATCGCCGAAGGCCAGGCCGAGCTGCGCGCACATCTGAACGTGCTGGCCGGTGGTGACGAAGCCACCCTGAAGGTGCTCAAGACCGTGGTCGATGCCCGCAAGGGCAGCCGCGACGCGCAGATGGAGGCCACCCGCGAGGCGCTGCTCAAGCTGATGGACCGCGTCTCCAGCCTGGACGAAGACCGCATCCTGCGCAGCTTCATGGGCGTGATCGACGCCACCCTGCGTACCAGCTACTACCAGACCGATGCCGAGGGCCGTCCGGGCCACTGCATCAGCTTCAAGTTCGATTCGGCGCTGGTGCCGGACCTGCCCAAGCCGCGCCCGTACCGCGAAATCTTCGTGTACGGCCCGCGCGTGGAAGGTACCCACCTGCGCTTCGGCGCGGTTGCCCGTGGCGGCCTGCGCTGGTCGGACCGTCGTGAGGACTTCCGTACCGAGGTGCTGGGCCTGGTCAAGGCGCAGATGGTGAAGAACACCGTGATCGTGCCGGTCGGCGCGAAGGGCGGCTTCTTCGCCAAGATGCCGCCGGCCAGCGGTGACCGCGATGCGGTGTTCGCCAATGGCGTGGCCTGCTACAAGCTGTTCATCCAGGGCCTGCTGGACATCACCGACAACATCGTCAACAACAAGATCGTGCCGCCGGTGGACGTGGTCCGTCACGACATGGACGACCCGTACCTGGTGGTGGCGGCCGACAAGGGCACCGCGACCTTCTCCGACATCGCCAACGGCCTGGCCATCGCGCACGGCTTCTGGATGGGCGACGCGTTCGCCTCGGGTGGTTCGGTTGGTTACGACCACAAGGGCATGGGCATCACCGCGCGCGGTGCATGGGAATCGGTGAAGCGCCACTTCCGTGCGCTGGGCCGTGACAGCCAGACCCAGGACTTCACCACGGTCGGCGTAGGCGACATGTCCGGCGACGTGTTCGGCAACGGCATGCTGCTGTCGCGCCACATCCGCCTGCTGGCGGCGTTCGACCACCGCCACATCTTCCTCGACCCGAACCCGGACGCGGCGACCTCGTTCGTCGAGCGTGAGCGCATGTTCACTGTGCCGCGTTCCAGCTGGGCCGACTACGATGCCAAGCTGATCAGCAAGGGCGGCGGCATCTACCCGCGCACCCTGAAGTCGATCGAGATCACCCCGCAGGTGCGCGAGGCGCTGGGTCTGGACGAGGGCGTCAAGGCGCTGTCGCCGAACGACCTGATGAGCGCGATCCTGAAGGCCCCGGTGGACCTGCTGTGGAACGGCGGCATCGGCACCTACGTCAAGGCCGCAACCGAACAGCACAGCGATGTCGGCGACCGCGCCAACAACGCGCTGCGCGTGAACGGCAGCGAGCTGCGCTGCAAGGTGGTGGGCGAGGGCGGTAACCTGGGCATGACCCAGCTGGGCCGCATCGAGGCCGCCCAGGCCGGCGTGCTGCTCAACACCGACTTCATCGACAACTCGGCGGGTGTGGACACTTCGGACCACGAAGTGAACATCAAGATCCTGCTCAACGATGTGGTGCGCGCCAAGAAGCTGACGGTTGACCAGCGCAACAAGCTGCTGGCGTCGATGACCGACGAAGTGGCCGACCTGGTGCTGAATGACAACTACCGCCAGAACCAGGCACTGAGCCTGATGGAGCGGATGGCGGTCAAGCGCCTGGGTTCGAAGCAGCACTTCATCCGCACGCTGGAGAAGCAGGGTCTGCTCGACCGTCAGATCGAGTTCCTGCCGTCGGACGCCGAGCTGTCCCAGCGTAAGGCACGTGGCCAGGGCCTGACTCGTCCGGAGCTGTCGGTGCTGCTGTCGTATTCCAAGCTGGTGGCGTTCCAGCAGCTGCTGGAATCGGACATTCCGGAAGATCCGTACCTGTCCAAGGAGCTGCTGCGTTACTTCCCGACGCCGCTGCAGAAGAAGTACGCCGACGCGATGGAGCGTCACCGCCTGAAGCGCGAGATCATCGCCACGGCGGTGACCAACCAGACCATCAACCGGATGGGCGCGACCTTCCTGATGCGCATGCAGGAAGACACCGGCCGTTCGATCTCGGAAGTGGCCAAGGCGTACACGATCAGCCGTGAAACGCTGGATGCACGCGCGCTGTGGGCGCAGATTGACGCGCTGGACGGCACGGTGCCGGAGTCGGTGCAGATCGACGCGCTGGAAGTGATCTGGAAGCTGCAGCGTTCGTTCGTGCGCTGGCTGCTGTTCCGCCCCGGCCCGATGCCGGGCATCACCGAGGCGGTGAACCGCTACCAGGGGCCGTTCAACGACATCCGCGAAGCGTCGGGTGTGCTGCCGGATTCGCAGCGTCCAACCTACGAGGCACTGGTGGCCGAGTGGAAGGAAAAGGGCCTGCCGCCGGCTCTGGCGCAGCAGCTGGCCGAGTTGCACTTCCTGGAGCCGGCGTTCGACATCATCGAACTGGCCCGCACGCGCAAGCTTAAGCCGGTGGACGTATCCAAGGTCCACTTCCGCCTGGGCGACGCGCTGCAGCTGCCGTGGCTGTTCGAGCAGATCGACGCGCTGGAGGTCAACGGCCGCTGGCACGCGGTGGCCCGTGGCGTGCTGCGTGACGAACTGGCCGCGCACCACCGCAACCTGGCTGGCCAGGTGCTGGGCACCAAGGGCGGCAGTGCGGAAGCCAAGGTAGCGGCCTGGATTGGCCGCGACGACAACAGCCTGCGCTTCACCCTGGCGATGCTGGCCGAACTGGCCGAGCAGAAGACCCTGGACTACCCGACCGTCTCGGTCGCCGTCCAGCGCCTGGGCCAGCTCGCCGCCCACGGCGCGTAAGCGTCTGATCGGCTGAAGCCCAAAAGGCCCCGCTCCGGCGGGGCCTTTTTTGTTGGATTCGCGCGAACAACCATCGGCCGCCGGCGTGCGTGCCTGGGGCCATCGGATGGGGGGTACGGGACACGCCGTTAACCCATCCATGGGGGCTCGTCGAAAACATCCATGTTCTCAACGGTCCCGTACCCCCCATCCGATGGCCCCCCGACAATCAATCGGCGGCCAACGAAAATCAAAAGCACGCAGCCCCGGTGGGATCGGTCGACAGACGATCGCCGTGAAACTCCCAACATCCGGTAACGCATGACCCCAATACAACGCACGCTCTCGCCGTCCGGTTGCACTATCCTCGAAGGGAGGAGCCCCCTTCTTGTTGAAGGGGGCGCGCCGAAGGCGGGGGGATAAGGTGGAATACTTGGGTATCTCGAACCGCAGGTTCGTGATACCCCGGAGCGAGGGTGCCCGCCCCCTCCCCAGCACGGAGAAACCGAAACGCCGCTCTTCGCGAACAACCCCGGTTATCCTTCAACCAAAGCCCCACGCGGAACCCCGGACCCCCATGAGCGATACCCCCCGCATCGCCTTCCTGGCCAGCACCACCGAACCCGCCCAGCACGCGCGCGCGGCCATGCTGGCGCGCTACGGCGAACATGCGCCCGAAGACGCCGACGTGCTGTGCCCGCTCGGCGGTGACGGTTTCATGCTGCAGACCCTGCACCGGCATGGCCACCTGGGCAAACCGGTGTTCGGCATGAAACTGGGCACGGTCGGCTTCCTGATGAACCAGTACCGAGCCGAAGACGACGTGCCGATGCGCATCGCGCTGGCCGAACCGGCCAACCTGCGGCCACTGGAAATGCTCGCGCTTACCGAATCGGGCACCACCACCGGTTCGCTGGCCTACAACGACGTCTCGCTGCTGCGCCAGACCCGCCAGGCCGCGCACATCGGCGTCGACCTCAACGGCCAGGAGCGGGTCAGCGAGCTCATCGGCGACGGCGTGCTGGTGTCCACGCCGGCGGGCAGCACCGCCTACAACTATTCCGCGCACGGCCCGATCCTGCCGCTGGGCTCTCATACCATCGCGCTCACGCCGCTGGCCCCGTATCGGCCCCGGCGTTGGCGCGGGGCGATCCTCAAGGCCGATACCGAGGTGCGGTTCCGCGTGCTGGACCCCTACAAGCGCCCGGTCAGCGTCACCGCCGATTCGCATGAAACCCGCGACGTGGTCGAGGTCACCATCCGCGAATCCCGCGAGCGCCGGGTGACCCTGCTGTTTGACCCGGAACACAACCTCGAAGACCGGATTCTCAGCGAACAGTTCATGTTTTGACCGACAATAGCTGGCCGGCCGCTGCGGCCGCATTGGATTGCTGACTGCCATGGGCGACAACTCCCCCCGCTTGCTGACCGTAGCCGTGACCTCACGGGCCCTGTTCGACCTGGAAGAGGGCCACGCCCTGTTCGAGGCCGAAGGCGTGGACGCCTATGCCGAATACCAGCGCAAGCACGAAGACGACATCCTGCGTCCCGGCGTCGCCTTTCCGGTGGTGCGCAAGCTGTTGGCGCTCAACCAGGGCCAGTCGCCCGAGTCGCCGCGGGTGGAGGTCATCCTGCTGTCACGCAACTCCGCCGATACCGGCCTGCGCATCTTCAATTCCATCCAGCATTACGACCTGGGCATCATCCGCGCCACGTTCACTGCCGGCGAGCCGACCTGGCCGTATGTGAAGCCTTTCGGCACCGATCTGTTCCTGTCGGCCAACCCCGAATCGGTACGGCGTGCGCTGCGCCATGGCATCGCCGCTGCCACGATCCTGCCCAAACCTTACGACGAGACCCTGGCCGCGGCCGAACCGCTGGACCTGGGCCGGCCGCGCACCCAGCTGCGCATCGCCTTCGACGGTGACGCGGTTATTTTCGGTGACGAAAGCGAACGCATCTCGCGCGAGCAGGGCGTGGAGGCGTTTGGCCGGCATGAGCGTGAAAACGCCCGCGAGCCGCTCAGTGGTGGCCCATTCCGCAATTTCCTCTCGGCGCTGCACACCCTGCAGGCGGTGTTTCCCTCGGGCGACGATGCACCGATCCGGACCGCACTGGTCACCGCACGTTCGGCTCCGGCGCATGAGCGGGTCATCCGCACCCTGCGTGAGTGGGGTGTGCGACTGGACGAAGCGCTGTTCCTCGGTGGCCGTCACAAGGGTCCGTTCCTGGAAGCGTTCGGCGCGGACATCTTCTTCGACGACTCGCAGCACAACATCGACAGCGCCCGCCAGCACCTGAGCGTGGCCGCCGGCCACGTTCCGCATGGCGTAGCCAACGATTGATCTGCCGTCACGACCAACGGTCGTGACCCACTGGGATTGCCGTGGTTTACCGCAATCGGTAGGTCACGACCGTTGGTCGTGACGCCGTCAGTCCAGCGGCAGCCGGATATCCACCAGCTTCCAGCTCAACCCCTGTCGCTGCAGCACGAACACCACCGGTGCTCCCTGCGCGGTGTGCGTGGTGGCGGTAAACCGTGACGTCGATTCAAACCGATGGCTGGCCCCCTCGAGCGGGCGTGCTGCCCTCGGCGGCGCATACGCATCATTGCTTTCCAGGTCATTGCTGGCCCGCTTCCACAGCGTATGCCCTTCCAGCAGCGCACCGATCCCGGTCGGGGTGACCATCGCATCCACCGCGGTGCCGCTCAGCCGCTGACCAGCGGTGAGCAGCAAGGCCCCCACCAGATTCGACTGCACATCCGGCCCGGCCCGGCGCACCACGTAGTCATCCAGCTGCGCGCGCAGGTTGGCGCGCAGCATCGGGAAGTCCACGTAACGGTCCAGTTTGGAGGTGTCGCGCTGCTCCACCGCCTGCGCCAGGCCGCGCAGGGTCAGGTACGGCCCGCCGACCACATAGGCCGCCAGCAGCACCCCCAGCGCAACCACGGTCCAAAGAACCTTCTTCATGCCGTCACCTTGCCCCAACCCCCGTCAAGCCAGCGTAGAGCCACGCCCTGCGTGGCTGCCACAACCCACCGTCAAAACTCCAGATCCAATGCCGCACACAGATAATCCACAAACGGCCCCAGCGCAGTAAGGTCCTTGGCAATCGTCTGCCGCAGCTTCGGCCCGGTCATCACCGAATCATCGAGCGCGCGCCAGAACACCCAGTTCTTGTGCTTCAGGTCGTCAATGAACTCAAAGTCCGGCTCGAACCCGCGCGGTGCCCGCACCAGCATCTCGCTCTGTTCAAAGTCGAACCGCTTGCGCAGCGCCGGCGCATGCGCCGCCGCCTTCCACGCTCCCGGGTTGTCGACGATGAAATGGCGGATGCGGCGCTGGGTATCCGGTTCCGGATGCCACAGCCCGGCCCCGACGAAGCTCTCACCCGGTTGCAGGTGGATGTAGAACGACGGGGCCGGCACCTGCTTGCGGCGCTCATGGAACAGACGCGCGCCCTGCCAGCTCTTGTACGGCGACTTGTCATTGGAAAAGCGCGCGTCGCGATAGATGCGGAACAGTGACCCGCCGACCGTTTTCGGGTCGGAACGGAAGTGCGGGCTCACCGTGGCCAGGTCCGGCTGCAGGTCGGTGATCAGGCGCAGGAACGGCTGGCGCACGTGCGCTTCGTACTTGTCCTTGTGATCGTTGAACCAGGTCTTGTCGTTGTTGCGCGCCAGTCCCCGCAGGAAAGTGAAGCTGGCAGGGGTGAAATAGGTACTCACAGGCTCTGCTCCAGATGATTGCCCCAGTCGGCCAGCTGCTGCAGCAGGGCCAACCGGGTGGGTTCGGCGGCGTGCTCGGCACGCAGCGCGTCGATCTGCGCCCGGTACTGCGGCAGGGTCTGTTCGCCCAGGCCGGATTCGCCGAGCAGGCGCTGGCGACGGTAATCGTTCCAGCGCTGGCGTTCGGCCGCATCCAGGGTCTCGGGATGGTTGCGTGCACGGTAGCGGAACAGCAGCTCGGGCATGCGCGCGTCGCGCAGGCGGCTGGCGTAGCCGGCCAGTTCGGCCGCTGGGCTGGTACGCAGCCGGGTCATCAACGCCTTGTCGCCGTCGGCGAGGAAGCCGTCATACAGCGAGGCGTCCACGTCACCGGGAGCGATCTCACGTTCGCCACCGAACACCTGGCGGACCTTTTCCGCCAGCGCTGGCGCAACCGCGCGGACACGCGCGGCGGCGGCTTCCACGGCGGCCACGTCGATCCCCAGGCGCGCATGGTCGGCAGGACGCAGGTGATTCCACGCCACCAGCGCCGGCACTTTGTTCAGATGCACTTCCTTCAGCGGCACGCGCTGTTCGCCCTCGGCCAGGTCGGCGGCCCGGGTGTACAGGCGCGCCGCCAGGGTCTCGGCAGGCAGCGCGAGCAGGCCGTCGATGTCGCCTTCCAGGTCGAGCACGATAATGCGGTTGTTGATGTAGGGATGGCGCGCCAGCGGCAGCACCGGGGCCGCGCACAGGCGCGATGCGGGATAGCGCATGGAAATGTGCAGTACCGGCTGCGCCGCGTCCACGTCCAGCAGGCTGCCGACAAAGCGCTTGTCGCGCAGCTTCAGCGCGTAGTCCCACAGGCGTGGCTGCGCCTGCTTGAACAGCCGGGCCATGCCGATGGTGGCGTGCACGTCCGACAGCGCTTCATGGGCGTCGCCCACGCGCACGTCGTTGGCCAGCGCCAGGTGCTCGAGCTTGAACGAGGTCGCGCCGTCCTCGCGCTTCGGCCAGACGATGCCGTCCGGACGCAGCGCATGGACCAGCCGCAGCATGTCCAGCAGGTCCCAGCGCGAATTGCCGTTGCGCCACTCGCGTTCGTAGGGGTCGAAGAAGTTGCGGAACAGGCCGTGGCGCACGAACTCGTCGTCGAAGCGCAACGTGTTGTAGCCCAGCGTGCAGGTGCCCGGGCGTGCCATCAGGTCGTTGATGCGCGCGAATGCCTCGGCTTCGCTCACGCCTTCGGCCAGCGCGTGCTGCGGGGTGATGCCGGTGATCAGTGTGGCGATGGGCGAGGGCAGGACATCGTCGGCGGGTTTGACGTGGAAGCTCACCGGCTCATCGATCATCTGCAGGTCCGCATCGGTGCGGATCGCGGCAAACTGCGCGATACGGGTGCGGCGCGGATCCTGGCCGAAGGTTTCCAGGTCGTAGAACAGGAAGCTGTCGGCCGCCATCAGTGCGCACCCTCCAGCACGGGCAGCTGGTCATGCACGATGCGTTTCAGTGCGAGCCAGTCGATGTTTTCCAGCGTGGTGTGGCCGGCGGTGGCGTCCTCCAGGATGCGTCGCTGCAGGTAGGTGCGTTCCAGCGCCACCGCGTAAGGCGTATGCAGGAACGTGACCATGGTGTAGTGCGGCACGAAGCGGGTTGGCCAGCGCGCCTGCAGCTGCTGTTCCAGTTCGCGCTGCAGCTGGAACGCCGGGTCGGCGACGCGGTCGCGCATTTCCAGATAGTTTTCCAGCGCCATCTGCTGGATCGCTTCCGCATTGGGCTTGCGTTCGGCTTCGAAGACCGCGAAGGCCGCTTCCAGCGAATCCTGTTCCTGCAGGTGACGGGCCAGCGCCACGCAGTCTTCGAACGCGCAGTTCATGCCTTGGCCGTGGAAAGGCACCATCGCATGCGCGGCATCGCCGAGCAGCACGGCACGTCCGCCCAGGTGCCACTGACGCAGGTACAGCGTCCCGAGCAGGCCGGGCGGGTGCTCTTCCCAGTCGCGGCGCAGGTGCGGGATCAGCGGCAGGGCATCGGGAAAGTCGCGCGCGAACAGGGCCTCGGCCTCGGCCCCGGTGCGGGTGGTGGCAAAACTCGGATCGCCCTCGTTGGGCAGGAACAGGGTGACGGTGAAGGTCCCCTCGTCGTTCGGCAGGGCGATGCACATGTACTGGCCGCGCGGCCAGATGTGCAGGGCATTGGCTTCAATCCGGAAGCCGCCGTCTTCGGTCGGCGGGATCTCCAGTTCCTTGTAGGAGTGGCCCAGGAACTCGGTGCGCTCGTCCAGCGGCTGCTTGCGGTTCATCGCTGCACGCAGCGCCGAGCCGGCACCGTCGGCCCCGATCAGGGTGTCGAAGCGGATGTCATGCGGCTGGTCGTCGCGGTCGTCGATGAAACGCGCGTAGCCGGCCTCGAAATCCACCGTGTGCAGGCGGCGGTGGAAGTGCACCTGCGCGCCAGCGTCTTCGGCCAGCTGCAGCAGGGTGTGGTTGAGGTCCTTGCGGTGGATCGACCAGATCACCTCGCTGTCGTCACGACCATAGCGCTGCAGCTGCGTGCCGCCGTCGCGCGCGTGCAGCATGCGGCCGCGCATCATCACCGCCTTGGCCATGACCGCGTCTTCCACGCCCGCCTGGCGCAGCGCATTGCGGCCGCGCTCGGCCAGCGCCAGGTTGATCGAACGGCCGGACTCGTAGTCGGCAATGCGCGGGTCGCCGCGACGCTCGTACAGGGTGATGCGCCAGCCCTGGCGGGACAGCAGGATGGCCAGCAGCGAGCCGGCAAGGCCGGCACCAATGATGCTCAGGGAGCGGTGTGCATGTGCGATCAAGAGCGTTCCAGCGGGGGAGGGGGCGGCTTACAGTCCGGCCCAGGATTCGACTTCCTCGACAAAGTGGTGCAGGTCGAGGTAACGGTTGTACAGCGGCGTGGGTGAGATGCGGATCACGTCCGGTTCGCGCCAGTCGCCGAGCACGCCCACGGTCTGCAGATATTCGAACAGGCTGCGGCCACGTTCGCGACCACCGATCACGCGCAGCGAAAGCTGGCAGCCGCGCCGTTCCGGCTCACTCGGGGTCAGCACCTCAAGGACGTTCGCCAGGCGGGCGCGTACCAGCGCATCGAGCAGTCCGGTCAGTTGCAGCGACTTGGCGCGCAGCGCGTCCATGCCGCCGGCGGCATCCACCACATCCAGTGCCGCACGCAGCGGGGCGAGGCCCAGCACCGGCGGGTTGCTCAGTTGCCAGCCTTCAGCACCGACGGCGGGCACGAACTGCGGGGCCATCTTGAAGCGGGTGGCTTCCTCGTGGCCCCACCAGCCGGCGAAGCGCGGCAGCGAGGTATCCCGGTGATGGCGTTCGTGCACGAAGGCACCGGCAACCGCGCCCGGGCCGCTGTTGAGGTACTTGTAGTGGCACCACACCGCGAAATCGGGTGCGATGTCGTGCAGCTGCAGCGGCACGTTGCCCACCGAGTGGGCCAGGTCGAAGCCGACGTTGGCTCCCTGCAGGCGCGCCGCGCGGGTGATCGCGTCCAGATCGAACACCTGGCCGGTGCGGTACTGCACGCCCGGCCATAACACCAGGGCGAGGCGCGGGCCGTGTTCGGCGATGGCGCGTTCAATGGCCTGCTGCGAAATCGTGCCGTTGGCTTCGTCTGGGTGCACCTCGACCAGATCAGTGTCCGGGTTGAAGCCGTGGAAGCGGATCTGCGACTCCACCGCATGGCGGTCGGTGGGGAAAGCACCCGCCTCCATCAGGATGACCGGACGCTGCGCGGTGGGCCGGTAGAAGCTGACCATCATCAGGTGCAGGTTCACGCTGAGCGTGTTCATCGCCACCACTTCGCTGGGCAGCGCGCCGACCACCCGGGCCAGCTGCTCGTTCACCAGCCGGTGGTAGCGCAGCCACTGCGTATCACCGGTGAAGTGGCCTTCCACCGCCAGCGCGCCCCACTTGTCCATCACCTCCTGCACCGCCGCCTGCGCCTTGCGGGGTTGCAGGCCGAGTGAGTTGCCAACGAAGTAGGTCTGGTCGCGATGGTCGTGCTGGGGGAACACGAATTCGGCGCGCAGGGCGCGCAGCGGGTCGGCGGCATCCAGGGCGACGGCATGGGAACGGCTGAGCAGTTCGGACATGGCAATGACGATTGTCTGAGATGCGCCAGTTTATCTGTGTAGGCGACGCTTTTGGGAAATCTCATGTCTGCCCGCGACGAAGTGAATTCCCCCAGATTCACTGCCTTCAAATGTCGGGTAACCCACTTGATTTTTACGTTACGAGGCTCGGAAGTTAAGAAAGTGAGACGTGCGATGCAGAACAACGTTCTAGTGCGTACGAGTACAACAATCTTCATGGTCCGAACCTCGCTTGGCTGTGAGTCTTGCATGGTTTGATCAGCACGCAGCGAAAATGGCGCTTAATCCGGCGGCGTCGACTCGAGGAGCCTGTCTCGTGTCACCTCGTTTCTCTCACTCGGATATGCGCCATTGAGTGCCGCCCCTCTGGACTGCTTAGCGAAGAAGTTGCGAGAAAAAGGAAAGCCAATGAAAGGAAGTGCTCTACGTTTGGATTCGGCGATCTATGAGATGCCCGAGAATGATCTTCCAGGATTGTGTCAGCTCCATCTAAACGAGAATCTCTTTGCATCAACGATAGCCGCCGAAGATCGCCTCGCCGCCAGATGCTTTGCGGCTCAGTCGGGCCGATTGAATCGCTATCCGGTACAGGGCGCAGATCGGCTCAAGGTCGAACTGGCTAGACATGCATCCTGTGCGCCCGAGCAAGTCGTTGTTGGCAACGGAAGCTCGGAACTTCTCAGGCTGCTCTTCATATCGCTTCTGGGCAAATGTGAGCGAGTGCTCCTCCCGGAGCCCAGCTGGAGCTTCTATCGGGTGTGTGCCCAACTTGTTGGTGGAGAGATATTCACCTATCCGTTGCTCAATGGCAAAGGTTGTTATGTCTACGACCTGTCGGAGATAAAGTGTCGAATTCAAAGTTGCAACCCTAGGGTGGTGATTGTTTGTAGTCCAAACAATCCCACAGGGAACTCGATAAACGCCGATGAACTTCTGGAACTAGTGGATGCGTATCGCGATGTGAGTTTTGTAGTTGACCAGGCCTATTGCGGATTCTCAGATGATGATGGCGGCTCTATTCGCATCCTGCAAAAAGCGGCACGTCGATCCAACTTGTTCGTCACGCGCACATTCTCCAAATTCTTGGGGTTGGCTGACATTAGGGTCGGATATCTCGTGTGCAACGCGAAGTGGGCATTGACGATGTCTGCCATGTCTCCGGTATTTGGAATCTCGACGTTGAATCAGGATCTTGCGATCTCAAGGCTGAATGATGCGCCGCTTCACGAGCTAATAAGAAGCGAATTCTACAAGGTCAGGAGTTATGTGTTCGACGAACTTCGCCGAATGGATGGGGTAGATCCTTACTGGACTGACGCCAATTTCATGCTTATGCGCATTGCGGAAGGGGAGGTGGATGTTTGTTCGGAGCTCAGATCTTGCGGCTTCGTCGTCAAGCGGGAGGTGATTGAATCGGCAGGCACCTACCTGCGCGTGACGATTGCTGACAGCGACACCATGACAAAGCTGCTTAATGCGCTTCGTACTGCTTTGGAGGTTCGAAATGAAATGCACGGTTGAGATTGCGTCTCCGGAGGACATGATTTCCGTATGGGCATTGAATCACAGGGTGTACTGCGAGGAGTTGGGTCAGCACGCACTGGATCCATCAGGTTCCAAAGTCGATCGAATGCACTCAGTTGGCGTATTTTTTGTTGCAAAGGTTGACGGGTCTGTTGTCGGGATGCTGTCCATCACACCTCCGGGTGCCGGTGGGGTATCCACTCTTGGGAGAATCTCATCATCCATGTTGAGGAATAGTCTGCATGGGGTGGCAGAGATCAGGTTGCTGGCAGTTGAGAGGCGGTATCGTGCCAAGGGGATATATGACGCACTAATGCTGGCCGTCATGGGGTACTGTTCACTGAATAAAATTGATCGCGTGGTTATCTCTGCCATTGGGAGGCAGTATCGGTTGTACACCCTTATGGGCTTCAAGGTCCTATGTGGCCCGATTAAGGAGGGAGGCTGTGAGATACGCCCCATGCTGTTGACGAGGTCGGACTTTGAGGCATCCGTGTATCGCAAGGGAAGGTTGGCTTCCATGGAGCGGAAATGAAGGCGGATTCGGTTTTCTTTGACCTGGACGATACTCTGCACGAAGGCGACCTGTTCAGGAGCTACCTGCTGTTTCTTGCAAAGAAGAGCGTTTTGAGGCTGGTCCTGTTGCTGCCACTCGTGGTGCCGGCATTGGTGGGGTACTTGATCTGCCCAGATCGCCGCTGGAGTGTTAGCTTTATCCTGTGGATTCTGACAGTTCTGACTCGCGAGCGTTCATTGCTTGATCTGGATGCGGAATTTTCTTGCGAGTTTTCCCGGGGAATGCGTCGCTACTCAGAGCCATACGGTGAGCTGTGCCGATACATTGAGTGCGGTACGCACGTGTACGTTGTATCGGGTAGTCCAGAGTCGCTTGTAAGGCGGGTTTATGGTGATCTTCTTGTGCGTCCCGAGATAACGTTGATTGGTTCGCGTTTCTCGCGCTTCATTGGGGGGCGGGTGTTGCAGGTGCGCTGCGTTCTCAATGAGAAGGTGCGCCAGATTCAGCTCCGTTCTGGGTATGAGCTTAAGTTCAAGGCGGGTTACTCCGACAGCGAGAAAGATGGCCCGGTCCTTGGGCTTTGCGCTGAAAAGTACCGGGTCAACTCGGATGGTATGATCGAGAGGTGGCCCAGTGACTCTTTTTGACTTCGTGTGTGCTGTGCGCTTCGATCGCGCCATTCCTGTGGTTGTCATTGGCACGTTTCTTATTGGAAACGTGGCTTGGCTGATGAGGCAGAAGGGATTGCGTGACGGTTTTTCCCGGAAGCTGAATCACTTCCTTCTTTCGGCATTGTCCGGCGTATGCCTTTTTGGGTTGCCCGACGAGAGTTTCGTGCCGACTGCAGTGGCCACGTCGGTGCTGGTGTTGCTGATTTATGCGTGGTCGGCAAAATCCTCACGCGAAGTTGTGTCCCGGGTCATTCGTAGCAATGTCCGAGATAGGGACGGTGAGAGAGGTAACTTCTTTGTGTTCCTTCCGTTGGTTACCGGTCAGATTGCGACCTACTCGGCTCTCGCTTTGGTCAGTCCGCTTTATGCCAAGATTGCCTTTTGCGCAATGGGCTTGGGTGATGGACTTGCTGAGCCTGTCGGACTTCGCTTTGGGAAGCGGCGCTACTCAATCTACGATCCTGTGTGGCGTGTCCGAAACACAAAATCGCTAGAGGGAAGTTTGGCGGTTTTCAGTGTTTCACTGATCGCGTGCTTGGTCGCGCTGTGGGTCGGTGAGCAGGCTCGTGGCTGGGAGCTCATTGCCGTTGCTCTGGCATTCGCCGCTTTGATGACGGTTGTTGAGGCCTTCTCACCCAGGGGCATGGACAACATGCTAATAGTAGGAACAGGGGCGGCCTTTCTACATTTCGCTCTTAGGTGACTCATTTGCCCGGCACGCAAGGTTGCTGTGCCGGGCGGGGGAGTTAGGGCAACGGATCCACATGCCCGCAGGCATCACAGGTGCGCAGTTCCAGATTCGCCTGGTACTCGGCAAACACCTTCGGCAGATCGGTTTCGATGTTCTCCAGGGTGAAGTACACCTCATGCAGCTTGTGGTTGCAGCGCTCGCAGAACCACATCACCCCGTCGCGCTCGTGCGGCAGACGCTTCCGTTCCACCACCAGGCCGACGCCGCCGGATGGGCGGCGCGGCGAATGCGGCACGCCGCCGGGCAGCAGGAAAATCTCGCCGGCACGGATCGGAATGTCGCGCACCTGGCCATTTTCCTGCACCTTCAGGGTCATTTCCCCTTCCAGCTGGTAGAACCACTCCGGGCCCTCGTCGTAATGGAAGTCGGTGCGGCTGTTCGGGCCGCCGACCACCATCACGATGAAGTCGCCGTTCTCGATCATCTTGTTGCCGACAGGCGGCTTGAGCAGGTGCCGGTTCTCTTCGATCCAGGCGTGCAGGTTGATCGGTGCGGGCAACATGGGGCGTTCCTTGCAGAAAGGGTCAGTCGCGCTTGCCTTGGCGCGGTACATGGGCGAGGGCCTTTTCGTAGGCGGCCGGCAGGTCTTCCGGTGCGCCCACGTCGATGCCCATTTCACTGACGCGACCGTCTTTCAGGCTGTACACCCAGCCGTGCACCATCAGCTTCTGGCCGCGCGCCCAGGCGTCCTGCACGATGGTCGAGCGGCAGGCGTTGACCACCTGCTCGATCACGTTCAGTTCGCACAGGCGCGCATGCTTGAGGTCGGGATCGTCGATCCCGTCGAGAATGGCGGCGTGCTTCTGGGCGACGTCGCTGACGTGGCGCAGCCAGTTGTCGGCCAGGCCGACGCGCACGTTGTTGAGGCTGGCGTGCACGCCGCCGCAGCCGTAATGACCCACGATCAGGATGTGCTTGATCTTCAGCTGGTCCACCGCGTACTGGATCACGCTCAGGCAGTTCAGATCCGTGTGCACCACCACGTTGGCGATGTTGCGGTGGACAAACACTTCACCCGGAGCCATGCCGATGATCTGGTTGGCCGGTACGCGCGAGTCCGAGCAGCCGATCCACAGATACTCCGGGTGTTGCTGCTTAGCCAGCTGGGCGAAGAACTCCGGGTCTTCCTTCTCGATCCGGTCGGCCCAGTCGCGGTTGTTCTGCAGCAGTTTGTGGATGTCTTTCATGGGGCGGGTATTCCTGTGATATCAGCCGCCAGCGGCGGCCGGGTCGCGAACGTCGCGCATCCACTGCGCAAGCTCGCGGGAAGCGGGGGTGCCTTCGGCCTCGAGGGCAGCAATCACCGACAGCTGGTTGGCGTCGGGGTGGTTCTGGCTCAGCTTGAGCTTGATCTGCACCTGCTCGGCGCGGAAACGGAAACCGACGATGCCCGGCAGCAGTTTGGCCTGGCGGGTGTCGTCCGGGTCAAAGCGCCAGTCGCTGCCGACCTGGGATTCGTTATGGAGGCTCAACCGGTCCAGCAGGTCGACCAGCCAGTCGCGGTCGGTGATGGTTTCCAGCGTGCCGCGCAGTTCGGCGGCGGCGTAGTTCCAGGTCGGCACGCGGCCTTCGCTTTCCTTGTCCGGGTACCAGCCCGGCGACACGTAGCCGTGCGGGCCGTGCACCAGCACCAGCGCCGGGCCGCTGTGACGCGACTGCGGGTTGGCCCTGGCCCAGTGCCCTTCGATCACGATGCCTTCGCCGTCGCGGCGATACAGCACCGGCAGCAGGGTCACGCAGGGCAGGCCATCGGGGCCGGTGGTCACCAGGGTCACGAACGCATCGCGCGTGATCAGCCGGTCCAGCCAGATCGGGTCGCGCGTGGCGAAGGAGGAGGGGGTGAACACGGGGGCCTCAGACGCTCCGGCCCAGGCTCTGCACCATGCGCCCGCGCAGGCCGTCGTCGTCGACGGCCTGGGGCGGCTGCACCTCGTGCAGCGAGAAGCCTCGGATCAGCGCGTCTTCCTCATCCAGCCCGTCGAATTCGACGAACTCGGCGTCGAACAGCTGCGCGCGCGCGGTGTCCTCGCTGTCATAGCTGAGCGTGTTGCCATCGCTGTCCAGCACCTCGGCGGTGCCGGCCGGGCGCACGCGCAGGCGTGCCCAGATCAGCGTGTTGCCCAGGCTGGCCAACCACCAGGAGTCGCGCACGGCGGAAATGTCATTCATGTCAGTACCAGTGAAAGCAGCCAGAGCAGGGCAGCCATGCCCAGTCCGGCCAGCAAGGTGAGCAGCGACAGCCAGGCCGGCGTCGCAAGACCCGACAGCGAGCGGTCGGGTGTCTGTCGGTAATCGCGCTCCAGCAACCAGCGCAGGGCCTGCGGCTGCAGGAACGCGCCGCTGCCGAAACGATCGGCCAGCGCCGGGTGGCGGTCGCGGATATGGATGAGCGTCAGCGGCCAGAAGATCACGAAGGCACTGAACCCGGCGATCGCCACGCCGACGAAACACAGCGCGAAGAACAGGGTCATGGGATTGCCTCCGTGATCAGGTGGATGGCCGCCGGGTCAGAACTCGGCGCTGCCCGGTGCGCGCGGGTAGGGGATGGCGTCGCGGATGTTGCCCAGCCCGCACACGTACACCACCAGGCGCTCGAAGCCGAGGCCGAAGCCGGCATGCGGCACCGACCCGTAGCGGCGGAAGTCGCGGTACCAGCCGTAATGCGCCGGGTCCAGGCCGAACTGCGCCATGCGCGCGTCGAGCACTTCCAGGCGCTCTTCGCGCTGGCTGCCGCCGATGATCTCGCCGATGCCCGGGGCCAGCACGTCCATCGCGGCGACGGTCTTGCCGTCGTCGTTCAGGCGCATGTAGAAGGCCTTGATGTGCTCGGGGTAGTTGGTCACCACCACCGGGCGGCCGATGTGTTCCTCGGTCAGCCAGCGCTCGTGTTCGGTCTGCAGGTCCAGGCCCCATTCGACCGGGAAGTCGAACTTCCTGCCGGAGTTCTGCAGCAGCTTCACCGCTTCGGTGTAGTCGATCTGCTCGAACGGCGAGTTGATGAACGCTTCCAGCTTGGTGATCGCATTCTTGTCGACGCGCTCGGCCAGGAAGGCCAGATCGTCGCCGCGCTCATCCAGCACCGCACGGAACAGGTACTTCAGGAACTGCTCGGCCAGCCGCGCGTCTTCGGCCAGGTCGGCGAAGGCGATTTCCGGCTCGATCATCCAGAACTCGGCCAGATGGCGGGTGGTGTGGGAGTTCTCGGCGCGGAAGGTCGGGCCGAAGGTGTACACCTTGCTCAGCGCCAGGCAGTAGGCCTCGACGTTGAGCTGGCCGGACACGGTCAGGAAGGTTTCCTTGCCGAAGAAGTCACGGCTGAAGTCGACCTCGCCCTTGTCGTTGCGCGGCAGGTTGACCATGTCCAGGGTCGACACGCGGAACATCTGCCCCGCGCCCTCGGCGTCGGAGGTGGTGATGATCGGGGTGCTGATCCAGTTGAAGCCGTTCTGGTGGAAGAAGCGGTGCACGGCCTGGGCCAGGCAGTTGCGGATGCGGGTGACCGCGCCGAACAGGTTGGTGCGCGGGCGCAGGTGCGCCACTTCACGCAGGAATTCCGGCGACATCGGCTTGGGCTGGATCGGGTAGGTCAGCGGGTCTTCGACCAGGCCGACGATCTCGACCGATTCGGCCTGGATCTCGAAGGACTGGCCCTTGCCCTGCGACTTGACCAGGGTGCCGCGCGCGATCAGCGAACAGCCCGGGGTAAGCGCCTTGACCGCTTCGAAGTTCTCCAGCGTATCGTTGACCACCACCTGGATGGGGGCGAAGCATGAACCGTCGGTCACATTGACGAAGGCCAGCGCCGCAGACCCGCGCACCGTGCGCACCCAGCCCCGTACTGTTGCCTCGCCGCCTTCCGGGATATTCCCGGCAAGCGCATGTTCAACGCTGACCACCGTCATGACTTGAATCCTCTATTGATCGACTCGATCTCTGAACGGGAAGTTTAACGGTTGCAGTGTTCTGCTTGCGAGGCATTTCTGACTGGGCCGTGGACCTATAATGAGACCGATCTGCTGGAGATGCCTGTCATGGCCGTAAGCCTTACCCCCGTTGCCTTTGCCCGCGTGCAGAAGTTCGTTGCCCAGACCCCGGGCGCACTGGGCCTGCGCTTTGGCGTGACCCGCACCGGCTGCTCGGGCTGGGGTCATGTGACCGACCTGGCCCGCGACCAGCGCGAGGGCGACACCGTGTTCGAGCAGGATGGCGTGCGCATCTATGTGGACGCGGCCAGCCTGGAGCTGGTGGACGGCACCGAAATCGACTTCGGCAAGCAGGGCCTGAGCGAGACCTTCACGTTCAGAAACCCCAACGCCACTGCCGAATGTGGCTGCGGCGAGAGCTTCACCACCGACGCCGACAAGGCCTGAATCCCGTTCAGGTTGAGCGCCGGCGTGCCGTGCTTGCCCTGAACCCCCATCCGCTGCGATAATGCGCGGCTTCCTGTCCGGCTCCGGGCGGGATCCCTTGCTCCACCGCGTTCACCTGCGGGGAGCTGTCCGGCCTGAAAAGGCCACATCCGAAAGGTATACACACATGAGTCGTCATTACGAAGTCGTGTTCATGGTCCATCCGGACCAGAGCGAGCAGGTCCCGGCCATGATCGAGCGCTACAAGGCGCTGGTCGAGGGCGGCAACGGCACCATCCACCGTCTGGAAGACTGGGGCCGTCGTCAGCTGGCCTACCCGATCCAGAACCTGGTCAAGGCACATTACGTGCTGATGAACATCGAAGTGGATCAGGCCGTGCTGAACGAACTGACCGAAAGCTTCAAGTTCAACGACGCCGTGCTGCGCAACCTCGTCCTGCTCCGCGACGAGGCTGACACCGAGCAGTCGCTGATCATGAAGAGCAAGGACGAGAAGGGCGACAAGCCCGAGCGTGGTGAGCGTCGTCGTCGTGACGACGAAGAAGGCGAAGCCGCCAACACCGCTGACAACGAAGCCGGCGACGACGCCGCTTCTGCCGCCTAAGGAGCACGCACATGTCCAAGTTCTTCCGTCGCCGCAAGTTCTGCAAGTTCACGGCTGAAGGTGTGAAGGAGATCGACTACAAGGATCTCAACACCCTGCGCCAGTACCTGACCGAGAACGGCAAGATCGTGCCGAGCCGCGTCACCGGCACCAAGTCGAAGTACCAGCGCCAGCTGGCCACGGCCGTCAAGCGCGCCCGTTTCCTGGCCCTGATCCCGTACACCGACAACCACGACGTCTGATGCCGGATGGGCGGCCTCGCGCCGCCCGTTCCGCCAGCTATTCGGACAGCCATCTGCTGCGGGGCCTGCGGGCTTCGCTAACGAATAACGATTTGGAGTTTCAACATGCAGCTGATCCTCATCAAGAAGGTCAAGAACCTGGGCACCCTGGGTGACCTGGTCGAAGTGAAGCCGGGCTACGGCCGTAACTTCCTGGTTCCGGGCGGCTTCGCCGTGCCGGCGACCGAAACCAACAAGGCCGAGTTCGAAGCCAAGCGCGCTGACTACGAAGCCAAGGCCAACGCCATCCACGCCGAAGCCGAAGCCCGCAAGGCCAAGCTGGAAGGCGCGAGCGTGACGATCCCCGCCAACGCCTCGACCGAAGGCAAGCTGTACGGCTCGGTCGGCCCGCGCGACATCGCCGAAGCCTTCACCAAGGCCGGCCTGCCGGTGGAAAAGAGCGAAGTGATCCTGGGCGAAGGCGCCTTCCGCAACGTCGGCGAGTTCGACGTGGTGCTGGCCCTGCACGCTGACGTCGAAACCACCGTCAAGGTGATCGTGGTCGGCGAAGCCTGATCCCAGCTGAAAAGCCGGAATCGCTGAAACGGGTACCCGCAAGGGTGCCCGTTTTTGTTTTGGTCGCCTGATGAAGGTGTCCGCGAAATGCGGCGTTTCGATTTCTACGTGCTGGGGCGGGGCCAGGCACCCTCGCTCCGGGACACGCCGTGAACCCATCCATGGGGGCTACTCCACGGCATCCATGCCGTGGAGTGTCCCTCCGGAGGGTACCTGGCCCCGCCCCCGACGGTTGGTCGCAATGCGGCCAGGAACAATCCAATGCCCCGCGGGGGAGGGTGGTAGCGTCGGTCGACAGACGACGGCCGTGAAACACCCCGCGCCCGATAACGCATGGAAAACGGAACAACGCCGCATTTGATCTTCCGTGGCCACCGATGGCCTGCCGGGGCGGGTCGGGTTGGGCTGGAGGGGGCACGAGCCACATGGGTCGGGCGCATGCGCCCGACGGGTTGGGCAGGACGCCCAACCCCGGTCTTGCCGTGTGCGCAGGATTGCGCAGACGTGCAAGCGGCGATGAGCTTACATGGATGTATTCACAGCGTCCCCCAGAACGCCCATCCCGAGCCGCCAGGCCAGGGAATCCGTGAATATCGGTTGTTCGCCAAAAGCCAACAGCAGCCGGGCAAGCCCGGCTCTACGGAGACCCTGCCACCTTGGGAGGGTGACATGGCCCATCCCCGGTATACTCAGGGCCATCGCGACTGCCCCGGAAAGCCAACCACGCCATGCGTCTGTCCACGATCAAGCTCTCCGGCTTCAAGTCGTTCGTTGATCCCACCACCCTGCATCTGCCCACCAACATGACCGGCGTGGTCGGGCCCAATGGGTGTGGCAAGTCCAACATCATCGACGCCGTTCGCTGGGTCATGGGCGAAAGCTCGGCCAGCCGCCTGCGCGGCGATTCGCTGACCGACGTCATTTTCTCCGGCTCGTCCGCCCGCAAGCCCGTCTCGCAGGCCACCGTCGAACTCATTTTCGACAATACCGACCACACCATCTCCGGCGAATATGCCTCGTTCAACGAGATCTCGGTCAAGCGTACGGTCAGCCGTGATGGCAGCAGCAATTACTATCTGAACGGAACCAAGTGCCGTCGGCGTGACATCACCGACCTGTTCCTCGGTACCGGCCTCGGCCCTCGCAGCTACTCCATCATCGAACAGGGCATGATCAGCCAGATCATCGAAGCCCGGCCCGAAGACCTGCGCGTCTACCTGGAAGAAGCCGCCGGCATCTCCAAGTACAAGGAGCGCCGCAAGGAAACCGAAACCCGCATCCGCCACACCCGCGAGAACCTCGACCGCCTCAACGACCTGCGCGAGGAGATCGGCAAGCAGCTTGAACACCTCAAGCGCCAGGCCCGCCAGGCCGAGCAGTACCAGGCCCTGCAGGAAGAGCGCAAGGTCAAGGATGCCGAGTGGAAGGCACTGGAGTTCCGCAACCTGGATGGCCGCCTGAGTGGCCTGCGCGAAGCCCTGTCGCAGGAAGAAACCCGCCTGCAGCAGCTGATCGCCGACCAGCGTGACGCCGAAGCCCGCATTGAAACCAGCCGCGTGCGCCGCGAGGAAGCCGCCGATGCCCTCAGCACCGCCCAGGCCGAGGTCTACCAGGTCGGCAGCACCCTGGCCCGGCTTGAACAGCAGATCCAGCACCAGAAGGAAATGTCGCAGCGCCTGCACAAGGCCCGCGATGAAACCCAGCAGGCCCTGGCCGACCTCGGCCAGCACATCAGCGGCGATGAAGCCAAAATGATCGTCCTGCGCGAAGCCGTTGAGCAGGCCGAGCCACAGCTGGAACAGCTGCAGGAAGAAAACGAGATCAAGCAGGAAGCCCTGCGCGACGCCGAAAGCCGGTTGTCCGACTGGCAGGCGCGCTGGGAAGCGCACACCCGCAGCACCTCTGAAGCTTCGCGCGCCGGCGAAGTCGAGCGCACCCGCGTGGATTACCTCGACCGCCAGGTGCTGGAAGCCGACCGCCGCCGCGAGGCGCTGGCCGCCGAACGGACCGGGCTCGACCTCGACGCATTGGCCGAAGCCTTCGAGGAAATCCAGCTCCAGCACGAAACCCAGAAGGCCGCGCTGGACGGACTGACCGAGGCCGTGGAATCCCGCAAAGAGGCCGTCGCCGGCCTTCAGGACCGCCAGCGCAGCGGCCAGGCCGAGCTCGCCGACATCCGCAAGCAGGCCCAGGCCGCCCGCGGCCGTCTGTCCTCCCTGGAAACCCTGCAGCAGGCCGCCCTCGGCCAGGAGCAGGGGGCGGCCGTGGCCTGGCTCAAGCAGCACGGCCTGGACTCCGGTGCCCGCGTCGGTGAACGCCTGAGCGTGGACAGCGGATGGGAAAATGCCGTGGAAAGCGCGCTGGGGCAGTTGATCGAAGGCGTGCTGGTCGATGCCCCCGAACAGCTGGTCGGCGCACTGGCCGAACTGGGCGAGGGCCGCATCGCGCTGGTCAGCGCCGAGCAGGAACCGCTGGACGTCGCCCCGACCTCGCTGGCGGCCAAGGTGCAGGGGCCGACCGCGATCCGTCGCCTGCTGGCCCGTCTGCACGCCGCCGAAGACCTTGAGCAGGCGCGCGCGCTGCAGGCCACGCTGGCCGAGGGCGACTCGGTCATCACCCGCGGCGGAGAGCGCCTCGGCGAGGGCTGGGTGCGCGTTTCGCGCTCCGGTGCCGCCAAGCAGGGTGCGCTGCTGCGTGAGCGCGAGATCGTCACCCTGCGCGAACAGATCGACGCCCTGCAGGAACGCGAAGCCGCGCTGGAAGAACAGCTGGCCACGTTCCGTGACCAGCTGCTGGCCGGCGAGCAGCAGCGTGAAGATGCGCAGCGCCAGTTGTACCTCGCGCATCGCAGCGTGTCCGAACTCGGTGGCCAGCTGCAGAGCCAGCAGGGCAAGGTCGAAGCCGCGCGGACCCGCATCGACCGCATCGAAGGCGAGCTGGCCCAGCTGATGGAAACGCTCGACACCGGTCGCGAGCAGGTGCGTGAAGCCCGCGCCCGGCTGGATGACGCGGTCAGCAGCATGGGCGACCTCGAGTCCGTGCGGCAGGCGCTGGAAGGCGAACGCCGCCAGCTCAGCGACGCCCGCGATCAGGCCCGCGAAGCCGCGCGAACCGTGCGCGAGCGCTCGCACGCCCTGGCACTCACGCTGGAATCGCAGCGTGCCCAGCTCACATCGCTGGGCCAGGCACTGGAACGCATGAGCACCCAGCGTGGCCAGCTGGATTCGCGCCTGGGTGAACTGCACGCGCAGCTCGACGAGGGTGATTCACCGGTGCAGTCGCTGGAAGCCGAACACCAGAATGCCCTCGGCGAGCGCGTCCGCGCCGACCGCGTGCTCGGCGAAGCGCGCACGCTGCTGGAAGGCATCGACGCCGAACTGCGCACCTTCGAGCAGACCCGGCATCAGCGTGACGAGCAGGCGCTGGCCCAGCGCGAGCGCATTTCCCAGCGCAAGCTCGACCAGCAGGCGCTGGTGCTCAGCGCCGAACAGCTCACCGCCTCGGTGGAAAAGGCCGGCTTTGTGCTGCAGGACGTGATCAACACGCTGCCCGAAGAGGCGCGGATCAGCGAATGGGAACAGGCCGTGCATCAGATCGACGGTCGCATGCGCCGGCTGGAGCCGGTCAACCTGGCCGCCATCCAGGAATACGGCGAAGCGTCGCAGCGCTCCGACTACCTCGACGCGCAGAACACCGACCTGTGCACCGCGCTGGAAACCCTGGAAGACGCCATCCGCAAGATCGACCGCGAAACCCGGGGTCGCTTCAAGGACACCTTCGACCGGGTCAACGCCGGCGTGCAGCAGCTGTATCCGCGCCTGTTCGGTGGCGGCCACGCCTATCTGGAACTGACCGGTGAAGACCTGCTCGACACCGGTGTTGCGATCATGGCGCGCCCGCCGGGCAAGCGCGTGTCGAGCATCTCGCTGCTGTCCGGTGGTGAGAAGGCGATGACCGCAGTGGCGCTGGTGTTTGCGATCTTCCAGCTCAACCCCGCGCCGTTCTGCCTGCTGGACGAAGTGGACGCGCCGCTGGACGAAGCCAACGTCGGTCGACTCGCCAACATGGTCAAGGAGATGAGCGAGAAAGTGCAGTTCCTGTTCGTAAGCCACAACAAAGCGACCATGGAGGCAGCCCACCAGCTGTCGGGCGTCACCATGCGCGAACCGGGGGTCAGTCGTCTGGTCAGCGTGGACCTGGAAGAGGCGGCACGATTGGCGGGCGCGGCCTGACGTGCCATGCTTACCTGAACGTATTTAGCTGGAGACCCTTCAAATGTCCGACGTGGCACTGCTCAGAATCGGCATTCTTGTGGCCGGCGTCCTCTTGGTGGCGGCCATCTTCCTGTTCGGCCGCCCGAAGAAGAAGGTCCAGGGTCGGCGCGTTGAGGGAGCCGACAGCGCCTCCGGTCAGCGCCGCGAGCCGTTGCTGGGCGACCAGCCGGGTGGCGCTGCCGAGGCCGGTCTCGACGGAGAAGAGGGTGTAAGCCAGGCCGAGCTGGGCCTGCCCGAGGTGGACGCCACCCCGGCCAGCGACCTCGGCAAGCGCGCCACCCAGGACTTCGACAAAATCGTCTCGCTGTTCGTCGCTGCCCGTGCCGGTGAAAAGCTGCGCGGCGAAGACATTGTCGTGGCGGCGGAGAAGACCGGGCTGGTGTTCGGCCACATGAACGTATTCCATCGCCTGGTGGAAGGGCACCCCGAGCGCGGTCCGATCTTCTCGATGGCCAACATCATGAAGCCGGGCAGCTTCGACATGGCCAGCATCCGCGAAATGGAAACGCCGGCGATCGCGTTCTTCCTGACCCTGCCAGCCCCGCTGACCGCGCTGGATGCCTGGGAAAAGATGCTGCCCACGGTGCAGCGCATGGGCGAACTGCTCAACGGCGAGGTGCTGGACGACAGCCGCGCCACGCTCGGCCGCCAGCGGATCGCGCATATCCGCGATGAGCTGCGGGCGTATGACCGCCAGCATCAGGCCCCGCCACTTACGAAAGCGCCCCGTTGGTGAACCAACGGAGCGCTTTCGTCCACGCATTCCACCTAATCCCCCCGCCTTCGGCGCGCCCCCTTCAACACGAAGGGGGCTTTCCTCCAGATACATTCCGGTAGCGCCGGCCGTTGGCCGGCCTGCATGAACCCTACGCGGGCACGCCCGCAACCGCCGCAAACGCCACACGAAACGCGTCCATCTCCGCCTCGGTGCCCACCGTCACCCGCACCCGCTGCGGCCAGATCGGCCAACTGCGACCGATGATGACGCCGCGCTCGGCCATCGCGGCGACAAACGCCTTGCCATCGCGCTGCACGTCCACCACGAAACAGTTCGCTTCGGACGGCACGCAGGAAAACCCGCGCTTGCCCAGCCACGCAACCGTAGCCTGCCGTACCTGCGCGTTCTGCGCCTTGCGCTGTGCCACCAGTCCTGAATCGCGCAGGCTGGCCAGCCCGGCGGCCAGCGCGGTCACCGGTACCGGGTTGTCACCCAGGGTTCCCAGTTCGCGCAGACGGTCCGGATGCGCCGCGGCCACGCCCAGCCGCATACCGGCCATGCCATAGAGCTTGGAGAACGTGCGCAGCACGATCACATCGTCGCGCTGCATCACCTGGCCGATCAGTGAGGGCTGGTCGCTGTACTGGATGTAGGCCTCGTCGACCAGCACCCGCGTCTGCGCGGGCTTGTGGGCCAGCAGCCAGGCAATCTCCGCCGCCGGGGTGATCGAACCGGTCGGGTTGTTCGGGTTGCACAGGTACAGCAGGCCGGCGTTGATCCGTTGCGCTGCAGTGACCATCGCGCGCAGGTCGTGGGCACCGTCGGCGCGCAGCGGTACCTGCTCCACCTGGGCCCCACGCGCGGCAGCGAGGTCGCCCAGGCTTTCAAAGGTGGGGTCGGCGACCACCAGCCCGGCGGTGGGCGAGGTCCACACCACGGCGGCCCGGTTCAGCGGTTCGCTGGAGCCCGGATACAGCCGGACCCGCTCGGCGGCGACATCTTCCTGTGCGGCGAACACGTCGCGCAGTTCACCAGCAAGCGCAAACAGATAGCGCCCGCTACCGGCCACGATGTCGCGAGCGGCCACTTGTGCGCCGGGGGCGGGGCCGTAGGGACACTCATTGAAGTTCAGCAGCACCGGAGCGGCGGCGTGCGGCACAGCGGCGCTGGCC
>NZ_RHPP01000045.1 GCF_003935715.1 Stenotrophomonas sp. 278 | reverse complement strand
CGCCCAAGGTGGCGAGCGCACCGGCCCCCAAGGTCGGCGGGCTGGGCTGGCCGCTGTCGGGCAATCTGCTTGCGCGCTATGGCGGCAAGCTGCCGGATGGCCGCACCAGCAGCGGTGTGCTGATCGGAGCCAACGCCGGCAGCACCGTGACGGCGGTCGCCGACGGTACTGTGGTGTTCTCCGACTGGATGACCGGCTACGGCATGATCCTCATCGTCGACCATGGCAATGGCTACATGAGCCTGTACGCCCACAACGACACCCTGCTGCGCGACGCCGGTTCGGCGGTGAAGAAGGGCGATGCCGTGGCCAAGGTGGGCAACTCAGGCGGGCAGGGCGTCACTGCGCTCTACTTTGAACTGCGTCGCAACGGGCAGCCGGTCGATCCCACCTCATGGCTGCAGCGGCGGTGACGTTCAACGGGAATTTACCCCTGCTTCGCGCATAATCGGGACGATGTTTCCCCGCACACTTTGGAGTGCTTCATGCGTGTAGCCCGTTCCGCCACCTTGCTGCTGGCTCTGCTGCCGGCGCTGACCTGGGCACAGCAGACCGCACCGGCCGCGCAGAGCGGGAGCGACGCGGCCACCAGCGAAGAGGCGGTGACCTCGCGCATTCCGCTTGAAGAGATCCGCCGCTACGTGGGCGTGTACAACGCAGTACGCGCCGCCTACGTTGACCCGGTCGACGACAAGAAGCTCATGCAGTCGGCCATCCGCGGCCTGCTGCTGGACCTGGACCCGCACAGCACCTACTTCGACAAGGAAGATGCCGAAGCCTTCGACGAACAGGCCGAAGGTGCGTACGAAGGCATCGGCGTGGAACTGCAGCAGCAGCCTGACAACGCCAGCCTCAAGGTGATCGCGCCGATCGACGACACCCCGGCCTCCAAGGCCGGCATTCTTGCCGGCGACCTCATCATCGCCATCGACGGCAAGCCGATCAGCGCCATTGAGGCCACCGAACCGCTTCGCGGCAAGGCCGGCAGCAAGGTCGTGCTCACCATCGTGCGCGAAGGCAAGGCCAAGCCGTTTGATGTGCCGATTACCCGCCAGACCATCCGCGTCACCAGCGTGCGCAGTCGCCTGCTCGAACCCGGCTACGGCTATGTGCGGCTGAGCACGTTCCAGGCCGACACCGGGGCGGACTTCCAGAAGCATGTGACCCAACTGCAGAAGCAGTCCGGTGGACAGCTCAAGGGCCTGGTCCTGGACCTGCGCAGCAACCCCGGTGGGCTGCTCACCGCCGCCGTGCAGGTGGCAGACGACCTGCTCGAAAAGGGCAACATCGTCAGTACCCGCGGCCGCATCTCGATCAGCGACGCGCGATTCGACGCCACCCCGGGCGACCTGCTCAAGGGGGCACCGGTGGTGGTGTTGACCGACGCCGGTTCGGCCAGTGCCTCTGAAGTGCTGGCCGGCGCGCTGCGTGACAACGGCCGCGCCCGCGTGGTCGGCAGCCGGACCTTCGGCAAGGGTTCGGTGCAGACCGTGCTGCCGCTGGACAACGGCGACTCGGTCAAGCTCACCACCGCGCGCTATTACACTCCCAGCGGCAAGTCGATCCAGGCCACCGGCATTGTTCCGGACGTAGTCCTGCTGCCGGAAAAGAAGGACGGCGACGACGACCTGCCCGCCAGCCTGAGCGACTACAGCGAGGCCACCCTGCCGGGCCACCTGCGCGGTGATGACGAGGGCGGCGAAGGTTACGCCGCCGGCGACGTGCTGCCCGGCGACGGTCCGATCAATGACGCATTGGCCGAGTTAAAGCAGCCGGGTTCGGTGGCGGCGAAGCAGAAGGCGGAAGCGGCGAAGAAGCCGGCCGTGGAAGCAAAGCCCGCTGTGGAGCCCAAGCCTGCCGCGGAACCCAAGCCTGCTCCGAATCCGTGACGGTAGCGCCGGCCGTTGGCCGGCCCTCATGAACGTCGGAATCGCCCGGCGGGCCGGCCAACGGCCGGCGCTACCGGGCGTCCTGCAATGCCATGTTCCAAGGAACGTTCAAAACCCGTGGCGCTTGCGCAGGCGGCGCGCGATGGCCGCCCGCACGTAGACGCCATACACCAGCCCGAACGCGAAGCCGGCAATGTGCGCCCACCAGGCCACCATGCCGAAGCTCGGGCCGATGTACGCGAACACCACCTGCAGCGCGGCCCACACGCCGATCAGCAGGTAAGCCGGGGCGCGCACGAACTCCAGGAACAGGCCTAGCGGGATCACCACGCCCAGCCGCGCGCCCGGGAACAGCGCCAGGTACGCACCGATCAGCGCCGACACCGCGCCACTGGCACCGATGATGATCTGGTCCGGGTTGCCCATCGTGTAGATCGCGGTGAGGTTGGCGATGGCTCCGCCCACCAGGAACAGCAGGATCAAGCGCCACGGGCCCAGCACCCGTTCGGCCGGCAACCCGAAGATCAACAGGAACACCAGGTTGCCCAGCAGGTGCGACCAGTCCGCGTGCAGGAACAGCGCGGTGAACAGGCGCAGCACGCTGCCGTCCTGCAAGGTCGCCCACCAGTCCTGCGGATGGGTCAATCCCGTCGAAAGGGCACCCCAGTCCAGCCACAGGCTGCGGCGGGCATCGCCCGGGCGCGAGATCGACCACAGGAACGCCAGCCACAAGGACGTGAACAGCAGCGGCGTGGCCCAGCGCAGGGCGGTTTTTCGGCGGGAGGGCAGGGACACGAACATGCGGGTGCAGCCTAACGCGGAGCAGGTCGAAACGGGGTAAGGAGGCGTTCAGGCTGAATGGCCGAATACGCCTATCGCGTTATTGTTTCATTAACCGGTCTGGGTATACTCGCATACGGCGTCGTATGTCGGGAGGGGACTCCGGCGCATGTTTTCCGGCCTTTGCGGGTGGGAAAGCGTGCAGGCGCGCGTTGCCAATCATCACCGCAAATCCGGAGAGAAAACACGATGCAAACTGCTTCCACGCTTGCCCGCGTCACCGCCCTGGCCGTCGGCATCGCCGGTGCCCTGGCCGTTGGCCACGTCCACGCCGCCGCCTTCCAGCTGAAGGAAAACAGCGCCAAGGGCCTCGGCCGCGCCTTTGCCGGTTCCGGCAGCGCCGCCGGCGACGCCTCGATCATCGCTGTCAACCCGGCCGGCATGCGCCAGCTCGACGGCACCCTGGTCCAGGGTGACCTGAGCGCCATCAGCTTCAAGGCCGAATTTGAAGGCACCGGCCGCAAGCCGACCGGCCAGGCCCAGACCGGCGGTGACGGCGGCGACGCCGGCATGATCGCCCCGGTTCCGGCCGCCTACTTCCACATGCCGATCGGCGAAAAGGCCCACTTCGGCGTCTCGCTGACCGCACCGTTCGGCTTCAAGACCGATTACGACAACGGCTGGGTGGGTCGCTACAGCGGCCTGAAGACCGACCTGAAGGCGATCGACCTGGGCTTCGCCGCTTCGTACGACGTCAATCCGTACGTGTCGTTCGGCGCGTCGGTGTTCGTTGAACACCTGACCATCGAACTGAGCAACAACATCGACTTCGGTACCGCCCTGGCCCAGTCCCGCGTGCCGGGCTTCGCCCCGGGCAGCGCCGACGGCAAGCTGACCATGGAAGGCGACAACAACGCCGTGGGTTGGACCGTCGGCGGCCTGTTCAGCGTCGATGAGAACACCCACATCGGCATCAGCTACCGTTCCAAGGTCGAGCACAAGATCACCGGCGGCGACGCCACCTTCGACGTGCCGCCGGCAGCTGCACAGGTGCTGGCCGTGGCCCAGCCGGGTCGCTTCGTGACCACCTCGGGCAAGGCCACCGTGACCCTGCCGGCCTCGGCCACCTTCAGCGTCACCCACAACTTCACCGACCGCTTCACCATGATGGCGGACGTCACCCGTACCGCGTGGTCGACCGCCTTCGACAGCGTCACCATCGACTACGGTTCGGCCCAGCCGGACTCGGTGCTGGACTTCAGCTACCGCGACACCACCTTCGTTTCGCTGGGTGGCGACTACAAGCTGAGCGACGCTGTCACCCTGCGTGCTGGTGTGGCCTACGACCAGACCCCGACCACCGACGCCCACCGCGACGTGCGCGTGCCGGATACCAGCCGCAAGTGGCTGTCGTTCGGCGTGGGCTGGACCCCGTCGGCCAACACTGAATACAACTTCGGCTACACCCACCTGTTCACCAGCGACCCGAACGTGAACATTGCCGGCAGCACCAACAACCAGGGCAACTCGCTGCAGGGCAAGTACAAGGTCCGTGGCGACGTGCTGGCCGCTTCGTTCCAGTACAAGTTCTAATCGCAATAAGCTGAAAAAAGAGGCCCCGCAAACGCGGGGCCTTTTTCATGTCTGCCGTAGAGCCACGCCCTGCGTGGCTACGCGGTCCGTCAACATTCGCTGCTCCGCCCCGCTGCATACAACAACCCCTGCCGCAGGTGCGCCTGGAAATCCCGGTTCCGGTACACCGCCGTGTCGTGCCCCAACCCGGTGTACCAGCTGCGACCGCCATCAAACGCATGGCACCAGGCGATCGGGTGATCGCTTCCCATCGTTCCGCCCCGATACATGCGCTCATCCACCGTTGCGATCACCTGCACGGTCCCGCGTGGATTGCTCCGGTAGTTGTACAGCTCATCACGCACCGGCCAGAACGTGCCCACCGGCTTGCCGTCGCGCTCGGGCTGCACGCGGCTGAACTGCAGCCCCTCCGGATGATTGCGGAAGTACGCGCCCACCAGTTGCCCGTACCAAGGCCAGTCGTATTCGGTATCGGCCGCAGAGTGCACACCCACGAAGCCCCCACCCCGCGCGGATGAAGCCTTCCATCGCCTGCTGCTGCTCCGCATCCAGCACGTCGCCGGTGGTATTGGCGAACACCACCACCTTGTAGCGGGCCAGATTGGCCGCGTTGAAGTCCGCCGGATTCTCACTCTGGTCCACCGCCATGCGCTCACGACCGGCCAGCAGGCGCAGCGTACTGACCGCGGTGGGAATGGAGTCGTGGCGGAACTTTGCGGTGTGGGTGAACACCAGCACGCGCTCGGTCGGCGCGGCAACGGCGATCGGCGCGGCACACAGGCACACGGCCAGCAACAACGGCAGGACATTCGGGCGCATGGGCTGATCATGCCACAGCCGCGTACAATCGCCCCTCACCGTGCGCCCGGCTCTGCCCGCGCGCGGCGCACGGATCGCTTGATGCTTCATGACAAGGAAACCGCATGTCGTCTGTTCTGCTTCGCACCACCCTGGCCCTGGGCGTGTCCGCCCTTGCTGCCCCGGCCTTCGCTGCCGGTGATTTCGCCGCCTGTTTCACCCTGACCCCGGGCGTGTCCTGGTCCAACGGCAGTGAAACCCTGTCGACCAGCGAGGCCACCGTGGCCGGCGAGCCGGCACTGGCCGTGACCACCTCCGGTGGTGGCGTCAGCAGCGCCACCGTGCACGACCGCAGCGGCCGCCAGCTCCTCGCCCAGAATATTCCAGCGCTACAGTGGCGACAACCTGCTGATGAGCGACGAGATCAGCTCCATCGTCAACGAGTAAGACCCGAACCTCGCCCATGAACCTCGCCGACCCCAACTTCCAGCTGGAAATCGCTGCCAATGTCATGGTCGCAGGGTCCATCCTGCTGGCCGGACGCAACAACGTCCACACCTGGTGGATGGGGATTGTCGGCTGCGCCCTGTTCGCGCTGGTGTTCGAGCACAACCATCTGTACGCCGACATGGTGCTGCAGTTCTTCTTCATCGCCATCAGCGTGCTCGGCTGGTGGCAGTGGCTGCGCGGCGACCATGGCGCACCGCTGCCCATCACCCGGGTGCGTCCGCGCGCCTGGGTGTGGCTGGTGCCGGTGGCGGTGGTCGGCACGTTCGGGTATGGCTGGATGCTGCATCGGTTGACCGATGCCTATGCCCCGTTTGTGGACTCGGCCGTGCTGGTGCTGAGTGTCATTGCCCAGTTCCTGATGATGCGGCGCAAGCTGGAATCGTGGTGGGTGTGGCTGCTGGTGAACAGCATTGCCGTGCCGCTGTATTACAGCCGTGGGCTGCATCTCACGTCGATTCTGTATGTCGGGTTCTGGATCAATGCGTTGGTGGCGTACCGGCATTGGCGGAAATTGATGGTGGTTCGGTAACTGCCGCCGTTTCGTTCCGGGGTCATGCGTTACCGGGCGTGGAGAATTTCACGGCGGTCGTCTGTCGACCGACCCTACCGGAGCGTGCTTGCGGCTTGTGACCTTCGGTGGCCACCGGCTTTTCGCACGGAGGCATCAAAGAAAAGGCCCCGCGAATGCGGGGCCTTTTCGTGCAGGCAATAACAGCGAAAAATCAGTCGCCCAGCGTCAGCAGCGAGGCGTTGCCGCCGGCAGCCGTGGTGTTCACCGTCACGGTCTTCTCGGTGGCAAAGCGCAGCAGGTAGTGCGGGCCGCCGGCCTTCGGGCCCGTGCCCGACAGGCCCTGGCCGCCGAACGGCTGCACGCCCACCACCGCACCGATCTGGTTACGGTTCACGTACACGTTGCCCACGTTCACCCGCGAGGAAATGCGGTCCACCGTTTCATCGATGCGTGAATGCACGCCCAGGGTCAGGCCATAGCCGGTCGCGTTGATCTGGTCGATCACCGCGTCCAGCTGGTCACCCTTCCAGCGGATCACGTGCAGCACCGGCCCGAAGATCTCCTTGTGCAGCTGGTCCAGGTTCTTCAGTTCGTATGCGCGCGGTGCGAAGAACGTGCCGTGTGCCGCCGCTTCGCTCAGCTCCGCCGCCGCGATCAGGCGCGCTTCCTTCTCCATCCGCACCGTGTGGTCGCGCAGGATCTGCAGCGCGTCACCATCGATCACCGGACCCACGTCGGTCGACAGCAGGCCCGGGTCGCCCACCTTCAGCTCCGCCATCGCGCCCGCCAGCATCGTCATCACCTTGTCGGCGATGTCGTCCTGCACGAACAGCACGCGTGCCGCCGAGCAGCGCTGGCCAGCCGAGGTGAACGCCGAACCGATCGCATCCTTCACCAGCTGTTCCGGCAGTGCCGACGAATCGGCAATGAACGCATTCTGGCCGCCGGTTTCCGCGATCAGCACGCCAATGGCCGCATCACGCGCTGCCATCGCGCGGTTGATGGCGCGTGCGGTGTCGGTCGAACCGGTGAACGCCACGCCCGCCACGCGCGGATCGGCGGTCAGCGCCGCACCCACCGTTGCGCCGTCGCCCGGCAGGAACTGCACCACGCCGGCCGGCACGCCCGCTTCAAGCAGCAGCTGCACTGCGTAGTAGCCGATCAGGTTGGTCTGCTCGGCCGGCTTGGCAATCACACTGTTGCCCGCTGCCAGCGCCGCTGCCACCTGGCCCAGGAAGATCGCCAGCGGGAAGTTCCACGGGCTGATGCAGACGAACACGCCACGGCCGTGCAGCTGCAGTTCGTTCGATTCACCGGTCGGGCTCGGCAGCTTCTCGGCGTGGCCGAACTGCTCGCGTGCCTGCTTGGCGTAGTAACGCAGGAAGTCCACCGCCTCGCGCACTTCGGCAATGCTGTCCGGCAGGCTCTTGCCCGCTTCCTTCACGCACAGCGCCATGAACTCCGGCAGGCGCGCTTCCAGCTGGTCGGCGGCGTGTTCCAGGATCGCCGCGCGGCTCGCGGCCGGCGTGCGGTTCCACTGCGGCTGGGCCGCCACCGCGTTCACCAGCGCCTTCTCCACCGTCGCGCTGTCGGCCGGCTGCCACTGGCCCACCACCTGGCGGTTGTCGGCCGGGTTGATCACGTTGATCAGCGCGCCGGTCGGCTGTGCACCCGGCACCAGCGGCGCGGCCTGCCACGGCTTCACTGCCGCGTTGAGCTGCTCGGCCAGAGCGCGCAGATCGTTGTCGTTGGCGAGATTGACGCCCATGGAGTTCTTCCTGTCGTGGTTCTGGCTGCGCAGCAGGTCAACCGGCAGCGGGATTTTCGGGTGCGGGATGGAATCGAACGAAGACACGGCTTCAACCGGATCGCGGATCAGATCGTCAATGGCCACGTCTTCGTCGGTGATGCGGTTGACGAAGCTCGAATTTGCGCCGTTTTCCAGCAGGCGGCGCACCAGGTACGGCAGCAGGTCCTCGTGCGAGCCCACCGGCGCATACACGCGACACGGCACGTTCAGGCGGTTGGCCGGCACCACTTCGGCATACAGGTCGTCGCCCATGCCGTGCAGCTTCTGGTGCTCGTACTGGCCGCCCTTGGCGATCGCCTTCACCGCGGCGATGGTGTGCGCGTTGTGGGTGGCGAACATCGGGTAGATGGCGTCGGCATGGGTGAACAGACGCTTCGCGCAGGCCAGGTACGAAACGTCGGTGTTCTGCTTGCGGGTGAACACCGGGTAGGCCGGCAGGCCGTCGATCTGCGCACGCTTGATCTCCGCGTCCCAGTACGCGCCCTTGACCAGGCGCACCTGCAGGCGGCGACCAATGCGGCGGGCCAGGTCGGCCAGGTAGTCGATCGTGTACGGGGTGCGCTTCTGGTACGCCTGCACCACCACGCCGAAGCCTTCCCAGCCCACCAGCGAAGCGTCGCTCACCACCGCCTCGATGATGTCCAGCGACAGTTCCAGGCGGTCGGTTTCCTCGGCGTCCACCGTGCAGCCGATGCCGTACGACTTGGCCAGCTGTGCCAGTTCCAGCACGCCCGGCACCAGGTCAGCCAGCACGCGCGTGCGCTTGGCGTGCTCATAGCGCGGGTAAAGCGCCGACAGCTTGATCGAGATGCCCGGGGCCGAGTTCACGTCGCCGTCCGGACGGCCGCCACGGGCCTTGTGGTCGCCACCAATGGAGTGGATCGCGCGGCGGTAGTCTTCCAGATAGCGCTTGGCGTCCTTCATGGTCAGCGCGCCTTCGCCAAGCATGTCGAACGAATAACGGTAGCTGGCGTTGTCGCCCTTGTGCGAGCGCGACAGCGCTTCTTCGATGGTGCGGCCCATCACGAACTGATGGCCCATGATCTTCATCGCCTGGCGCACTGCCAGGCGCACCACCGGCTCGCCGACGCGGCCCATCAGCCGCGCGAACGCGCCCGGCACGTCGGCGCGGGTCGCGTCGTTGATGTTGACGATATGGCCGGTCAGCATCAGGCCCCAGGTCGAGGCATTCACCAGCACCGAGTCACTGCCGCCCAGGTGCTTCTTCCAGTCCGCCTCGCCCAGCTTGTCGCGGATCAGCTTGTCGGCGGTGTCCTGGTCGGGAATGCGCAGCAGCGCCTCGGCCACGCACATCAGCAGCACGCCTTCCTCGCTGCCCAGGTCGTACTGGCGCATGAAGGCCTCGATCGCGCCCTGGTCCTTGGCGCGCACCCGTACCCGGGCCACCAGATCGGCCGCGGTGGCCTGCACCTGGGCCTGCTCATCGGCCGGCAGACGCGCCTGGGCCAGCAGTTCGGTGACGTGACTGGCCTCATCCTTCATCCAGGCATCGGTGATCGCCTGGCGGAACGGATTGGGCACGGGCGGCAGCTCGGGGCTGAGCAGGGCCGGACGGGAGGCAGCAGCGGCGGCCGCTGCGGGGGGATGGGCGGAAGGTGCGGTCATGCCGGAAGGCTCGTGGAGAACTTGACCATTTTATGCGTTTTTTTGCCGGCGCAACATCTCCCCGGCGGCCCTGTGGATCCGGCGCATAGCCTTTAATGGAGGGGGATTCAGCCGATTCCGACAGGCCTTCATGAACTGTGCTGAATTCGTCAAAACCGCCGCCGAGGTCATGCTGTGTTGCAACATTGCTGAAAATGTGAATGGACCCTTGCGGCTCGCGCGAAAGCAGGGCTACCATCGAGTCGCGTCCCCCACGGGCGCTCGATACCGGCGCGTGTGGAGGCAGTGCCTGCACCCGACGTCCAGAAGGCTTGCTCGCGGCCAGCGATGGCTGCAACCGACGACGCTAAGGGTCTAGGCAATGAAGCAACGCAGGAAGTGGGGTACGACGTTTGCAAAGGCAGTGGGGTTCGGGGGCGCGTTGAGCGCACCGGTATTGGCGTTGGCCCAGTCGGCCGATCCAAAGCCGTGGCAGCTGAACATGGGCAAGGGGGTCACCCAGAGCTCGCGGCTGGCCTGGGAATCCAACATGTTTTCCCTGTGGGTATGCACCATCATCGGCGTGCTGGTCTTCGGCGCGATGGGCTACGCCATCTTCAAGTTCCGCAAGTCCAAGGGGGCGGTCGCCGCCACCTTCAGCCACAACACCAAGGCCGAGATCATCTGGACCGTCATTCCAGTGCTCATCCTGGTGGTGATGGCGTGGCCGGCCACCGCCAACCTGATCAAGTTCTACGACACCCGTGATTCGGAAATGACCGTCAAGGTCACCGGTTACCAGTGGATGTGGAAGTACGAATACCTGGGCCAGGACGTCAGCTTCACCAGCCGCCTGGATCGCGAATCCGACCGCGTGCGCCAGAGCGGGCAGGTGCCGGACCGCAACAGCCACCCGCATTACCTGCTCGACGTGGACAACCGCCTGGTGCTGCCGGTCGACACCAAGGTGCGCTTCGTCATCACCTCCGACGACGTCATCCACGCCTGGTGGGTGCCCGCGCTGGGCTGGAAGCAGGACGCCATTCCGGGCTTCATCAACGAGGCCTGGACCAACATCGAGCAGGTCGGCGTGTATCGCGGCCAGTGCGCGGAGTTGTGTGGCAAGGACCATGGGTTCATGCCGATCGTGGTCGAGGCGGTGTCCAAAGAAGACTTCCAGAAGTGGCTGGCGGAGAAGCGGCCCAAGCCCGCCGAACCAGCACCGGCACCGGAGGCCGCGCCGCCGGCAGCCGGGCAGAGCCCGGCTCTACAAGGCACAGAAGCCGCGCCTGAAGCAGCGCCGCCGGCTCCGGAACAAGTCTGAATTCCCATCGCGCGCACCGCACGGTGCGCGTTGCTACCAGCGGAACCAATGAGGTGTAGTGGCAATGGCGCATACCGCAGTTGATCACGACGTGCATCACGGTCATCAACAGAGCTTCGTCCAGCGTTGGTTGTTCTCGACCAACCACAAGGACATCGGCACCCTGTATCTGATTTTCAGCTTCATCATGTTCATCATCGGTGCCGCGATGAGCGTGATCATCCGCGCCGAACTGATGCAGCCGGGCCTGCAGTTCGTCAAACCCGAAACCTTCAACCAGCTCACCACCGTGCATGCGCTGGTGATGATCTTCGGCGGCGTCATGCCGGCCTTCGTCGGCCTCGCCAACTGGATGGTGCCGCTGCAGATCGGCGCGCCGGACATGGCCCTGCCGCGCATGAACAACTGGTCGTTCTGGCTGCTGCCGGTGGCCTTCAGCCTGCTGCTGATGACCTTCCTGCTGCCAGGCGGCGCACCGGCCGGTGGCTGGACGCTGTACCCGCCACTGTCGCTGCAGGGCGGCTACAACGTCGCCTTCACCGTGTTCGCCATCCACGTGGCCGGCATCAGTTCGATCATGGGCGCGATCAACATCATCGCCACCGTGCTCAACATGCGTGCGCCCGGCATCGACCTGCTGAAGATGCCGATCTTCTGCTGGGCCTGGCTCATCACCGCCTTCCTGCTGATCGCGGTGATGCCGGTGCTGGCCGGTGCGGTCACCATGCTGCTCACCGACAAGTTCTTCGGCACCAGCTTCTTCAATGCCGCCGGTGGCGGTGACCCGGTGATGTTCCAGCACATCTTCTGGTTCTTCGGTCACCCCGAGGTCTACATCATGATCCTGCCCGCCTTCGGCGTGGTCAGCGAGATCATTCCCACCTTCAGCCGCAAGCCGCTGTTCGGCTACCAGGCCATGGTCTACGCCATCGCCGCCATTGCTTTCCTCTCGTTCATCGTCTGGGCGCACCACATGTTCACCGTGGGCATGCCGCTGGGCGGCGAGATCTACTTCATGTTCGCCACCATGCTCATCTCCATTCCCACCGGGGTGAAGGTGTTCAACTGGGTCAGCACCATGTGGCGCGGGTCGCTTACCTTTGAAGCGCCGATGCTGTGGGCGGTCGCCTTCGTCATCCTGTTCACCATCGGCGGTTTCTCCGGGCTGATGCTGGCCATCGTCGTGGCCGACTTCCAGTACCACGACACCTACTTCGTGGTCGCGCACTTCCACTACGTGCTCGTTACCGGTGCGGTGTTCGCGCTGATTGCCGCGGTGTACTACTGGTGGCCGAAGTGGACCGGGCGCATGTACAGCGAGAAGTGGGCCCGGTTCCACTTCTGGTGGTCGGTGGTGTTCGTGAACCTGCTGTTCTTCCCGCAGCACTACCTCGGCCTGGCCGGCATGCCGCGCCGTATTCCCGACTACAACGTCGCCTTCGCCGACTGGAACCTGATCAGCTCGATCGGCGCGTTCGGCATGTTCGTCACCCCGTTCATGATGGCCGCGATCCTGATTGCCTCGCTGCGCAACGGCGAAAAGGCCGCCGACCGGTCCTGGGAAGGCGCGCGTGGTCTCGAATGGACGGTCCCGTCACCCGCTCCGGCGCATACCTTCACCGTGCCGCCGGTCATCCGCCCGGGTGATCTGGCCCACGACGACGTCACCCATTGAGGCTGCCGATGAACCCCACGCCGTCCGCATTCGATGACCTGGCCCTGCGCCGCCGCCGCGCCCGTCGTACCGCGGTGGTGGTCGGTGCCGTCGCCGTGGCCGTGTACCTCGGTTTCATTCTGAGCGGGGTGATCGGGCGGTGAGCGAGGTGCAGCCCGCCAAGGCGTCACCCACAGCCGGACTGCCGCGCCTGATCGCGGTGGTGGTGGCGGTGTTCGTGCTGACGTTCTCGCTGGTGCCGCTGTACCGCATTGCCTGCGAGAAGATCTTCGGCGTGCGCCTGGAACGCGGGCCGGGCAGCGACATGGCCGGCACCGCTGTCGGCAAGCAGCGCACCGTGCGGGTGGAGTTCGACGGCGGCGTGAACTCGCACCTGCCGTGGGCCTTCCATCCCGAACAGCTGAGCATGGACGTGGTACCCGGCGAGCTCAACGAAGCCCTGTACTTCGCCCGCAACGACAGTGACCACGCGCTGGTCGGCAGTGCCGTGCCGTCCGTGGCCCCGGCCAAGGCGTCGGGCTACTTCAGCAAGACCGAGTGCTTCTGCTTCACCGCGCAGACCCTGCAGGCGGGGGAGAAGCGCGACATGCCGGTGCGTTTCATCGTCGACCCGGATCTTCCGGCCAACGTGACCACCATCACCTTGTCCTACACCTTCTACAAGAACGACGCGCTGAGCGCGCAGCTGGTCGCGGCCCAGCCGCCGGCTACTGCCCGTTCCGCGCCCTGACCGTCTTACGGATACCGACCATGGCCCAGCACAGTCCCGATGCCAACGTGTACTTCGTGCCCACCCACAGCAAGTGGCCCTTCATCGGTTCCATTGCGATGATGGTGACCATGGTCGGCGTGGCCAGCTGGCTCAACGACGCCGGCTGGGGCAAGTGGACCTTCTACGTGGGCCTGGCCATGCTGGTGCTCACCCTGTTCTGGTGGTTCAGCGACGTGGTGCGCGAATCCCAGGCCGGGCACTACAACCGCCAGGTGGACGGCTCGTTCCGCATGGGCATGGTGTGGTTCATCTTCTCCGAAGTGATGTTCTTCGGTGCGTTCTTCGGCGCGCTGTTCTACACCCGCACCCTTGGCCTGGCGTGGCTGGGCGGCGAGGGCGACGGGGTGATGACCAACGAGCTGCTCTGGGACGGCTACTCCGCCGCATGGCCGACCAACGGGCCAGCCGGCATCGGCGGCCACTTTCAGACCATTCCGGCCTGGGGCCTGCCGCTGATCAACACCCTGATCCTGCTCACCTCCGGCGTCACCCTCACCATCGCCCACCATGCGCTCAAGGCCGGTCACCGCCGCCAGCTGCTGGTGTGGCTGGGCATCACCATCGCGCTGGGCGCGTTCTTCCTCACCCTGCAGGCCGAGGAATACATCCACGCCTACAAGGAGCTCAACCTCACCCTGGGGTCGGGCATCTACGGCTCCACGTTCTTCATGCTCACCGGCTTCCACGGCGCGCACGTGCTGATGGGCACCATCATGCTGGCGGTGATGTGGCTGCGCGCGGCCAAGGGTCATTTCACCCGCGACAACCACTTCGGGTTCGAAGCGGCCGCGTGGTACTGGCACTTCGTCGACGTGGTCTGGCTGATGCTGTTCCTGTTCGTCTACGTGCTGTAGCGCAGGTGCGGAAGGATCAGCCGCCGATCCCGTGCGGCTTGATCCAGCCGGTGTAGATGCCGATCGCCACCAGCGCGATCAGTGCCACCGACAGGGCAATGCGGCGGGTGAGTGCATTGACGGTGCGCTTGGTCTGGCCCCGGTCCACCAGCAGGTAATACAGCCCTGCGCCCAGATTCCAGACGATGACGATCAGAAACGCGATTACCAGCAGGGTCTTCAACGAATCATTCATGCGCGGCTCGAGGGCAGGGCGGGTTGACGTAGTTCACCGCGTTTGTGGCCGATTGTCATGATGCGCCAGCACACGCGCCTGATCGGCTGGGTGGCCGCCGTTCTGTTGATGACGGTGTTCTGCCTGCTCGGCCGCTGGCAACTGCAGCGCATGGAGCAGAAGCAGGCGCTGTTGGACCAGGAGGTTCCCGCCCGTGCCCAGACCCTGGCATTGGGACCGGCGCTGGCTGCGCCACCGCAGCTGCGCTGGGTGGAGGACGAGGGGCGGTTCCTGCCCGGCACCGTGCTGCTGGACAACCAGATGCGTGAAGGTCGGGCCGGGCTGAAGGTCTACCAGCCGTTCCGCAGCGACGGCGGTGCGGTGGTGCTGGTGGACCTGGGTTGGTTGCCGATGCCGGCGGATCGGACCGTGCCGGTCATCACGCCGCGATCTGGTCCGACCCGGCTGGGCGGCCTGCTGGCTCCGCCGCCCGCGCCGGGGCTGGCGGTCGGCCCGGCGATCACCGCCACCGGACAGCCGGAGGTGTGGCTGGCCAGCCGGATGCCGCCGCAGGAGGTGGCGGCGGCGCTGGAGCTGGAGGCTGCGCTGCCCTATTCCGTATTGCGGTTGGACCCCACGTTGCCCGGCGGCTATGCCCGTGACCTGGAGCTGCTGCCCAACACCATGCCGCCCAGCCGCCATCTTGGGTATGCGGTGCAGTGGTTCGGGCTGGCCCTGACCGTACTCGTGGTGGCGCTTGTATTGGAGTGGCGTCGCCACCGCCATGCCCCGTAGAGCCGGGCTTGCCCGGCTGGCTCTTCGCGACCCAGCCCGAACCACCCTCCCATTCCCCCTCAACATGCGAAAATCCCACCCATGAATGCCATCACCCCGGAACAGCTGAAAGCCCGCAACCGCGGCCGCTGGACCCTGGTCGCCCTGTTCGGCCTGTTCTTCGGGGCCGTCGCACTGGCCGGCGTGCTGCGCTTTTCCGGCTGGGAACCCGCTGCCCACCGCAATACCGGGCAGATGATCGAACCGCACCTGGACGTGCGCGCGCTGCCGCCCACCCTGGCCAGCGGCCAACCCTACCCGTGGAAGTCCGAATCCCAGGTCTGGCGCATCCTGGTCGCTCCGGCCCCCGGCTGCGCCGCCGAGTGCGTCACTTTGTCGCAGGACTTGGCCAAGGTGTGGCAGCTGTTCGGGCATAGGGCCGATAATGTCGAGATCCTGTGGCTGGGTACGCCGCCGGCCGAGGTCCAGGGCCTGCCCGCCCTGCGCGCGCTGCAGCCCCAGCCGGAGCTGCGCGCCGTGTTGCCGGGTGTGGACGATGCCGCCGGCACGCCTGTGTATGTGGTCGACCCGAACGGGTTCGTGCTCATGCGGTATGCGCCGGGATTCGAACTGGCCGGTCTGCGCAAGGACATGGCCACGCTGTTGAAACTGAAGTGAGTTCCGTTTGATGAACCCCACCGCGCGCCCGGCGCTGCACCGCAATTTCCACCGTCTGGCGTGGTTCGCCCTGATCATGACGGCCAGCACCATCATGTTCGGCTCCTTCGTGCGCCTGTCTGATGCCGGGCTGAGCTGCCCGGACTGGCCGACCTGCTATGGCCGCGTTACGTGGCCGCAGCACGCCGCCGAAGTGGCCGACCATGTCGCCACCCAGATCCGCCCGCTGGAAACCCACAAGGCCTGGCGCGAGCAGGTGCACCGTTTTCTGGCCGGCGCGCTCGGCATCGAGATCCTCACCCTGGCACTGCTGGCCACCCGCCGCCGCCGCTGGGGCAGCACCGCCGTGGTCACCGCCTGTGTGCTGGTGGCCGCCGGCATCCCGCTGTACATGATGGGGCACCATGTGCCGGCCAGCATCATCGCCGTGCTCGGCGAGGTGGTCCTGCTGATCGCCGCGCTGCGCTGGAACAACATCGACCTCTCACGCGCGGCGCTGCTCACGTTGGCCGTGGTGATCTTCCAGGCGCTGCTCGGCATGTGGACGGTCACCCTGCTGCTCAAGCCCATCGTGGTCATGGGCCATCTGCTCGGCGGCATGCTGATGTTCGGGCTGCTGGTGTGGATGGCGTGGCGGGCCACCCACATGCCGATCACCCTGGTCGAAGCGCCCACCCTGAAGAACCTGCTGCGCGTTGGCGTGGCCGTGCTGGTGGTGCAGATCGCGCTGGGCGGCTGGGTCAGCGCCAACTACGCCGCGCTCGCCTGTGGCGGCGGCAGCGCCTCGCTCGACAACTTCCCGCGCTGTGTCAGCCAGTGGTGGCCGCCGCACAACTTCCAGGAAGGCTTCACGTTGTGGCGTGGCATCGGTGTGGATTACGAAGGGGGCGTCCTCGACGGTGCCTCGCGCATCGCCATCCAGATGGCGCATCGCATGTTCGCGGTGATCGTGGCCGTGTACCTGCTGTGGCTCTCGTTCCGTCTGTTCCGCCTGCCGAGCATGCGTGGCTGGGCGACCGCACTGGGCGTGTTGGTGGTGCTGCAGATCACCCTGGGCATCCTCAACGTGAAGCTGGCCCTGCCGCTGGAAGTAGCCGTGGCGCACAGCGGTGGCGCGGTGGCGTTGCTGTTCGTGCTGGTGACGTTGCTGGCGCGGATGCGTGCGCCGGTCGACGCCTCGCGCGATGTGGACGACAAGGTAGAGCCGGGCTCTGCCCGGCTGGCCACCGCAACCGGGGAGCCTCTCCCGTGAGCGTTCGCCAGTACTGGGACCTGACCAAGCCCAAAGTCGTCGCCCTGATCGTGTTCACCGCGCTGGTGGGCATGTTCCTGGCCATTCCCGGCCTGCCGACCGCGCAGCAGGCGCTGACCGGCGCACTCGGCTTCCTGGGCATCTGGCTGGCCGCCTCCGCGGCCGCCGCCATCAACCAACTGCTGGATGCCCAGATCGACGCGCAGATGGCGCGCACCTCGTGGCGTCCGCTGGTAGTGGGCAAGGTCAAGCCGTGGCAGGTACTGGTGTTTGCCAGCGTGCTGATCGTCCTGTCGATGACCCTCCTGGTGGTGTGGGTCAACGTCATCACCGCCGTGCTCACCTTCGCCTCGTTGATCGGCTACGCGGTGATCTACACCGTGTACCTCAAGCGTGCCACCTCGCAGAACATCGTCATCGGCGGCCTCGCCGGTGCCACCCCGCCGATGCTTGGCTGGGCCGCGATCACCGGCATGCAGGGCCCGATGGACTGGGTGTATGCCTCGCTGCTGGTGCTGATCATCTTCATCTGGACCCCGCCGCATTTCTGGGCATTGGCGATCTTCCGCCGCGAGGACTACGCCAAGGCCAAGATCCCGATGCTGCCGGTCACGCATGGCGTGCTCTACACCCGCAAGTCGATCCTGGTGTATTCGATCGTATTGGCGATTGTCGCCATCCTGCCGGTCGTCGTCGGCATGAGCGGGCTGTTTTACCTTGGCGGTGCGGTGGTGTTGAACGCTGTGTTCGTCTGGTATGCCTGGCGCATGCTCAATCCGCCGGACGAACTGTTCTCGATGAAGATGTTTGGCTACTCCATCGTCTACCTGATGGCGCTGTTCGCCTTCCTGATGGTCGACCACTGGATGCTGCCCTGGTTGTAATGGCGCGCGCCGTTCCCGGTGCGCACGATGTACAGGCCGTGCGCGGTCTGCGCGGTCTGCGTGATTTTCGGGGCGCGCGCAATCCTCGGGACGTGCTTGGTCTGCTTTGGTAGGGTCGCACGACAGTCGACCTCCGATAACGGTGCATCGCCCGGTAGGGCATGACCTCGGAACGGAGGCGTCCCTCCGGCAGGGTCCATGCGTCAATGCGCCGATCACCGTTATCGGCAGGCGTCTATCGACCGCCTCTACCAATGCCATCATTGCCGCGCGCATCCGGCCCCCCCTTGCATCCCTTCCGTTCGCCACCATTGCTGTTCTGACCGACCAAGGATCGAACGGCATGAAAGGCAAACGCTGGATCGCAGCACTCCTCCTCGCACTCGCTCCCTCCCTCTCCCACGCCGCTTTGCCGGACGTGTATCAGGACACCGCTGCACAGATCGGTACCCATGCCGGCGACCATCGCCTGCTGGTGCTCGGCGAACTGCACGGCACGCGCGAAACCCCGCTGCTGGTGCAGGCGTTGCTGACGCACTACACCGGCAATGACACCCCCGTGCAGCTGGCACTGGAACTACCGACCAAAGAGAACGCCGTACTCGCCACCTACATGGCGTCGACCGGCGACGCGGCGGCCAAGCAGGCCCTGCGGCGCTCGCCCTACTGGAACGTCAAAGACCACCTCCACGACGGCCGCCGCAGCCAGGACATGCTCGACCTGATCGAGGCGGCACGTGCGCTGCGTGCGCAGGGCAGGGAGGTCACGGTGGTCGGCTTCGACGCCAATCCCACCGGAGAGCGTGCTCCCGGGGCACGCGACGCCGACATGGCCAAGACGCTGCGTGCGGGATTCCAGACGTTGCCGGCGAACGGCCGAATGATCGTGCTCACCGGCAACATGCACGGAAGTCGCGAGAGCTACGGCCTGATCGACTACCCGCCGGCCACCGCGCTTCTGACCGACTTGCCGCTCTACAACGTCCGCATCGAGGCACAGCGCGGTGAGTTCTGGGCGTGCATGGGATACCGGAAGTGCGGTACGCGCAACCTGATCACCCGCGACGCTGCATCGCCGAGGGCCTACACCAACTCAGATCGTGATTACGACCTGTGGGTACTCCTGCCGCGCTTCACCGTGGCCCGGTTGTTGGACGCGGATATCTGACGGCCTGTTGCGCATCGGCATTTCTTTGCCCGGGCGCGTGGCGACGCGTTCATCTCGGCGGTGTGTCACGGCCACGATGGCGCGGGTCGCCGGTAGGGTCGCACGACAGTCGACCGCCGATAACGGTGCATCGCGCGGTAGGGCATTGCGCATGAACGGAGCCGTTGGCCCGGCAGGGTCCATGCGTAAAAGCGCCGATCACCGTTATCGGCAGGCGTCTATCGACCGCCTCTACCAACGCCATCGTCGCTTGGTTAGTCGTGGACTCTGCTCGGTCAACGACGATTCCGCGCACATGCTGCCCAATTACGACATGCGATTGAAGGGTGGTATTGCCATGATCGAGCCCACAGCGAGTTAACTGCGTCATACAGCGACGCATGGGGCATCTCCACCTGTAGGGATTTGCCGTGGCAAACGGTAGTCGTCAGCTTGCGGAAGTGAACTGAGAACTGATTCTCAACTCCATCAATCTAACCTTCCTAGAACAGAGGGCGCGAGATATGTCTCGCGTAACCAAATGGAGTTCCAATGACGTTTGCAAGAATCATCGTTGCGGTCGGTGTGCTTGGCCTTGGAGTGTTCTCCAGTGCAGAAGCATCTGCAGCGATGAAAGCGATCAGCCGCGCCAACTGCCTGTTGTTTGTCAATGAATCAATAACGTATGACCGGCCCCTGTTCAGAAAGATGCAGGGATCTGCCGCAAGTACACATCATGCGCAGGGTGAGCTGAAACCGAGACACACCTTGGGTGCGCCCAACAATGGCGGATTTTCATGGCGGTTCCGCGCAGGTGATCAGTCGCACAACGAGCGCATCACCGTAACGGGTTACCACACGTGGATATTCCGGAATCTCGTGCATACCAAGAACACGTACGCAACCAACTGCAACCTAACTGAGTGGTGAAAATGATGAAATTGCCAACTCTTTCCGTGTTGATTGCAGGGACCCTGTTCAGTGCCTCAGGTCACGCCTCTCAGGATGACAACGAAGCTGTCGGTCGGTGGCTCAGTGAGCGCGTGATGCGAGCCGCGCTTCAGGAAGATGCGCCTGTCCCTCGCAGCTTTGAGTCCGAAGGCACGTACCGTGTCATTTCTCTGTCTGAGTTGGACGCGCCGGAGGAAGTGAAACGGCACTTCCGTGCGGAGATGGCGCGTAGCCGAGCCGGAGTTAAGCGTGTTTCTGCAGGTGAGATCCCTTCGCAAGCAGAGATGCTTTCTTCGCTCCCAAAGACCGTGCGTTCGAACGCGGAACTGCGCGGTCGATTGCCTTCGCCGCCGACGAACCTCCGAGGCACGCTGCTGGGCGCTGCCGAACTGATCGGGATGGAGCCGAGCGGTGCGTTGAACGGCCTCAAGTCTACCGGGCTGACCCGGTTCTATCGGCTGGATGGTGTCGGAATCGTTGAGTTCAACGAGGACAACTTCCGTGCACCCGGTTCGACCATTGAGGTGATTGCGGAGTTGCAGAACACCAAAGTCAATCAGGAGCCGGCGCAGCTAGATCGGGTCTCCGATGATCAAGGACGAAGCCGTGCCTCATTGATCTGGGCGGGAGAAAGCAAGCTCTACACGCTGATCGCCACGGGCGAAGGCGACGTACAGCGCAAAGTCGACGTGCTGCAACAGATTGCGGCAGCAGTGAGGGACTGACGGGGTTGGCAGGACCGCCCGTCGGGCGGTCCTGCGATGCGCCTGGTAGGGTCGCACGACAGTCGACCGCCGATAACGGTGCATCGCGCGGTAGGGCATTGCGCATGCACGAAGCCGTTGGCCCGGCAGGGTCCATGCGTCAAAGCACCGATCACCGTTATCGGCAGGCGTCTATCGACCGCCTCTACCAAAGCCCAAAAAACACCCCAGGCGCCCTCCCAAGACCGTTGTCGAATCGGTCAACGCCTTGGCGGCACCGCATCCTGCGCCGGTGCCGTCCGCGCATATCGCTTCGCAATCACCGCACACACGATCAACTGGATCTGGTGGTAGATCATCACCGGCAGCACGATCGCGCCCAGGCTGCCGCCGGCGAACAACACCTTGGCGATCGGTACGCCCGTGGCCAGGCTCTTCTTCGAGCCGCAGAACACAATGGTGATCTCGTCGGCGCGGTTGAAGCCCATCCGCCGCGCCAGCAGCGTGATCAACGGCATCGCCACGCCCAGCAGCACCGCGGCCACCAGCGCCACGCCCAGCAGCGACAACACCGGCGTCTTGCTCCACAGCCCTTCATTCACCGCTTCGCCAAACGCCGAATACACCACCAGCAGAATCGTGGCCTGGTCGGTGTAGCGCAGCAGCGCGCGCTGGCGCTGTACCCAGCCGGCAATCCACGGCCGCAGCAGGTGGCCGGCGACGAACGGCACCAGCAGCTGCAGCATGATGCTCACGATCGCCTGCCCGGGGTTGTGCATGCCGCCGGAGGTGCCGGCCAGCAGCGTCAGCAGCAGCGGGGTCAGGAATACGCCCAGGATGCTCGACAACGATGCACTCACCACCGCTGCCGGCACGTTGCCGCCGGCCATCGAGGTGAATGCAATCGACGACTGCACGGTGGACGGCAGCGTGCACAGGAACAGCACGCCGATGTACAGCTCCGGGGTCAACAACCAGCCCTGCAGCGGCTTGAACGCCAGTCCCAACAGCGGGAACAGCACGAAGGTGCAGGCCAGAATGGTCAGGTGCAGCCGCCAGTGCAGCAGCCCCGCGACGATCGATTCACGTGGCAAGCGCGCGCCATGCAGGAAGAACAGGGCCGCGATGGCCACATCGGTCACATCATCCAGCACCATCGCCGCAGCACCGCGCATCGGCAGGAACGAGGCCAGCAACACGGTGCACAGCAGGGCCAGGGTGAAGTTGTCCGGTCGCAGGCGCGACCACCAATGCGTCATCGTCAGTGGGTCCGTTGCAGTGTCATCGCAATGCCGCGCGGGCCTTCAACAGCTCACGCAACTCGTATTTGTCAGTATCGTCCAGACCCTGCTGGCGCTGCTTTGCCTGAAGCTCCTCCAGGCGTTGCATCAGCAGCTGTTTTTCCAGCTGGGCCACTGCGTCATGCAACTCCTGGGTCCAGATCGCGTCGTCGCCCGGCAGCGTCTGCGCGGCCAGCTTGTGCAGCGAAGCCTGTTCCTCGCGGCCGTCGAAGTGCTCCAGCAGCGCGCCGGTGCTGATGTCCGGGCGCTGTTCCACCAGCCCCAGCAGTTCCAGCAGCAGTTCCACGCCCGGCAGGCGCAGTCCATTGATCTGGTGGCCCTGCAGGGTCATGGCCAGCGAGGGCTGCTGCAGCAGGATCGCAATCGCCGCGCGCACCAGGCTGCGCTTCTGCGCCGGGGCCACCACACGCGGCGGTGGCCGCGAGGGCTGGGCGGGTGCGGACGACGCCGCCCCCAGCCCGGTCAACGTGGCCAGCTGCTGCTTCATCAGGTCGCCGAACGCACCATCCGGAATCTGCGCCAGCATCGGCCGCGCGCGCTCGGCCAGGCGCGCCTTGCCGTCCAGCGTGCCCATGTTGATCTCGCGGGTGAGCTCGTCGAAGAAGAACTGCGAAAGCGGCGTGGCCTGCTTCAGGCGCGCGTCGAACGCTTCACTGCCTTCCTTGCGCACGATGGTATCCGGGTCTTCGCCGTCGGGCAGGAACAGGAAGAACGCCTGGCGGCCATCCTTCATGCGCGGCAGCACCGACTCCAGCGCGCGCCAGCCGGCGCGGCGACCGGCGGCGTCACCGTCGAAGCAGAAGTACACGTCCGGTGCGTTGCGGAACAGCAGCTCGGCGTGGTCCGGCGTGGTCGCCGTGCCCAGCGTGGCCACCGCCTGGGTGACCCCGAACTGGAACAGCGAGACCACGTCCATGTAGCCTTCCACCACGATCAGCCGCTCGATCTTCTGGTTGGCCTGGCGCACCTGCCACAGGCCGTACAGCTCGCGGCCCTTGTGGAAGAGGGCGGTTTCCGGGGAATTGAGGTACTTCGGGCCGTCGTCCTTCTCGAACACGCGGCCACCGAAGGCGATCACCCGGCCGCGGCGGTCGAAGATAGGGAACATCACCCGGTCGCGGAACTTGTCGTAGACATGACCGCGATCGTTTTTGGAGAACAACCCGGCGCGGTCGAGCAGCTTCATCCGCCGCTCGTCCTTGCCCAGTGCGTCCTTCAGCGCGCTGTAGCCATCCGGCGCATAGCCGATCGAGAACCGGGTGCGGGTGGCTTCATCCACGCCGCGCTGGTCGAGGTAGCTGCGTGCCTTGTCGCTGCCTTCCATCTGTTTCTGGAAGAAGCGCGAAGCCGCGTCCAGCGCCGAGTACAGGTCACGGCTGTCGTCCTGCTGCTGTGCGCTGCGCGGCTGGGTGTCGCGCGGCACTTCCATGCCCACGCGCTTGGCCAGCTCGTCCACCGCGTCGAGGAACTCGAGGCGGTCGTAGTTCATCAGGAAGCTGATCGCGGTGCCATGCGCGCCGCAGCCGAAGCAGTGATAGAACTGCTTGGTGGGCGAAACCGTGAACGACGCCGAGCGCTCGTCATGGAACGGGCAGCGCGCTGCATACTCCTTGCCCTGGCGCTTCAGTGGCACGCGGCTGCCCACCACTTCGACAATGTCGGAGCGGGCCAGCAGGTCGTCAATGAAAGCGTCGGGGATACGGGCCATGGGCCCGCCTAGTTTACCCCTTGTCGACGGTCTCGCCCGGCTTCGGGCAGGGGATGCCGGCGTTTGCCAGGTGGTTCCGCGCACGCAGGCGTTCGTCGATCACGGCGGTCATCAGTGCGCCGACGAAGAACACCACCGTGGCGTAGTAGATCCACACCAGCGAGATCACCAGCGCGCCCATTGAGCCGTAGGCACTGCCGGGTGCCACGGTCGCGATGTAGACCCCGATCGCGTAGCGGCCCAGCGCGAACAGCGCCGAGGTGATCACCCCGCCAATGAATGCCTGCCGCCACTCCACCCGGCGGTCGGGCAGGTAGTGGTACATGAAGGCAAAGCCCACCGCGTACAGCACCAGGGTGGACAAATAGCCAATGGCAGGAAGCACCGACGGCAGCTGCGCGAAGGCCACCTGCAGCATGGTCGTGGCGGTCATCGACAGAATCAGCAGGAAGCCCAGCGCCAGCACCACGCCGAAGGAGAACACGCGCTTGCGCAGCCAGGCCTTGATGCCTTCCAGGCGCTCGCCGCTGGTGTTGAAGATCAGGTTCAGTGCGTTCTGCAGCTGGGCGAACACGGCGGTCGCACCGATGAACAGCAGCAGGGTGCTCCACACACCTGCCAGCGAGCCCACATCCGGCTGGTTGTCAGCGTTTTTCAGCACCGTGTCGGCCACGCTGGCCGCACTCGACCCGGCCACATCGGCAATCTGCCCCACGAGTGCCTGCTGCGCCGGTGGATATAGCGAAGCGGTCAGCCACAGCAGCAGCACCAGCAGCGGGGCCATCGAAAGCAGGGCATAGAACGAAACCGACGCCGCCTGGGTCAGCACGTCGATTTCCACGAAGCGCTTGCCCACCGCCGCCGGAAAGCTGCGCTCCAGCCGGTCCACATACTTGCGCAGGCGCAGCGGAATACCTTTGTGATCGTGCGGGTCTTCAACCATGGCCCTGTTCTAGCAGCCTGCACTCAAAGGCCCGGTGAAAACAAAAAAAGGCACCGCCCTCATCAGGCGATGCCCTTCCGGTAGCGCCGGCCGTTGGCCGGCCCACGCAAATCTCACATCAACCCAACTGCTGCTTCACCAGCTTCGACACCAGGCCCATGTCAGCCTGGCCCGCCAGCTTCGGCTTCAGCGCGCCCATCAGCTTGCCCATGTCGGCCGGGCTGCTGGCACCGGTCTCGGCAATCGCCGCCTGGATGGCAGCCACGATCTCGGCTTCGCCCATCTTGGCCGGCAGGTAGCTGTCGATCACCACCAGTTCGTCGCGCTCGATCTGTGCCAGGTCGTCGCGGTTGGCAGCGTCGTACTGGGTGATCGAGTCCTTGCGCTGCTTGACCATCTTGTCCAGCACGGCAATGACGGCGGTGTCATCCAGTTCGATGCGCTCGTCCACTTCCTTCTGCTTGATGGCGGCATTGATCAGGCGGATCACGCCCAGCTTGTGCTTTTCGCCGGCCTTCATGGCCGCTTTCATGTCATCGGTGAGCTGCTGTTTCAGGCTCATGGAACACCTCGGTTGGGTGAATAGGGTAGAAACGCAAAAAGCCGGTAACGCTCGCGCGTTCCGGCTTCGGCTCCGCCGCGACAGGTCAAGCCTGTCGCATCGAAGTGCGTCCGATCAGTACAGGCGCTGACGCTTGGTGACGTCGCGCGACGAGCGGCGCAGCTGACGCTTCACAGCGGCAGCAGCCTTACGCTTGCGCTCCTGGGTCGGCTTTTCATAGAACTCGCGCTTGCGGGTTTCGGCCAGAACGCCGGCCTTTTCGCAGGTGCGCTTGAAGCGACGGAGCGCAAACTCGAAGGGCTCGTTCTCGCGGACTTTGACGCTGGGCATGGAATCTCCGGACACAGTAGAACCGGGTCACGCCCGGTGAGAGCCGCACATTATAGCGGCGAACAAGGAAGTTGCAACCCTCCCTGGCGAATATCCGGCCACGAGGAGGAACAAGGGCACCCGGGCAATGACGCTGCCGGGGCCGCAAGAGGTCCATAATAGCAGGCATGCGAGTCCTTGGTATCGAATCATCCTGCGATGAGACCGGCGTGGCGGTGTACGACACCGCACTGACCGGCCCGGAAGCCCTGCGCGCCCATGCGGTGTACAGCCAGATCGCCCTGCACGCCGAATACGGCGGGGTGGTGCCTGAGCTGGCCAGCCGCGACCACGTGCGCAAACTGCTGCCGCTGATCCGCCAGACCCTGGCCGAGGCCGGGCTGGGCGTGAACGACATCGACGGGGTGGCCTATACCGCCGGCCCCGGCCTGGTCGGCGCGCTGCTGGTCGGCGCGGGCGTGGCCCGTTCACTTGCCTGGGCGCTGGAAGTCCCCGCCGTGGGCGTGCACCACATGGAAGGCCACCTGCTGGCCCCGCTGATGGAAGACGACCCGCCGGAACCCCCGTTCGTGGCCCTGCTGGTGTCCGGCGGGCACACCCAGCTGGTCGCGGTCGACCGCATCGGCCAGTACCGCCTGCTCGGCGAGACCCTGGACGACGCCGCCGGCGAGGCCTTCGACAAGACCGCCAAGTTGATGGGCCTGCCGTACCCCGGTGGCCCGCAGCTGGCCGCCCTGGCCGAACGCGGCACCCCGGGCGTCTATAAGTTCACCCGGCCGATGACCGACCGTCCCGGGCTGGATTTCAGTTTCTCCGGCCTCAAGACCCAGGTCCTGATGGCCTGGCGCGACAGCGACCAGAGCGAGACCACCCGCGCCGACATCGCCCGTGGCTTTGAAGATGCCGTGGTCGAGACCCTGGCGATCAAGTGCGACCGCGCCCTGGATGCGGCCGGCTGCGACGTGCTGGTGGTCGCCGGCGGCGTCGGGGCCAACCGCCGCCTGCGCGCCCGCCTGGACGAAATGGCCCGCCGCCGTGGCGGCCGGGTCTGCTTCCCGCGCCCCGCGTTGTGCACCGACAACGGCGCCATGATTGCCTTCGCCGGTGCCCTGCGCCTGGAAGCCGGGCAGCACAACCCGCCGCAGGTGCAGGTCACCCCGCGCTGGGACATGGCCACGCTGCCCGCGGTGTAAAACCGGGCTCTGGCCGCCAATTCGGCCTATCACGTCATGCCGGATTGCCTGCCATGCCGGCCTTATGACCGGCCGACCACAATGTCGGAAAGCCATGTAGAGCCGGGCTTGCCCGGCTGGCCGGCCGATCGCGCGGCGTCGGAAAGCCGGGCAAGCCCGGCTCTACGGCTGGCGGTCCGATTGACGAAATTGATAATGGATCGGACTGCTCACTTTTCCATACCGTTTCTTGCCAGCATGTGGATCTGGCTAAGGGAGTCCTCCATGTCCAACCGAGATCTGAAAGAGTTCATAACCTTGCGTGCGGTCCGGGCCGCGAATGCCCGGATCATGGACCGATCCTCGGCTTCGGGGCGATTGAGCGATCTCGCAGGTGGAACCAGCAGGAAAGCGGTCCTCCTCACATCCGAAGAAATCAGAAGGGCAGGGCAAGTCGCATTCAGTTCGCTCAAGCGGCGGTAGTGCCGTGAACCAGAACCACCTCACCGGCGGTGTAAAAAGGGGCCGGCCGTATGACCGGCCGACCGCCAAATGTCGGATGGCCATGTAGAGCCGGGCTTGCCCGGCTGTGCCGGCCGATCGCGCGGTGTCGGAAAGCCGGGCAAGCCCGGCTCTACGCGGCTGTGCCGGCCGATCGCGCGGTGTTGGAAAGCCGGGCAAGCCCGGCTTTACGCACGATCAGGCGTTGTCGGGTTGCCGGCCAGCGGCCGGCACTACCGGGCGTTGCCTGCAGGGACGGAGGCACCCCGGTACCATGGCCCCCATATTTCATATGGCATGACTATGGACAAGGTATTCATCGAAGGGCTGGAAGTGGACGCCCTGATCGGCATCTACGACTGGGAGCGGCGCATCCGCCAGACCCTGCGTTTCGACCTGGAAATGGGCTTTGACAACCGCAAGCCCGCGGCCAGCGACGACATTGCCGACACCCTGAACTACAAGGCCGTGAGCAAGCGCATCGAGCAGTTCGTGCGCGAATCCGACTTCGGCCTGGTCGAAACCCTGGCCGAACGCATCGCCGAGATCGTGCTGCGCGAATTCAACGTGCAGTGGCTGCGCCTGAAGCTCAGCAAGCCCGGTGCCGTGCGCGGGGCCAAGGCCGTTGGCGTGATTATTGAACGAGGGAGCACCCGAAACGATGGTTGATGCGGTAATCGCTGTGCAATGGCTGGAAGGCCTGCAACAAACCCTGGAACCCTGGCCCTGGGCCTACACCGCGGTCGTCCTCGCCGCCCTGATCCTGGCCGCCTGGCTGGCCAACTTCGTCACCAAGAAGATTCTGCTGCGCGGCCTGCGCAAACTGGTCGCCCGCCTGCCCGGCGGCAACACCCCCGGCCGCGAACAAGGCAGCAACCTGCGGGTCATCTCGCGCCTGGCCAACGTGGTGCCCAGCATGGTCCTGGCCGCCGGCATCCGCATCGTCCCCGACCTGCCGCCGGACCTGGTCGCCTTCGTCATCGCGGCCTGCCGCGCCTGGGCCGTGCTCACCGTGGCACTGGCCGTCTCGCACGCGCTCGACGCCGCCAACGAATTCTACGAACGCCGCCCCGATGCCCGCAACAAGCCGATCAAGGGTTACCTGCAGGTGGTCAAGATCGTGGTGTTCGTCATTGCCGGCTTGTCCATCGTGGCCACCCTGCTCGGGGTGAAGCTCGGACCACTGGTCACCGGCCTGGGTGCAGCCACCGCGGTGCTGATGTTGATCTTCCAGGACACCATCCTGTCGCTGGTCGCCAGCGTGCAGATCAGCGGCGACGGCCGCGTGCGGCTGGGCGACTGGATCGAAATGCCCAGCCAGAACGCCGACGGCGACGTCATCGACATCGCCCTGCACACCATCACCGTGCAGAACTTCGACAAGACCATCACCACCATCCCGACCAAGAAGCTGGTCACCGAGTCGTTCAAGAACTGGCGCGGCATGCAGGAAGCCGGCGGCCGCCGGATCAAGCGCGCGCTGTACCTGGACCAGCACAGCGTGGGCTTCCTCGACGAAGCGGCGGTGGACCGGCTCGAGCAGTTCAGCGTGCTGGGCGACTACCTGCGTGAAAAGCAGGAGGAGCTGGACCAGCACAACGCCCAGCTGCAGGCGCAGGGCCTGGACGCGGTCAACGCGCGCCGGGTCACCAACCTCGGTACCTTCCGCGCCTATGTCGAGCGCTACCTGCGCCGCCATCCCGGCATCCATACGGACATGACCCTGCTGGTACGGCAGCTGCAGCCCACCACCGAAGGCCTGCCGCTGGAGATCTACTGCTTCACCCGCAGCACCGCCTGGGGCGAGTACGAAGGCGTGCAGTCGGACGTGTTCGACCACCTGCTGGCGATCCTGCCGGCGTTCGGGCTGCGGGTGTTCCAGGCCTCCAGCGATGCCATGCTGATGACCGCACAGACCGTACGGTCCCCGACGGAGTAAGCTTCCGTGCCGCCCGGCGCAGCGTGCGCTGCGTCGGGTTTTTCCCCCTGCGGGAAAAAAATGAACGTCAAAATCACTCACAACGGGGCCGGGGACGCTAGAATCCCGGCCTTGTAAACGTTTTCATAAGGACCGCCGGTGGCCTCCGATCGCATCGAAACCCTCATTTCCCAGATGACCGTCGAAGAAAAAGTCGGCCAGCTGGGTGTGTTCGCTGACATGGTTCGGCCGTTCGCCCCGGACGTGAACCCCGAAGCGAACGTGCGCAACGCCGACCAGGTGCTGCAGCAGGTCCGTGAGGGCAAGGTCGGCTCGCTGTTCAACGGCGTCGGCGTGGAAGCCGGCCGCCGCATCCAGCAGGTCGCGGTGGAAGAAAGCCGCCTCGGCATTCCGGTGATCCTGGCCGCCGACGTCATCCATGGCATGCGCACCGTGTTCCCGATCCCGCTCGGCGAAGCAGCCAGCTTCGAACCCGACCTGGCCGAGCGCACCGCCCGCGCCACCGCGGTGGAAGCCACCGCCGGTGGCCTGCACTGGACCTATGCACCGGCCGTGGACATCGCCCGCGACCAGCGCTGGGGCCGTGGTGCCGAAGGGGCCGGCGAAGACGTGGTGCTGGGCTGTGCGTTTGCCGCCGCCCGCGTGCGCGGCTTCCAGGGCACTGACCTGCGCGCGCACGACGCGCTGCTGTCCACGCCCAAGCACTTCGCCGCCTACGGCGCGGTGATGGCCGGCATGGAGTACAACATGGTCGACATCTCGCCGCAGACCCTGCGCGACGTGCACCTGCCGCCGTTCAAGGCGGCCTTCGACGCCGGCGCGATCACCGTCATGTCGTCCTTCAACGACATCAACGGCGTGCCCGCCAGCGCCAATGCCGAGCTGCTGACCGACATCCTGCGCGGCGAGTGGAACTTCCCCGGCGTGGTCATCTCCGACTACACCGCCGACATGGAACTGGTCGCGCACGGCTACGCTGCTGATGACCGCGACGCCACCGCCAAGGCGTTCACCGCCGGTCTTGACCTGAGCATGCAGAGCGGCTTCTATGCCGACCACCTGCCGGGCCTGGTCGAAAGCGGGGAAGTGCCGATGGCCACGCTCGACGAATCGGTGCGCCGCATCCTCAACCTGAAGGAAGCGATCGGCCTGTTCGACGACCCCTACCGTTCGCTCGACCTCGCCCGCGAAGCCGACACCTCGCACATTGCCGCGCACGACGAACTGTCGCGCGACGTCGCCCGCCGTTCCATCGTGCTGTTGAAGAACGAAGGCAACGTGCTGCCGCTGCGCAAGGCCGGTCAGAAGATCGCGCTGATCGGCCCGTTCGTGCAGGACCGCGAGAACATCGAAGGCTGCTGGACCCTGTTCGGCGACAAGTCGCGCTACGTCACCCTGGAAGCCGGCGTGCGCGCCGCGATCAGCGATGAGAGCCTGCTCGAAATCGTCCCCGGCTGCGACCTCGAAGCCGCGCTGCAGGACGGCGTCGAGCAGGCCGTTGCCGCCGCGCTGCGCGCCGACGTGGTGGTGCTGGCG
>NZ_RHPP01000044.1 GCF_003935715.1 Stenotrophomonas sp. 278 | reverse complement strand
GCGCACGCCGCTGCGCCCGACGTACGGCTGACCTCGGCCCTTTCCGAAGAGAAACGCCTGGCCGCACAGCGCCTCGCTGCCGGAGTCGTGGCGCGGGTACGGCAGCTGCGCGAGCTGGGGCTGGGGTATCTCTCGCTGGACCGCGCCACGCCGACGCTTTCGGCCGGGGAACTGCAGCGCCTGCGGCTGGCCACGCAGCTGAGCTCGTTGCTGTTTGGCGTTCTTTACGTGTTGGATGAGCCTTCAGCGGGCCTGCATCCTGCTGACAGCCATGCGCTGTACAACGCGCTGGACCGGCTGCGCGACGGAGGAAACTCGGTGTTCGTGGTCGAACATGATCTGGAGCTGATGCGCCGCGCGCAGTGGCTGGTGGATGTGGGCCCCGAGGCCGGCGAGCGCGGCGGGCGCGTTCTCTACAGTGGGGAGCCTGAAGGGCTGCGCGAGGTCAAGGATTCCCGCACCGCCAGGTATCTTTTCGACCAGGTGCCCGCACCGGCCAGCCGGCAGCGCAGCCCGGGCGGGTGGCTGGAGCTGAAGGGCATCCACCGCCACAATCTACGAGGTGTGGATGCCCAGGTGCCGCTTGGGCTGCTCACCGCCGTGACCGGCATTTCAGGATCGGGCAAGTCCAGCCTGATGGCGCAGGCGCTGCCTGAGTTGATGCTGCTGCACCTGGGCCATGAGCCCATGGACGATTCCGCCGACGCCGCGCCCATGGAAGGACCGTCGGTCATCGAGGCAACGCGAGGTCAGCTGGCAGGCGACGTGGACGCCATCCAGCGCGTCGTGCAGGTGGATCAGAAGCCCATCGGCCGTACGCCGCGGTCCAACCTGGCCACTTACACCGGGCTGTTCGACCATGTGCGCAAGCTGTTCGCAGCGACGCCAGCGGCGCGCCGCCGCCGATTCGACGCCGGGCGATTTTCGTTCAACGTGGCCAAGGGCAGATGCGAGACCTGCGAGGGCGAGGGGTTTGTCAGCGTCGAGCTACTGTTCATGCCCAGCGTCTACGCGCCATGCCCCACCTGCCACGGTGCGCGTTACAACGAAGCCACGCTGAAGGTGCGGTGGAACGACCGCAACATCGCCGAGGTTCTGCAGATGACCGTGGATGAGGCGCACGCGTTCTTCATCGAAGAAGATGCCATTGCGCGCCCGCTGCAGCTGCTGCAGGAAATCGGCCTGGGATACCTGAGGCTCGGGCAGCCGGCCACTGAGCTTTCCGGCGGTGAAGCGCAGCGGATCAAGCTGGCCACCGAACTGCAGCGCAGCCAGCGCGGGCGAACCCTGTACGTCTTGGACGAACCCACCACCGGCCTGCATGCCTCAGACGCGGATCGGCTGTTGGTACAGCTGCAGCGGCTGGTGGATGCAGGCAACACCGTGGTCATGATTGAACATGACATGCGGTCTGTCGCGCAGGCGGACTGGGTGATGGATGTCGGCCCCGGCGCAGGAGGCGAGGGCGGCACCATCGTGGCAACAGGAACACCGCCTGAGGTCGCCCGCGCGCCAGAAAGCAGGACAGCGCCGTTCCTCGCGCGGGAGCTGGGCATCACCGCGCACCGCGCCGGCGGGCCGCCCTGAAAGACGGCGACGTGCACCGTAGAGCCGGGCTTGCCCGGCTGCTCTTTGCTGGCGAATGATGATGCCAGCCGGGCAAGCCCGGCTCTACGCGGTCAGATCATCAGTCACACCCACGCCAGGGCTTCAGACATCAATCACGCCCGCACCAAGGTGTCACGCCATCAACCACACCCGCACCAGCGAAATCAGCTTGTCCACATCCAACGGCTTGGCCACATAGTCATTCGCCCCGGCCTGGATGCATTGCTGCTGGTCATCCGGCATCGCCTTGGCGGTCAGCGCGATGATCGGTAGATCACGGAAGCGCGCATCCTGCCGGATCTCGCGGGTAGCCGTCAGGCCATCCATTACCGGCATCATGATGTCCATCAGCACAAGTTCGATGGGATCGGGACCATCAACAGCACCCTTCAGTGCATCGATGGCCTCCTGCCCATTGCGGGCAATGGACACCTTGCAGCCCTGCGGCTCAAGCACGTTCATCAGTGCATAGATGTTGCGGACGTCGTCCTCCACCACCAGCACGCGCTTGCCTTCCATCGCGCTATCCCGGCGCTGCGCGATGCGGATCATGCCCTGCTTGGATTCCGGCAGGTTGCTGACCACCTGGTGCAGGAACAAGGTGACCTCATCCAGCAGCCGCTCGGGTGAACGTGCACCCTTGATGATGATGGAGTTGGAATAGCGGCCCAGACGCACCTCTTCCGCCGGCGACAACACCCGTCCGGTGTAGACGATGATCGGGGGCAGAGCGTGCGTGCTCTTCTCGCTGAGCATCTCCAGCAGCTCGAAGCCGGAAGCATCGGGCAGGGTCAGGTCCAGCACCATGCAGTCGAACGTGTGCTGCGAAAGTGCCTCCAGGCATTCCGAGGCGGACCCGGCACCGACCGTCTCCACGTCGGCGCCCGCCAGCAGTTCACGCACGGCGTCCAGCTGGACGGCATCATCCTCCACCACCAGCACCAGGCGCGGCCGCTGCAGCAGCCGGCGCTCCAGCGAATCGAGCACGTCGGCCAGCTGGTCGCGGGTGGCCGGCTTGCCCAGATAACCTACAGCACCCAGGGACAGCGCCTTGTGCGAGTGGTCCATCGCAGACACCACGTGGATGGGAATATGCCGGGTGCGCATGTCGTGCTTGAGAATGTCCAGTACCGAAAGCCCCGACTGGTCGGGCAGGCCGATGTCCAGCACGATGGCATGCGGCAGCTCTGCCCGCGTGGCCGCGAGAGCATCGCGGGCGTTGTGCACCAGATGCGCACTGAAGCCCATTTCAGTGACCAGATCGCGCACGATCTCACCGAATGCGATGTCGTCCTCGACGATAAGAATCAGCCCGCGTCCATTGTTGCGCGTGGCAACCGGCACCGGGCGGGCCTCCTGCGCCGGTACTGGCATGCGCTCGACGACGGGAGCCGCATGCTGCTCTGCGGGAACCAGCCGACCTGCAACCGTCACCCGGAAGCAGCTGCCTTTGCCCAGCTCACTGTCCACGGTGATGTTGCCGCCCAGCAATCGAGCCAGCTCCTGGGAAATGGACAACCCCAGCCCGGTGCCGCCGTAACGACGGCTGATCGAGCCATCGGCCTGCTGGAATGCTTCGAAGATGCGCGTCTGCTGCTCGGGCGCGATGCCGATGCCGGTGTCTGTCACCGAGAACACCACCAGGCCATCGCGCGCCGCCGATGCTGTCACGGAAACGCCGCCTTGCTCAGTGAACTTCAGTGCGTTCGACAACAGGTTCTTCAGAATCTGCTCGAGGCGCTGGCGGTCGGACTCGATCACCAGCGGGCAGCCGTCAGCCATGGAGACGCTCAAGGTCAAACCTTTCTCAGCGGCGACCGGCCCCAGCAACGTGGCGATGTCGCCCAGCAGCTTTTCAACACTGAAAGCCTCGGCATGCACCTGGATATGCCCGGCCTCGATCTTGGAAAGATCCAGAATCTCGTTGATGAGGTTCAGAAGGTCCGAGCCCGAGGAGTGAATGGTGCGGGCGAACTTCACCTGTTCTTCGGTCAGGTTGCCTTCGCGGTTGTCGCCCAGCAGCTTGGAAAGAATCAGCGCGGAGTTGAGCGGCGTGCGCAGCTCGTGCGACATGTTGGCCAGGAACTCGGACTTGTACTGGCTGGCACGCTGCACCTTGCTGGCTTCGGCCACGATGCCGGCATTGGCGCGGGCGAGCTTGTCGCGCTCTTCCTCCAGCTGCAGCGACTGGTCGAACAGCTGGTTGTTGGTCTGTTCCAGCTCTGCCTGCTGTTCTTCCAGCTCCGCCTGGGAAGCGCGCAATGCGCGGCTGTGTTCCTCCAGCTCTTCGTTGGAAACCCGCAGCTCCTCGCTCTGCACCTGCAGGGCCTCGGATTGCGCCTGGGTCTGGGCCAGAAGCTCGGACAGCTTGGCCCGGTAGGCGGCCGAACGCAGGGCTACGGCCAGGTCACCGGAGGCCATCTCCAGCAGTTCAACCACCTCGCTGGGTACCGCGCCGAAGAAGCCGAGTTCGATGACCCCGGTGACTTCTCCTTCATGGATGGCAGGTGCGATGACCAGATGGCGGGGTTGGCTTTGTCCCAGTCCCGAACCGACCGTGAAGTAGCCGGCCGGCACGTCCGATACCAGCAGCACGCGCTTCTCGTCCACGGCGCGGCCCAGCAGGGACTCGGCCGGTCGCAGCGCGCCGCCTTCGAGGATGTCGACGGCCGAAGTGGTGCCCACGGCACCAATGCGATGGAAGCCGGCTTCGGTCGGCACAAACAGCATGCCGGCCTCGGCGCCGGTGTAGCGGGCAAGGAAGCCGAGGCTGGCCTTGGCCAGAACATCGTTGTCCAGGTCGCCACCGGTCGCAGTGGTCAGCTCCAGCCTGCCCTGCTGCAGCCAGGCGCTGCGGTCGCGGGCCTTGGCGTGGCGGCGAAGCAGGAAGGCGATGAGGGTGGTCAGAATGATGCCCAGCACGGCAGTGGCCGCACCGGTGGTGAGCGCCGCGCTGTAAGCCTCGTCCATTTCTGCCAGGCGCTGCGCGCGCTTGTCGAGCTCGATGGTACGCATCGCGGTAAGGCGTGCACGGATGTCATCCATGGCGGCCTTGCCGCGATTGGAGTTGACCACGGTCAGGGCTGCTTCAAACCCCTGGGTGCGCCGCAGTTCGATGGTCTCGTGCAGCTCCTCCATCTTGGCCTGGACCCCGCGCTTCAGCAGTTGGAGCCGCTCGCTCTGGGCGGGGTCGTACGCCAGCGCCCGCTGCATGGCTTCCAGCCGCGTGTTGGCATCGCGCAGCGCGGTCTCGTAGGGCTCCAGATAGGCCTCATTGCCGGTAAGCAGGTACCCTCGCTGGCCGGTCTCGGCGTCCTGGACGGCCGAGAGGACGTCGCCCAGGGCGGTCATCGTTTCCTGGGAGAGGATGACCTCAGCACTGCCTTCCCGGATGGTGCGGATGTTCTTGCTGGCCAGGAAACCGCTGCCAAGGAAGAACAGCATGACCCCAAGGAGGGGCCAAAGCGTACGGAAGGCAGCGCCGGCATTGGGGGAGTCAAAGCGGGGCTTGAGCTTGGCGGTCATTGACAGGGCAGGGTAGGCGCAACAGCCCAGCGTAGCATGGGGCGATGCCTCAGCGACGGCGAACCCGTAGAGCCGGGCTTGCCCGGCTGCCATTCGCATCAACCTAAAACGTGCCTCCCTAATCTCGGGCCAAAGCAGCAGCCAGCTTCCGCTCCATATCTACATAGCCATCGTCGGCGATGTCATAGGTCACCTTGTGAATGTGCCCACTGAAGGCCGACGGGGACGGGTAGCGGGTAGACACCGGGTCACCGCTGTCGTAACCCACGGCGAGCCCTTCGCCCGCCAGCGCATAATGCCCGGTCTGGGTGCGGAAGTCCGCGCTTGCCACAACGCGGTCGTCCACGTGCAGCGTCATGCGCCCCACGGCTTCGTTCTTTTCGCTGATGGACTTTTTGTCAAAGCTCACCCCCACCAGGTGTCGGCCTTCCGCAGGGATAGCGGCTGTCAGCACCTGCTCGGGCGGGATCCCCAGGAAGTTGTAGACGAACTGAAGCTGACCGTTGGCCACGAACAGGCTGTAGCCACCGAATCGCGAGCCCTGTGAAACGATGACCCCCTGCGTATCCGCAGAAAACTCCACGTCGGCAATGATGCGGAAGGAAGTGCCCAGCGTCCGCGCTGAAGACGCTTCAGGCACCTCGGTTGTGCCCGGGTAGTAGACGTAACGGCCATCCGCGGGCGGGGCGACCTTGTATTCCAGAGAGTGAATGCCAACTACGCCGTAGTCGTTCAATGGCAGCACGTTGAAGCGTTTCGCTTCTTCCAGCCAGAGCGCTGCCAACTCGGCCACTTTGTTCGGATGTTCGGCGGCGAGATCGTGGGCCTCCGAGCGATCCTGGTCGGTGTGGAACAGCTGCCAGCGGTCCTGTTCGAAGGCCCCCTTGTTGATCATCGGCCCGTGCTCTGTTGCCGCTTTCCAGCCGTTGTGCCAGATCCCGCGCGTGCTTAGCATTTCGTAATACTGGGTCTTCTTGCGGGTAGCCGCTTGGGCGTCGTCAAAGCTGTAGCGCATGGACACCCCGGGCAAGGGGGATTGTTTTACTCCATGCACCACCTCCGGCATGGCCACGCCGCAGCATTCCAGAATGGTCGGCACGATGTCCGTGCAATGGTGATACTGGTGGCGGACCTCGCCTTTGGCCTGGATACCCTGCGGCCAATGGATCACCAGAGGATCGCAAGTGCCGCCGGCATATCCCGCGTAGCGCTTGAACATGCGGTACGGCGTGCTGAACGCGACCGCCCAGCCGGTAGGATAGTGGTTGTAGGTGTCGGGTGAGCCGAGTTTGTCGATCAAGGCCAGGTTCGAGGCGATATCGTCCGGGTAACCGTTGAAGAACCGGTTTTCATTGACCGACCCGTCGGGGCTGCCTTCGCCTGACGCACCATTGTCGGCGCAGTACAGGATCAGGGTGTTGTCCAGCTGCCCTGACTCTTCCAGATAGTCGATCAACCGCCCGATCTGCACGTCAGTGTATTCAGAGAAGGCGGCATACACCTCGGCCATGCGGCTGAACAGCCGCTTCTCATCGTCATTGAGGGTGCCCCAGGGACGCACGCTGTCGCCTTCAATGAACGTCCCCTCCGACATCGGGTTGACGTCGGTCAGGGCGGTGCCCTCGGGCAGAATGCCGCGCTCAATCATCCGCGCCAGCACCCAGGGTCGATACGCTTCGTAACCGTCGTCGAACTTTCCCTTGTACTTGTCGATGTAGTCCTGCGGCGCGTGGTGCGGAGCGTGGTTGGCACCCGGGCAGAGCCACAGGTACCACGGCTTGTCAGCGCGGGACTGACGGCTGTCCTGAATGAAGGAAATGGACTTGTCGACGATATCCTTCGAGAAGTGATATCCCTCTGCGGGCGTGGAGGGCTGGCTTACGTAGTGGTTGTCCTCGATCAGCTCAGGGAACCACTGGTTGGTTTCGCCGCCGATGAAGCCGTAGAAGCGGTCGTAGCCGAGGCCCAACGGCCAGTGCCGCCGGTTGGCCGCGATGTCGAACGCATCGACCGGCACATTGTGGTTCTTGCCTACCCAGAGCGTCGACCAGCCGGCATCGCGCAGCACGGTGGCCATGGTGGCGTTCTCGGGCGGGATATGCCCGGCGTAGCCGGGGAAGCCGGCAGCCGATTCAGCAATGGTGCCGAACCCGTTCTGGTGATGGTTTCGCCCAGTGAGGAAGCAGGACCGGGTGGGAGAACACACGGCGGTGGTGTGCCACTGGCTATAGGTCAGGCCGTTGCGGGCCAACCTGTCCAAGGTGGGCATTTCGATCCGGCCGCCATATGGGGACCAGGCGGCCTGTCCAGTGTCGTCATACAGGATGACCAGGACATTGGGGGCCCCCGCAGGGGCCTTGCGGTCAAGGAACGACGGCCAGTCAGGTTTGGACTGGCGGATGTCCAGGTCGATGTAGCCACCGAAAGTGCCGTTGGCCATGGCGTTTTCCTCGATAGAGCGGCTATTCAAGGCCAATCCGCTCTACGAGACATCAGGGAAACTACCGAAGGATGCCTCAGCAACATTACTGGTGAGTGCAGAGCAGCCGGGCAAGCCCGGCTCTACAAAAGCGCGGCGCCGCCTAAGCCTGCGGTCGACGCGCCACCCAGCCCCGGAAGCTCAGCGCAGCGTAGAACAGCTCCACCTCCTCAAACCCCGCCGCCTCAAGAAGCGCCACCTCGTCTCTCGCGGAAAGCGCCGGCAGCTTGGTCGACATAGCGACAATCCCAACCTCATCCTGTTCACTCACCACGCCATTGGCCGAAGCAAAGGCAGCAGAACGACGAAGCCAACGCAGGCTCTCCTCAGGCGCATAGCTGTGGTGCGCAACCACCAGCACGCCACCCGGCTTGAGCCTTAAGAACAACTCCCGCAAGGTCCGCAGCCGCGCATCACGGTCAAGAAAGTGCAGCGTCAGAATGCAGGTAGCCCCATCGAAATGCCGCAGCGGCGCATCCTCGATGAATCCCTCCACCAGCTCGGCACGGGAACCCTCGGCACCCAGCGTCTCCCGCGCAAGCTCCAGCATGGGCGCAGAGGGGTCCACCCCGACAAAGCGCCAACCTGGATGCGCCTGGGCAAAGGCGCTGAGCTCGAGCCCGCCTCCAGCCCCCAATACCAAAATGTCGCCATGCGCCGGGACTGACTCCGCGAGAAGCACATGGGTCATGCGATGGAGGGCAGCCATGCCAGGCACTTTGGCCTGGGCGGTTTCCTGATAACGGCTGACGGCGGCGGCGTCTTGGAACGTGGACATGGGAACTCGGCACAAAGCATGACCCCAAGTATGTAACACACAACGTTACATATGGCGAAGCCAGCCGTAGAGCCGGGCTTGCCCGGCTGCTTTTCACGCATGATCCGCCAAACCAAGCCACCCAAAAGCCCCAAGCAGCCGGGCAAGCCCGGCTCTACGTCCGCGATTGCGCCTCTTCCGCCGCCATCTGCGCCTCTTCCTTCGCGTCGTTCACAGAGACCGCTTCCCGCCCTTCAAACGTGTCATCAAACGACCGCGCGGACGCCCGGGAAAAACGAATTTCGCTACGGGGCAGGGCATTCACCACACCATGGCGCTTGAACGCACTGTCCAGCTCCCACAGATACGCTGCCCGCACAGCCGAATTCCGTCGCGACGCCGCTTCCGTCAGCCATACGGCCAGGATGTAGTCCATCGAGCTGCCTTCGCCCCCCATCAGCCACAGCTGCGGCCGCTTCGGCCCGGACGCCGCCAGCGTGAAGGGCACCTGCAGGGCCGCATCCAGCGCGGCCTTCTTGACCAGTTCCTTGTCGACATCGAGATCCACCGAGAATGCGATCCGGATCCTGCGGTTGAGCGAGCCGTGGGTCCAGTTGACCAGGCGCTTGGTCACGAATTCCGAGTTGGGTACGAGCACATCAATGTTGTCGTTGGTGGTGATCAGGGTGGAACGAATGTCGATCGACTTCACGACGCCCCGGGTGTCCTTGTCCAGCTCGATGAAATCACCCACCCTCAGTGAGCGGTCGAACAGCAGGATCAGCCCGGAAACAAAATTGCTGAAGATGGCCTGCATGCCAAAGCCCAAGCCGACGCCGATGGCACCCGTGAACACGGCAAACTGGCTCAGCGGGACACCCGCGACCTGGAGGGCGACAAGGGCACCAAAGCCAAGAATCACGTAATGGAGGAGTCGCGAGAAGGTGTACAGCGTGGCCTGGTTAGCGTCGGGGTGACGGCTGCCATACCTGCGGATGCCACGACGTACCGCGCTGGCCAGCAGCCAGGTGACCAGCAGCGCCAGCACGCCGGCGAGGGCGTCGCCGAGGCTGACCCCAACCCCCAAGAATGAAAGGGGCTCGAGTGCCAGGGCATCTTTTACATCGCGGAGATCTGCCATCGTGGAGCCAGAGGCGGGGGAGGGGGCCGCCCGTGCACCCCACTTTCCGGCTGCATCTGCATGGCGTCCACCGTAGAACTACGGGGCCGCCTGGTGGTTTGTACTGGTTAACCCGCACCCGCCTGCCCACTGCCCGGGGGAATGCCCCGTTCCGTAGAGCCGGGCTTGCCCGGCTGCTCTTCGCAGAAAAATCGACACACGACCACATTCAAGGATGTCGCAGATCCCTGCTTGATGACCAGACTGGGGCGCTTGATGCCAAAGGCAGCCGGGCAAGCCCGGCTCTACGGGGTGAATTCCGGCGCCCGCCCGTAATCCTCCTCCCGGAACGGCCTGTCCCCAAACAGGAACCCGTAATAGAACCGCCGCAGCTGTGCGTGATACGCGCGAATCCGGTCCTGATAGGCAAGGTGCGCCTGCATATCCGTCCCCGCCATCCGCGTCAGCGCCGCCTGCAGCCCAACCGGCGGCAGCACCCAACCCAGCGAATTCGCCGCATCAGTACGCTTCTCGATCCCCGCCCGGTACGCCGCGCTCATCGGCGCAACCGAATCATCCCCGTTCTGGTGAAACGCCAGATACCACTTGTAGTGGAACGCGGTGCCAAGCGGTGCCGACTGACTCCATTCCGGATACTTCGCATAGAAGCGCTGCATGGTGTCCTCGCGCGGAATGTCCCAGGCACCGTTGACTGCCTCGCGCTGAGCGCGCGCAATCTCGGCCCCTTGCTCCACCGGAATAGCCCGCTCGATCGCCACGTTGGACAGCGCCGGCAGCACCAGCGCCACCGTGACCCACACCGCGGCCAATGTGGCGGCGTTGGTGCTGGACGCCCAGCTGCGCCATGCCACCAGCAGGGCCACGGCAATCCAGAAGGCGAGGTAGGCCACCATCAACCCCAGCACGCCCACGATCTGCAAGGCAGGCACGCCCTGCTGGATCGCCACCACCGCAAAAGGAACGCCCAGGGAGACGGTCAGGGCCAAACCCCTCACCACCGCACGCCGCCCATACAGGCGGGTGAGCGAACCCGGCAGACTGGCCAGGGTTCGTTCCCGTCCGGATTCACGCTCGGCCGAACGCAGATCGTGGAACAGCACGATCACGAAAAGCGGGGCCAGGAAGGTGAGCAGGAACGCGAAGTCGAACCGGCCGGCCAGGGCCAGCTCCGGATTGAAGGCGTCGCCATCGTGGATCTGCGCTTCCAATCCCAATGCACGCACGCGCAGCACAAAGGGGGCCACGTCCCGCATGCCCACGGCAGCAAACGCCAGCGGTGACGGCGGGTTCCAGGTGGGGTGGAAGGAGTAATAGGCCGCCGTGCCTGCATCCTGCGACGGTCCATTCTTCGCAACCAACGCAGCCATGTCTTCAGCCTGCAGTCCGGCGATACGGGCGATGGCCTCACGCTGGCTGTCGATCCGCTGCACGCCGGAAATGAGGCTGGCCACGGTCAACGCCGCCAGCAACACCAGGCCGGCCACCGCCACCTTGGAGCGCAGCAGCAGGGTCCATTCGTACTTCCACAGTTTCATCGCGCCACCTCCAGACGGCGGGCGCTCAGGGCGAGCGCGAGCAGGGTGGCCAGCAGCCAGCCAAACAGAATCAACAGGCCGGGCAACAGACTGTGCAACACGGTCGTCCACGCCGGCGGGCTGAACTGGAAGTGCGGAATCTCCTGCCAGTGGCTGCTGTCCACGCGCTTGCGCTGGTCAGCACCCGCATCCTTGGCGGTATCGTCGGCGTAACTCACGCCGTCGGCCTGGAGCTGGTTCAGCTGCTGGACCAGGCGATAACGGTGCGCTTCGGCCTGATCCAGGAACCGCAGGTGCGCGGACAGGTCCGTCGCCGCGGCAGCCATCGAAAGCTGACGCAGGGCAATGGACGGGCTGAGCAGCGCGAAGCGGCCCACCAGCTCGTTCTGCTTGTGCTGCGCCTCGGCACTGCGCTCGGCATAGTCGTTGAACAGGGCGGACGTCACCCGCTCGCCTTCCACCGCCAGCAAGCCTTTGTAGTTCACCGGCAGGTCTTCGATGCGCGACACGCCGTACTGTTCCAGCACCCTGCGGCGGAACGCGGAGAAGTAGGGGTCATCCGCATTATGGCTGTCGCCCAGTGCGCGCAGGTCGCGTCCGATGCCGACCTCGGTCTGCAGCCGGTCCGGCAGCGTGTAGGCGGCATAGGCCACATCAGGAGCCACGCGCGGCACCAGAAGGGCAGAGACCGCCCATACCGCCACCAGCACCAGCAGGGCATCGCGCCGGCGTGCCAGCAGTGCCGATGCAGCCGCAATCACCGCGCACCAGCTGCCCAGATACAGCACATAGCCGAGCATCAGCACCGTCGCCACCACGCCGGAAGCCTCAGGTGCCATCGCCAACAACGCGAGCCCAACGAAGGCCGGCAGCATGAATACCAGCGACACCAGCCACAGCGCAGCCAGCTTGCCTCCCACAATCGCCCGTAGCGAGGCACCTTGAAGCATCAGCTGACGCAGCGTGCCGCGCTCGCGCTCCTGCGCCAGCACGCCGTGGCCGAGGAAAATCAGCACCAGCGGTGCCAGAATCTGCAGCACGAACGCCGGCGTGAGCTGACCGAAGCGGGTGAGGATGGAGCTCTGCATCACATCGCCGAAGTTGGCGGTGTTCTGCCGATGCCCTTCGAGAAACATGCTGCTGCCGGTGAACGGATCCACCCCAGGATCAAACGCCGCCAGCGCGGAGGGCAGCCGATACACGAAGTGCCCGTAGTGCACCACGCGATGCGGATGCCGGTCCGGCTGGGCGTCGAACGCCTCCTGTGCGGCGGCCTGCTGGCGCTGCCGGTACTCTGCTGCCGACTGCATGTGGTGCGAGGAGACAGCCGTAGCGGCCACCGCCAACAGGGTCAGCAGCACAATGCCCGCAACTGCAGTGCGGTCCCGCAGCATGGCGCGCAGTTCATTGCGCATTACCAGAACCCAGGCACTCATGCCGCCGTGGCCCTGCCGGAGAAGTGGGCGTGCAGGGCGGGCAGATCAAATGCCCCACGTTCGGACGCATACGCAATGCTTCCACGCTCCAACACCCCAATCCGGTCCGCCACCTCCACCGCACCCATCAGGTCATGCGTCACCATCAGCACGGCCGTACCCCGTGCCCGCACAGACTCAAGCAGCCCATGGAAATCCGCACTGGCACCCGGATCCAGCCCGGAAGTAGGCTCATCAAGCAGCAACAACGGCACCTGACGCATCAGTGCGATGGCGATGGCCACCTTCTGCCGCATGCCCTTGGAGAACCGCCCCAGCCGCTGATGCCACGCTGCCTCCTGCAGCCCGGCAGCCCGCAGCGCCTCGACCAGAGCATCGCGGGAAACCGCAGTGCCGCTCAGGGAGAGCAGGTAATCCGCGTTCTCCACCGCCGTCAGGTGCTCATACAGCGCAACGTTCTCCGGCAGGTAGGCCAATTGGCTGCGGGCACGGGCGGGATCTTCCCAGGGCGTCACCCCGGCAACCCGGACTTCCCCGGCTTGGGGCCTCAGGAAGCCCAGCAGCACCGAGAGGGTGGTGGACTTGCCGGCACCGTTTCCTCCCAGCAGGGCATAGATGCTGCCGGGTTCGACCTGGAGGTTCAGGCCGTTGATCACGGGCTTACCGGAGAACGCCACCTGCAGGGCGCGGACGTCGACGACGGGGGTAGAGGAGGTCAATGCGGCACTCGTGAGGGAAGGGGGGCGAGCAGCCTACCACGTAAGGTTATTGCATATCATTACGGTGAATGGGCCGCGCGGCTGCCGTCGTGACGCCGCACTCTCGTCGCCGTCCGGTAGCGCCGGCCGTTGGCCGGCCCACGCAGACAACGATTCACGACGCGGCAGCTCGGCGTGGCCAATGCCAAGCAAGGGATCCTCGCAGTACGATAGCCCCGCAGTCATTTCGCACCGACACACGCACACGGCCCAAAAAGCCCGAAGGAATCACCCGCAATGGATATGCAGGTCGCCAATCGCGCACCCACGACCAACTCGGATCCCCAGGCCGAACTGACCTTCTCCTGGCTGTACCACCAGGTGCAGGCCAACGCCTCGACCACCATCTACCCAAAGGCATCACGACTGGAGCGCGGCTCGTTCTTGGGCGGCCTTGCAGCCACAGGTATTGGCCTCGCCATTGCCTCACTGCCGGCAATCATGCAGCCGGCCCTCTGGATGGTGACAGCACTTAAGGCCTGCCTGGCAATTGAGGTAACCGGCTTTGCTCTCTCATTTGCACTGATGCTGACCAGGGAAGGGCGGCAATATAAAAAGCCGCGTCTATCCCATGCCGCTGAAATGGATGACGAGTTCAAGCATTGGAAGAAACTGGTAGCACTGCTGCGCGAGTTCCCGCAGACCGAGCGCCAGCAACGGCTTCGTTACGTCAGCCAAATTCGAACCGGCATGATTGATCGCACCGGCCTGATGTACGGTGGCCTCCAGAAGATGGGGCCGTTTCCTTTGCTGATTGCGCTCTACCTGCAGTTTCGAAACTGGGAATGGGGCGACTGGGCCGGGGCATTTGATGTAAACCTCGTTGGTGGGCTGCTCATTTTCGCGCTGGTTTTGCTGTATGTGATGGGTTGGGTGCTGATCGGCATGAGAGTTCGATTGGATACCTACGTGATGCTGCTCGAGGCATCACTCGAAGAACCGCAACCCTAGGCGTGTTGAAACCTCTTGAATGCGACGCAGCGAGCGCTCTTTGCGCTGGATGCGACATCGTCCAACACGCCGGGACCTAGATAACTTGTTGCTCACACGTGCCGAGCGGTTGAAATACTGAGGATTTCGCTATCCTCATTTCTGGCGCATGCCGTGCCTCAGGTGTCAGAGCCTCGATTAGTTGTTTGCAAGTTGGATGACGTATGTCTGCTGGGTAGCGATGTGCAGCGCCCTTGCGGAAATACGTCCTACCGCTAATCACAGCTCTGAGCCGCCATCCTGGCGATGGAGCACCACGAGGAGACCATAATGGACAACGACTGGGCCAACCTGACCGAAGAGCAGCGCGAGTTCCGCAGGCGCTTCTGGCGCGCACCGAAGAGCGTGATGATCAACGCGCTTCACCATGAAGGCCTGAAGACCTATCCCGGATGCCCGAGCGTGCCGTGCATGAAAACGCGCGGGCTGTGGATTCGTGATCTTGGGGTGGAGCCGGGTAGACGGATGTACCTGGGTACCGGGCAGGAGCTGATTGTGCTCGCTGGGAATCCGTCGAGAGAGGCGCTCTCCGAGGCGGTCGTGCGGTTCCAGGCCACCGGGGATCGGTGGAGGCTGGTTCTGGCCAGGTAAGCGGAAGGTAGACGGGGCGGCGGCATCGCCGCCCCGAAATCACCTGCCTGCGCGTGAGGCTATCAGCGGCCCACGATCAAGGCTTCGGGCCGCTGGTGCCGCCGTCCGGCTGCGTCTCGGCAGGCGACCCGCGAGGTACCGAGACCACGGTCATACCTTCAATCGTGGCGAGGACCTTTCCGCCGAGTGCAGACGCGGACGCGGGATCGGGGCAGCCGGCGAGGTCTGCGGTGTGATCAAGCCACTGCGAGGTTGCTTCGCTCTCGCCGAGACGGCGACAGGGGGCTCCGTCGGTCGGATAGCCAGTCCCAACGAGTACCAGCGAAGAAGCGCGCGTGGCGGGCGAGGGCGCGAGCGTTTCAGCCTGCGGTGCCACGGCGGGTTCCGTTGGCTCTACGCGTTGGCACGCGCTCAGCAGACCGATACACATCAAAGCGGGCATGAAAGCGTTCATGTAGCTTCTCCAGCGGAAGGACACGAGGACACTCAGACTGCACATGGAAGCTTACGCCGAACCTACGCCGGCCAGTGGTCAGGCGACCTTGCATGTTCAATGAATGCGCGCACCGCTGCCGTCATCGGTCGGCCGGGCGGGTAGAAGAGGGCGAGCCCGGGGAAGGGCGGTGTCCAGTCGTCAAGCACTGTCACCAGCGCTGCCTGGTCCAGATGGGGTCGTGCAATGTGTTCTGCGACAAGCGCAATGCCATATCCTGCGATGGCACCCTGCAGCGCGAGGTCCTGATGTCCGGAAAGGCTGAGCTGTCCCCGCACGTCAATTTCCTTCTTGACGCCGTCCTTCGAGAATTCCCATTTGTAGACGCCACCATTGGGAAATCGCATCCTGAAGCACGCATGTTCAAGCAGATCCTCAGGTATCCAGGGAGTCCCATGCTTGGCGATGTAGCCCGGTGACGCCACCACGACCAGGCGAAGGGGCGGACTACACAGGACCGCCACCATGTCCTTGGGCACGCTTTCGATCAACCGCGCGCCGATATCGAACTCCTGGTCGACGATATCGATCAGACCATTGTCCAGGGCGAGCTCCACCTGGACCTCCGGATGGAGAGCCAGGAAAGGCAACAGGATCGGGGCAAGCAGAACGTGCGCCCCGCCGACGGAGGTATTGATCCGGATCCTGCCGGAAGGGGTTTCCCTATGCTGGTTCATCGCGTCGAGTGCGAGCGCAAGCTCCTGCAGTGCGGGCTCCACCCGGCGAGTGAACTCCTCGCCCGCGGGCGTCAACGACACGCTGCGCGTGGTGCGATTGAAGAGCCGAATACCCAGGCGATGTTCCAGTTCTGCGATCGTGTGACTGACGGCTGACGGCGACATGCCGAGTTCCGCCGCAGCGCGCCTGAAGTTGCGGTGGCGGGCCACGCTGAGTACTGCATTGAGGTTAGCTATATCGGGTCTTGCCATTGTCCTGATTCTTTCATGGGTGCATGCAACGCGCGGCGTATTGTTGTGCCGTGGAGCCGAACCTAGATTACCTGCATCCCCACATGCAGGAATTTCCATGTCGACCGTCCTCATCACCGGTGCGTCCTCGGGCTTTGGCCTGGAAAGCGCCAAGCTGTTTGCCGCGAAGGGCCACAACGTCGTCGCCACGATGCGGAACACCGCGGCTGTCCCAGAACTAGACGGACTACCGAACGTGCTCGTGACACGTCTCGATGTCCAGGACGCGGAAAGCATTCAGGAAGCACTGAAAACCGCCATCAACCGCTTCGGCCACATCGATGCCGTCGTCAACAATGCGGGGTTCAGCCTTTGGGGCGTATTCGAATCGCTACCGCGCAAGAAAATACAAGAGCAGTTCGACGTCAATGTGTTTGGCGTCATGGAGGTCACACGCGCTGTGCTTCCGCACTTCCGCGCCCGTCGCAAGGGGATCATCGTCAACGTCAGCTCCGGTGCCGGCGTCTTCGGCCTGCCGATGATCTCCGCCTACAACGCCAGCAAGTTCGCGCTGGAGGGATTCTCCGAGTCGCTGTCGTACGAACTGCTGTCGCAGGGCATCGTCGTCAAGATCGTGGAGCCGGGTGGTGTGCTGGACACGAAGTTCTCCGAGCGGCTGGCTCAGGAGGCTGCGGAAGCACCGGCCGCGCCCGATGACTATGCAGCGTTCATCGCCGGAACCGAAGAGGTATTCGCAGGCCTTCGCGCGAACCGGCTGGCTACGTCTGCAGACGTCGCAAAGGTCATCTTCGACGCGGTGACAGACGGCACAACGCAGCTGCGCTACGTGGCGACCGATGACATCAAGCCGCTGGTTGAGGCCAGGCGCTCGGCCTCGGAGGCCGAATACAGTGAAATGATGCGCCGGAAGTTCATGCCACGCGCTACGGGTTGATTCCGGAGCAATTGGCCGCTGGCATCAATGCTGCAGGCTCATGGGCTTGCTCCCGCCAGGGGGCAGCCCGAACCGGGCTCTCACCCAGTTGAGGAAGGCTCCATACGGTCGGCCTGATACGAGCATGATCACCGTGGCACCGAGCACTCCGAATGCCAGATCTTTACCGGAAGCACCACTGGCGAAGATGATTCCAGCGTAGATGGGAACCTGAAACGTGACCAGGGCGGTGCTGTCCCAAAGCAACCTGGACCATCGACCGGTGGACGCCCGTCTCATCAGAAAGTCGCGCCACATCCCATACGGCCTTGCAACAGGAACCATCAACGCAGCGCCCAATAAACGCGCGTGAGCGACCTCTTCCCACGTCATGTTTGAAACGAAACGCTCGTTCAACGCCCCCGTGATGGTGAAGAAGATTACAAGCGCCAAGGTGTCTGCAAGGAAAGACCGCATTCTCTGTGGCTCTGCGCCGCTGTCATTCCTGCTTTTCATGAGTTGTTCCCCGGATCGGGTTGACGACCTCAATGCCGGCGAAGTCGCGCCCGTTGTCCGTGACCACGACGCAGCCATTGACGGCCGCGATCGCTGCAATGATGGTATCGAAACCGCTGCGCGGACGGCCGTTCAACTTGGCATCCGCCATAAGGTCGGCCCAGACCAGACCTGCTTGATCATCAAACGAGAGGATTCGACCAGCGAAAAGGGCCTGGGGGCCTTGCGGTCCGTTGAACCAGGCTTCGAGCTGATCTCGACGTTTTCCGGCCGGCATTTCCAGGATTCCGCGGCGAAGCTCGGCCAGGGTCAGCGTCGAGATGAAGAGATCCTCGTCGGACTGCTCTGCCATCCAGGCGATAAGCGATTGTGACGGTGTCGCCCTGGTGAAGTTGCTGATGATGTTGGTGTCGAGCAGATAGCGCATCAAAGGTCGACCTTGCGTCCTTCCTCATCAGGACGGGCGACGTCGAGTTCAGAGCCGATCAGCGGTGAGGCGAGCAGCGCTTTCAGGACGCCGCCCTTCGGCGTCATCTCTCCACCTACGCTCCGTTTTACGGTGTCCCGCAGCCGATCAGCGTTGGGACCACCCTCGGCAAGTCGACGGGCGAGGGCCCGCACCAACTCACGGTCCGAATCCCGCCCGGTCACTTCGAAGCGCACGAGCCCCTGTTTGGCCAGTCGTTCACGGAAGTTGGCGAGTGCGCGCTGTTGCGACGTCGTGCTCATATTCCTTCTCCAACGTATTGCCAGAATATATCCAGAATGAACTGAGGCCGCAAGGTTGGGCGCACTGCGCGCAACGGCACACCAGACCAACCGCGGGTCGGCCCTCTATACGCCTAAAATGTCATGTTATAACATCCCTACTCGGCTCCTGCGGGGAGGCGGCAGTTGGGATTGGGGAGTGCCACCCGCCGCCGCGTTGTTGATCCAGGAGCCGATGAGCAATGCGATTCGTCTCTTCAGCGGGGCACCCCAGGGTGGCCTGTGGCTCGTACGTGGCCTGCGTCACGGAACAGAGAAGGACGCCCTTACCGCCGCAGACCACCCAGCCAGGCAGAGAAACATGATGAAGAAACACGTCCTCACCGTTGCCATCGCGAGCGTGATGCTCGCCCCCCCGGCGGCGTCCGCACAGGATGTGCCACGCACCGCCACAGAGCTGGACAGGCTCACCGTGACCGGTGAACGCTCGATCAACCCGGCATTGACCGTGCTGCCTGTGCAGATTCTGACGGGGGATGAGCTGGTACATCGCCGCAAGGCCACGCTCGGCGAAACCCTGGACGGCCTTCCGGGCGTGCATCTGGACAATTTCGGCGGCGGCGCGTCCCGACCCGTCATCCGTGGCCAGACGCTTCCTCGTATCGAGATCCTTTCCGACGGCGCGAACGTCTTCGATGCCTCGTCCGTCTCACCTGACCATGCCATTGCCACCGACCCCATGCTGCTCGACGCGGTCGAGATCATCAGAGGTCCGGCCGCCGTTGTGTACGGCGGCAACGCAATGAGCGGAGCCGTCAACCTGATCGACAGCCGCGTGCCCAAAAGGCTCCCCGAGAATGGCGTGAGCGGCGCCGCAGAGGTCAGGCTGGGCTCCGGAGACGAGGAAAAAACCGGCATCGGTCGCGTGACGGCAGGGTTTGGCCAGATCGCGCTGCACGCGGAAGTTGCCAGGCACCAGAGTGACGACTACGACATTCCCGGCGGACAGCTCAGGGACTCATTCGCAGAAGGGACGACGTCTTCTTTCGGTGCGTCATGGGTAACCGCAAACGGCTACATCGGTGCCGCCCACACGCTGCAGGAAAGCAAGTACGGCCTGCCGGGTCATTCCCACGCCAATGGCGTCTGCCACACGCATGGCATTGATCTGCACTGCGCTGCACATGGAGCCTACGAGGACCCGTTCGGCTCCTCGGACGACCATACCGCCTGGATCAACCTGCGTAGTGAGCGCACTGACCTGCGTGCGGACTACGACGATCCGCTGCCCGGATTTGATCACGTTCGCCTGCGGCTCTCGACCACGGACTACAAGCACGATGAGATTGACGGCCCCGCCTACTTCAATCGCTACACCAACGAGGTGGACGACGGGCGGCTGGAATTGACTCACAAGCCACTGTGGGGCTTCTCGGGCACGTTGGGCGTTCAATACACGGACGGCACCTTCAGCGGACTGAACGTCAACAACATGCACGTGCCGTTCCCCAAGAACGGTTATGGGCTGGAGTCTGTCAGGCATCACGACACGAAGAACAAGGCCGTTTTCCTCAGTGAGCGTCGAGCGTTCGGGCGGTGGACTTCAGCATCGCCATGCGCAAGGACTGGCGGGAAACCACGGTGGGCACTCCAGCCTTCCTTCATGCCTTTGATGACGAGTACAAGGCGCTGTTTGCTGGATGGTATGGACCGGACTGGTATTCCTACCTGTCCAATGAGTTGATCACCGACTTCGTGAAGAAGAACCCGCCGGCCAAGGTCAACCCGTTCTCTGCCTCCATCGGGGCCACGTGGAATCTGGACGGCGGCTACTCCACGTCTCTTTCTCTTGGTCGCACCCAGCGTGCGCCGAGTGTTCGGGAACTGTATGCCTACGGCAACAACCTAGCCACCAACAGCTACGAGGTCGGCCTTGCCCGGTCTCGCAGTGCGTCAAGCACCTTCCCGGAAAGCAGGACCGATGTGCTGGAGACCACCCGGTCTGCTGACCTGACCCTGCGCAAGGTGGGGGGACCTATTGAGTTTGAAGTCGGCGTGTTCTACCAGGACATCGAGGACTATGTCTTTGCGCGCCTGATCGAAACTGACAGCGAGACGGGTGTTCCACACAACTACCTGCTGTATACCGCCGCCGACGCGACCTTCCGGGGTGTCGATGGTCAGGTGAGCTTCCAGTTGAACGACGCCAATCGGCTGACGCTGTTCGGCGACTACGTCCGCGCGAAGCTGAAGACCGAGGACGACAATGTGCCGCGCATTCCGCCGGGCCGCCTGGGTGTTCGCCACCAGTGGAGCAGTGGGCCGTTCGCGGTGGACGCGGAGTACTACCACACCTTCTCGCAGGATCGAATCGCGTCTTACGAGACGAAGACCAGTGGCTACGACATGCTCAATGCCACCCTCTCGTATCGCCTGGAACTGACCCCGCGACAGTCCGCGGAGTTTTATGTCCGCGCCAACAACCTGCTCAACGAAACCGCGTACGTGCACACCTCGTTCGTGAAGGACCAGTCGCCGCTGCGCGGTCGCAACATGGTGATTGGCGTTCGCTACGACTTCTGAGCCCTTCAGCCGCGCGTTGCCACAACACAGCCCGCTTCGTAGAGCCGGGCTTGCCCGGCTGCTCTGGTAGAGCCGGGCTTGCCCGGCTGCTCTGGTAGAGCCGGGCTTGCCCGGCTGCTCTTGCCGAGCCACCCCTAAGATGTGGCCTCAATCCGCGACTCGTCGGGACGAAGAGCAGCCGGGCAAGCCCGGCTCTACAGAAGCGTCGCGTCGCCTACCTCTGGCGTAACCTCCGGCGGATCTCCGAATCCGTGCTCACTGCGCGTAACGCGTAAACACGTAATCCCGATCCTTGACCCGCGACGAGTGGCAGGCGTAGCAGGTTTGATGCTGCGCCTCGTCGGCAGGCTGGTCGTTGATGAAGCGCCCGTAGCCCCAGCCACCCGTGGCGGCGTAACGCTTGGAATCCTTGACCATCACCTGCACGGTGGTGGCCGCGCCGGGGATGGAGGCCGGCGCGAAGTCCGGCGACTGCTCATGCTTCCAGGCCAACTTGACCAGAACGCTGCCGTCCGGAAACGGGCGGACGTTCTGGCGATAGGCATGCAAAGCGGTCGGGTTGGCCACCACCACGCGCAGCTCATCCAGCGGTGCAGCTTCCTGGGCGGGCGCGACCAGCGGCCAGTCGCGGTAGCCCTCCGGCAGCCCCACGCCATAGATCGGTGAGACCGGGCCGGCCGGCGCATCGGCGAAGGCCATGTATCCAGTACCGAGCGCCAATACGCCCGCGACACCCGACAGCACAGCAACACGAAAGGTTTTCATCGCGTACTCCTTACAGGTGAGCGGCGTCGATGACGGCCTGGGTGAACTCAACCGGCGCTTCCTGCGGCGGGTTGTGCCCGATGCCACCGGTGAAGGTGCGGTGCTCATACTTGCCGGTGAACCTGGCTCGATAGGCCTCCGGCAGCGGATGCGGCGCACCGTTGGCATCGCCTTCAATGGTGATGGTCGGCACGCTGATCGACGGCAGCTGCGCCAGGCGCTGCTCCAGCGTCGCGTACTTCGGCTCGCCCTCGGCCAGACCCAGGCGCCAGCGGTAGTTGTGGATGGCGATGGCGACCTGGTCAGGGTTGTCCAGCGCGGCGGCACTGCGGTTGAAGGTCGCGTCGCTGAACTGCCACTGCGGCGATGCCAGCTTCCAGATCAGCTTGGCGAAGTCATGCGTGTTCTGCGCGTAGCCGTCGCGGCCGCGGTCCGTGGCGAAGTAGAACTGGTACCACCACTGCAGCTCCGCCGCCGGCGGCAAGGGCTTTTGTCCCGCCTCCTGGCTGCCGATCAGGTAGCCGCTGACCGACACCAGCGACTTGACCCGTTCGGGCCACAAGGCGGCGACGATGTCGGCCGAGCGCGCACCCCAGTCGAAGCCGGCCAGATTGGCCTGCTTGATCTTCAGGGCGTCCATCAGTGCGATCACGTCGGACGCCAGCGCCGCCGGTTCGCCGTTGCGCGGCGCGTCCGCCGAACGGAAGGTGGTGCTGCCGTAGCCGCGCAGGTGCGGCACGATCACGCGGTAACCCTGCGCCGCCAGTCGCGGGGCGACGTCCGCATAGGCGTTGATGTCATACGGCCAGCCGTGCAGCAGGATGATGACCTCGCCCTTGGGCGGGCCCAGTTCGGCATAGCCGACGTTAAGGTCACCCGCGTCGACGTGCTTGTCAGCTACCAGGGCACCGTGGGTGCTTGTCGTGGCAGGGGCAGGGGAGGGGGCGGCAGCGGCGACACCGCCGGCCAGCAGCAGTTGGGCAGCGAACAGCATCGGTGCCAGGCGGGAGGACTTGCGCGAGGTCGGGTCGGACGAATCCATGGTCGTTCTCCTGTTACGAAAGGGATGTGTCGGCGATCAGAGCGAGGTGCGCAGCGGGCGGAACGCGGCGCGAAGTTCGTTGGCGAAGAGCTGCGGTTGCTCCCAGGCGGCGAAGTGGCCGCCCTTGGAGGCTTCGTTGAAGTAGTACAGCGTGGGATAGGCGCGCTCGGTCCAGCTGCGTGGCGCGCGGTAGATCTCGGCCGGAAACACTGAAACGGCCACCGGCACGGTGATCTGAGTGGTCTTCTGCGCGGCGGCGCTGAAGTTGTTGTTGTTGTTTTCCCAGTAGAAGCGGCCCGCCGCGGTTGCGGTCCCGGTCAGCCAGTACAGGCTGATGTCGTCCAGAATGGCGTCGCGGCCGAGCACGGCTTCGGGCATGCCGTTGCTGTCCGTCCACTGCGCGATCTTGTCGTACATCCACGCGGCCAGGCCGATGGGCGAGTCGTTGAGCGCATACCCGATGGTCTGCGGGCGCGTGACCATCATCGCCCCGTAGGCGGCGTTACGGCCGAAGAACTGACTGAGCGCGGTGAACGCGCGCAGCTCGTCCGCCGCCAGTTCCGCTGGCGCAGGTGCACCACTGTTGATGGCGGGCACCAGCTCGGCGGGAACGGTGGCCGGCATGGTCAGGTGGATGCCGAGCAGGCCAGACGGGGGATTGCGGCCCATCGCATCGGAGATCACCGAACCGTGATCACCGCCCTGCGACACATAGCGTTCGTAGCCCAAGCGCTTCATCAACGTGTCCCAGGCGCGGCCGACGCGCTCCGGACCCCAGCCCAGTTCGGTGGGAATGCTGGAGAAGCCGTAACCCGGAATGGATGGGATCACCACATCGAAGGCATCCTCCGCGCGCCCGCCATGGGCAACGGGGTCAGTCAGCGGCCCGATGGCAGCGACGAACTCAAGGATGGAGCCGGGCCAGCCATGCGTGAGCAGCACCGGCAGCGCGCCCGGATGACGCGAACGCACATGGATGAAGTGGATGTCCACGCCGTCGATGGCAGTGATGAACTGGGGGAGGGCATTGAGCCGCGCTTCCAGCCTGCGCCAGTCGTAGCCGCCGCCCCAGTAGCTGGCCAGGGTCTGCAACCGGTTCAGTTGCAGACCCTGCGAATCGTCGGCGACCAGCTCGCGATCGGTCCAGCGCGTGGCGCGCACGCGCCGGCGCAGGTCGACGAGGTCGGCTTCGGGCAGATGCACCTGGAACGGGCGGATCGCATCACTGGTACCAACAGCCTTTCGCGTGACGGCGGTTGTTGCGGCCTGCGCGGTGCCCGCAGGCAGTAAGCCGGGCAGGGCAACGGTGGCGCTCGCCACGGCGACGGTGGCCAGCAGGCGGCGTCGCGCTGGATCGGGGACGACTTCGGATTCGAACTTCGACATCGCGTTCTCCATAAAGGGATGGAATCGCGCCGGTGATGCGGCAAGGTGCGGCCTGCATCGGCGTTGGAGCCATTTCACAGCGCTGATGTATCGCCTGCGTATCGATAATCCATTGGATTCGTAAGCGATCTTGTCCAACCAGGCAGGGCCTACAGTTCGTTACAAACTCGCACTGGTAACCGTTGTTTCCCGGCGTAAGCTGCCGTCCGTGCCGGTGAACGCTATTCGCCGGAACCCGAGTTTCAAATAGTCCCTAGGTATAGGCCCCTACACCGTCGTGTATGCCTGGCGCTGGCTAATCCGCGCCGCCTACGGTCCCTACATACCAACGTGTTATCGCCAGTCGCCCATGGCGCTGGTTAGATGCCGCCCGTAAACATGAGGAACGCAGTCATGTCACAACGATGGTTGATCACCGGAAGCTCACGCGGCCTGGGTCGGGCCATGGCCAGTGCCGTGCTGGAGGCGGGCAATTACCTGGTCGCCTCCGCCCGCGACGCCGCCGACCTGCAGGATCTGGTGGACCGTTATGGAGACCAGGTGAGGGCGGTATCGCTTGATGTCACCGACCCGCTTGCCGCTGAGCGTTCCGTCCAGGTCGCCATTGATGCATTCGGTGGGCTGGACGTGCTGGTGAACAATGCCGGCTACGGCAACATCAACTCCGTGGAGGACGTCACGCTGGACGACTTCCGCCAACAGATTGAGACGAACCTGTTCGGCACCGTCATCATGACGAAGGCCGCCATTCCGCTGATGCGCGAACAGCGAAGCGGCCACATCCTCCAATTCTCATCGGTTGGCGGCCGCATCGGTGCACCAGGCCGTGCCGCGTACTCTGCGGCCAAGTGGCGCGTCGAAGGCTTCTCCGAGTCATTGGCACTGGAGATGAAGCTGATCGGCGTACACGTGACGATCGTCGAACCGGGTGGTTTCCGGACCGACTTCGCCGGCAGCTCAACCTCACTGAGCGAGGGTCGCCCGGAGTACGACGCGGTGGTGGGTGCAACCGCCCGTATGCAGCGTGCCTACGACGGCAACCAGCCTGGCGACCCGGCAAGAGCAGCGCAGGCCGTCCTCAAAGTCGCCGCAATGGACGCCCCGCCGCTGCGACTGGCGCTCGGCAGCGATGCGGTGCGTGCCATCGAGCAGGTCGAACGCACACGCCTTGAAGAACTCGCCCAATGGCGCGAGCTGAGTATTACCTGCGATTTCCCCGCCTGATCCCCAACGAAACAAAGGAGAGCATCATGAAGAACCTGCTTACCGCACTCGCCCTGGGCGTTGCGACTGTTATCGCCCCCAGCGCGCTTGCAGAAACCGCGAAACCCACCATCGTGCTGGTGCACGGAGCGTTTGCCGATTCGTCCAGCTGGAACGGCGTGATCCGGATCCTGGAGAAGGACGGTTTCCCGGTTCTGGCGGTCGCCAATCCGCTGCGTGGCGTCGCCAGCGATGGGGCCTACGTGGCCAACGCCCTCGACAGCATCAAGGGCCCCGTAGTGCTGGTCGGCCATTCCTATGGCGGCAGCGTGATCACGGAGGCGGCGCGGGACCACGCCAACGTCAAGGCATTGGTGTACGTCAGCGCTTTCGCGCCCGACGCGGGCGAGACGGCGGCCGGGCTTTCCGCCAAGTTCCCGGGCAGCACTTTGGGACCGGCGATCGCGCCGCCGGTGAAGCTGACCACGGGGGGTAACGATCTCTACATCCAGCAGGACAAGTTCCACCATCAGTTTGCTGCGGACGTGCCGGCGGCAGAGGCCGCTCTGATGGCCGCCACCCAGCGGCCGATTACCGATGCCGCGCTGAACGAAGCCTCCGGCAAGCCGGCCTGGACCTCCATTCCGAGCTGGTTTGTGTATGGCGACAAAGACCTCAACATTCCGCCGAAGGCCATTGCCTTCATGGCCGAGCGCGCGCATGCCAGGAAGACCGAGGTGGTGCCGGGGGCGTCGCACGTGGTCATGGTTTCGCACCCGGATGTGACTGCACGGCTGATCGAGAGTGCCGCAAGGGGGGAATGAGCCAGCGGCTCCGCGCTCCGGTTAGTGAATGCCGTCTCACGAAGGATCCGTGAGGCGGCAGATTTGACAGACTACTAACGCCGCGCTGACGCGTTATGCGCCCGGTTGAGGTGGATAGTCACCACCAGTTCTGCAAGGAGATTCTCATGAGTGCTTATCCACAGTTCCAAGCCGCCACGCCGCGCGTGACCCGGATGGAAATGTCCGATCTGTATGTCGGCGACCGCACAACCGTGGTTCAGCTGGACGCCGTCCCCTGCGAGACGTGGGTCCAGAATCTGCGCGCACTGACACGTCAGTGCCCGAAGTTTTCCGGCGTAGAAGTGGAAGTAGAAGGTGAATGGGTTCATTTCGCAGGCATGCGCAAGGCCGAAGGTCCCGTGGCTGCCAACCTCCTGAAGCTGATCGCCGCCGCAGGTGAGATGGCGTATATGTCGCCCGCTGCTCGCCCTGTGGCGCCAGAGGCCAGGCCAGCCTTGGTTGCCTGGTGACCTGCGGCCCCTCGCAATGCTGATGCGTACGCACGCCGCATAAGTTCATGCAATGCAACGACCTTCCCCCCACAGCGCCGACTGTCTGGACCATCGGGCATTCCACTCGCCCCTGGGACGAGTTCTTACAACTGCTGTCGGCGCAAGGTATATCCGCCATAGCGGACGTGCGGCGGTTTCCCGGCTCGCGTCGCTACCCCTGGTTCGCATCGGAGCGCATGGCCGAAGCGCTACCGGCCCAAGGGATGGCGTATCAATGGATTCCTGAGCTGGGTGGACGGCGTAAGGTGCAGCCCGGCTCGCCCAATGGAGCATGGGACGTCCCCGCCTTCCAAGGCTACGCGGACCACATGGCGTCCGCCGAGTTTGCGAGCGGGCTGGAGAAGCTTCTCGCGCTGGCGAGAGAACACCGAACGGCGCTGATGTGCGCGGAAGGTCCTTGGTGGCGCTGCCATCGACGGCTCATCGCCGACCTGCTGACGCACAGGGGGCATGCGGTGTTGCACATCGTGTCGCACGCAGCACCCAAGCCGCATCCCCTGAGCCCGATGGCACAGGGGGCAGGGCAGGCGTTGGTTTATCCGCCGGCCCAGGCTGGGTTGTTCTAATGCGGGTCTTCCTTGAGGGCTAAGACTGCACTTCAGCGCGGAGGGCAATCTCGATCAGCTGTTCAGGGAAGGCTAGCGAGGAAACCCCGATAAGGTTGCTGGCTACCTGTGGGACAGCCTGACCGTAGACGACAGGCCTGACTTTTCCGCTCGCGGCAAACGCAGCAGGCACATCGATCACGAACAGGGTTTCTTCCACAACATCCGCAAGTGATGCGCCTAGTTCTGCCAGCAACACCTGCGCGTTCTCATAGGTGCGCTTCATTTGCGCCTCCATGGTGTCGAAGCTGGCAGGCTTTCCATCAGCACCCAGAGCGGCCGGCGCTACCAGCTGTCCCTCCGGCGTGTGTGAAAGCTGGCCTGACACGAAGATCGAATTATTAACGCGCACGGCCTGCACGTAACCATAGGCAGATTCCCACGGCACGCCGAAGCTGGCCGTCTTGCGATTGGAGGCGCTCATCGGATTGTCCTTTGTCAGGTGAAGGAATGAGTCTGCCTGCCTCCTCGGGCTCCCGCCTACCCCGAAAGGGTGAGGCAAGAGCGGCCCAAAAAAGCTGGGCGCAATATGGGGAACCAGGGATGGGGGCGACATCGAGTTCACGTTTGAAAGACCGCGCGCCCGCTACAACAGCCACACTGATCAAGCAGGAGCCGCATGTGCAGAAGAGCAGTGCGATGGAAGGGGTCACCGCGCAGTGGCCGGAGCGGATATGGGTGGTGCGGCATGGCCAGAGCGCCGGAAATGTAGCGCGTGACCACGCAGAAGCGAACAACATTACCCTGATCGAACTGGAACACCGCGATGCGGACGTGCCGCTTTCCTCGCTGGGGCAGCGGCAATCTCAGGCGCTGGGCGCCTGGGCCGAAGGGCTTTCCGAGCACCAACGCCCTCAGGTCGTGCTGGCCTCGCCGTACGTGCGTGCACGGCAGACCGCCCAGGCCGTGGCCGACGCCCTGGGGGGCGACCACCGTTTGGTCATTGACGAGCGGCTGCGCGAGAAGGAATTCGGCGTTCTGGACCGCTACACCTCAAGCGGCATCGTCGCCACCTTCCCTGAACTGGCCGCACAGCGGCGGCTGGTTGGAAAGTTCTATTTCCGCCCACCGGGTGGCGAAAGCTGGTGTGATGTGATCCTGCGGTTACGCGGCGTGGTGGGGGATCTTCAGCGAAACCACGCCGGCGCTCGCGTGATGATCGTCGCCCATCAGGTGATCGTGAACTGCATGCGGTACCTGCTGGAGGGCATGGACGAGCAGACCATCCTCGACATTGACCGCCAAGGCGATGTGCCCAATTGCGGCGTCACCGAGTACCACGTTGTCGAGGATGGTCGGCTCGCCTTGGCTCGCGCCAACTTCATCCCGCCTGAACTGGCAGACACCCCCACCACTGCTTCGCCTGACCAGCCCGCTGGAGCCCGGTGAGATGGCGCGCCCGTCGGTTCAGCGAGTAACGCCGGCGGTGCTGCGCAAGCGCCCCCTGCCGGCACCTGGCCGCGACAAGGAGGACAGGGGGCGGGTCTGCGTCGTTGGCGGATCCCGCCAAGTGCCCGGCGCGGCGTTGCTGGCCGGCGAAGCTGCTCTTCGGGCAGGTGCAGGCAAGCTGCAGATCGCAACTGTAGAGAGCGTGGCTACGGCGATGGCGCTGGCCGTTCCCGAAGCGCTGGTGCTGGGCATGCGCGAAAGCGCGCGCGGTGAATTGGCGGCGAGCGCGAGCGACCTTGAAGCCGCTCTGGATACCTGCGGTGCCGTCGTGATCGGGCCGGGCATGCGGCCCTCCAGGTTCCTGACCCGCTTGACGCAACGCGCTTCAGCACTGGAAGGTACGGTCGTGATGGATGCCGGCGCATTGCATGAGGGTCTGCAGGCCGCCGCCGGACGACCGTTCATCCTGACCCCGCATGCGGGAGAGATGGCACAGCTGTGCGGTGCGGAGAAGGATGCCATTCTTGCCGACCCACAGAAACATGCTCTCAGGATGGCGCGAGCCACCCGCAGCGTTGTGGCACTGAAAGGACCAGACACCTGGATCGCCGGGCCGGATGGCAGCGTCTGGCTGCACAGGGGCGGCGTCTCCGGACTTGGCACCTCGGGCTCAGGCGACGTGCTGGCGGGACTCATCGCCGGTTTCGCGGCGCGCGGCATGCCCGCGCTCGACGCGACGCTTTGGGGAGTTTGGGTTCACGGTGAGGCGGGACGCATGCTCGGCCGATCCGTCGGCGCATTGGGCTTCCTTGCACGAGAGATCGCGCCAATGGTGCCCCGCGTCCTCGCGCGGTTTCCGTTGGCTTCCTGAGTACATCCATACCAGCCACTTCGGCCTTGGCATGCATTGAGGGCCAGACGAATGAGATTGAAACGATGAAAATGAAGAGTGTGCTTATCCGGGAATACGGATCCAACGATCAGGTCGATCTTGCCGAGGTAACCCGGCCCATGCCCGAACCGGGCGAGGTCCTGATAAAGGTGAGTGCCGCTGGCGTAAATCCCATCGACTGGAAGATCCGGAGCGGAGCAGGGCAGCGCATGGGAATGACGCTTCCGATTCACCTGGGAAGCGAGGTGGTTGGCACGGTCGAGGCGGTGGGCCCCGGCGTGGACAGTTTCCGGGAAGGCGATCTGGTGTATGGCATGGTCTCATCAGGCGGCTTCTCGGAGTACACCATCGCTCAGGCAAGCCATCTGGCCCGCACGCCAGGCAATCTCGACATTATGCAGGCAGCCGCGCTGCCCCTGGCGGGCACCACAGCCTGGCAAGCGATGTTCAATGAAGCCGGGCTATCGGCCGGCCAGCGACTTCTGATCACGAACAGCTCTGGCGGCGTGGGTTCTCTGGCCGTCCAGTTGGCGAAGGCGCATGGCGCGCACGTCATCGCCGTGGCGTCTGGGCGGAACGAGGCGTTTGTCCGAGGCATGGGCGCTGACGAATTCATCGACTACACCCAGCAGCCGTTCGAGGAAGCCGTTCGTGACGTGGATGTGGTTCTAGATACGATGGGTGGCGACACCTTCCAGCGGGCTTTCAAGGTCCTGCGGAAGGGCGGGCGCATGGTGACCATTGTGGCCTTCCCCCAGGATGAAGCTGAGCGTTTTGGCGTGACCGTCAAGCGATCTTTTACCCGACCGGACGCAGACAGCCTCAGGGAGATCACTGCGTTGGTCGAGAGGGGAGAGATTACCCCGCACGTTGAAGCGGTGTTTTCTCTTGCTGAGGTAACGAAAGCGCTGGAGCTGTCTGAGGCTGGCCGGACGCGCGGGAAGATCGTGCTGACGGTTGGGTAGTGATGCGTTCGAGCGTGCGCGAGGCAGCCAGCGCCTGGCCTAGTCGAATGCGCCGTCCTCGCCGAGAGCAATGAGGCGATCGACAAGATGCCATAGCAGGGTTCTACCCCGATATCACGGACGGTTCTAAAAGAGCTGCAACCTTCTGATCCTGCTTGGCGACCCTTCTGCGCATCCTAGGGTTGTGGCGTCGCTCGATGTAGTCAAACACATCCGCTCGTGCCGC
>NZ_RHPP01000043.1 GCF_003935715.1 Stenotrophomonas sp. 278 | reverse complement strand
AGCTGACCCGGCGCACGCCGGTCGGCACGGCATCGTTGCCGGTGGGCAGGCCTTCCACCAGCGGCAGTTCGGCCAGGGTGTGCTGCAGCGAGCCGTCGGCGGCCGACAGCACTTCAATGCGGCGCGGGAAGTCGTCGGCCGGCACCTGGTAGGAGTACGGACGCAGCACACGCTCGGCCAGCAGGTAATTGCCATCCGGCGACACATCCAGGTCCAGGTAGATGCCGGCGCCGGACAGCGCGGTGGTGGTGCCATTGAGTGCCACGCGCACCGGCTGTGCGCTGGCGTAGTAGTCGAACTGGCGCGCGTCGGCTTCGTTCTTCAGCAGGTCCTGGTAGGTGCGCAGCGAGCGCACGCCGGCCGCAGGTTCGGTCTGCTGGATGGCCGGCCCGGTTGGGATGCCATCGGCGGCCGGTGCAGCGCCCTGCCCGCCCGGCTGCAGGGTGGCAAGCAGGCCACGACTGTCCGGCAGCCACTGGTAACCGTCACCGAACACGGTGTTGAGATTGCCTACCAGCCTGCGTGCGCTGTTGCTGGCGATATCCACCAGCCACAGCTCGTTGATGCCGGTCGCCGGCTGCACCTGGTTGAAGGCCAGGTACTTCTGGTCGGGCGACCAGGCCATCGACGCAATCGACAGCGGCTGCGGCAGGCCGCTGATCTGACGCTCCTTGCCGTCGGCGATGTTCATCAGCCACAGCTTGTTGCCGAAGCTGAAACGGCTGGCCGAATGCGTGGCCGGATGGATACGCACGCCGGCCAGCTTCAGCTCCGGCTGGGCCACGTCGCTGATTGCCGCCAGCGACGGGGTCTGCAGCAGTGCCGCCAGGTCGCGACGCGGCGACAGGCTCAGGGTGGGCGCGCGCGGCGCATCGACCACCGCCTGCAGGCGTGCGGAGGGCAGCTGGTAACCGGCCAGCGGCGCGCTGGCGGCGGTCTGCGGGGCGGTTGCCTTGCCCGCGCCCGCGGCCAGCCCCAGCGGAGCCACGGCCAGCATCGCTGCGCCCATGATCAGGCGGTTCCAGCGCGCCCTGCGCCCACGTTCACTGCGTGCCATCGTGCGTTCCTGTTGTAGGTGAACACTGGACCTTAACAGGGGGCTGTGGCCCCGCCCCCCTGCCGATGGTTGGGGAACGCGGTGTTTCATGCCATTGCAGCGTGACCGGATATAATGGCGGCCTCCTTCACCGAGGGGCGCTGCGACCGGACCGGCTTTGCCTGGACGGCCAGGCTCGGTGGCCTGGATGGTTCCAACGGCGCCCGGCTGACGCATTGTCATGTGTGACGACCAACGGTCGTCACCCACCGGCGATGCCATTACCGGAGCTTTCAATGAACGCTGTTGCCAAGACCTTCTCCACCGAAGGTGATTACAAGATTGCCGACATCTCCCTGGCCGACTGGGGCCGCAAGGAGCTGGACATCGCCGAGCACGAAATGCCGGGCCTGATGTCGATCCGCCGCAAGCACGCCGCCAGCCTGCCGCTGAAGGGCGTGCGCGTGACCGGCTCGCTGCACATGACCATCCAGACCGCTGTCCTGATCGAAACCCTGAAGGACATCGGCGCCGACGTGCGCTGGGCGTCGTGCAACATCTTCTCGACCCAGGACCATGCCGCTGCGGCCATCGCCGCCACCGGCACCCCGGTGTTCGCCTGGAAGGGCGAAACCCTGGAAGAGTACTGGGACTGCACCCTGGACGCGCTGACCTTCACCCTGGCCGACGGCACCCTGACCGGTCCGGAGCTGGTGGTGGACGACGGCGGTGACGTCACCCTGCTGATCCACAAGGGCTATGAGCTGGAAAACGGCAGCGACTGGGTCAACACCCCGTCGGGTTCGCACGAAGAACAGGTGATCAAGAACCTGCTCAAGCGCGTCGCCACCGAGCGCCCGGGTTACTGGGGCCGCGTGGTCAAGGACTGGAAGGGCGTTTCCGAGGAAACCACCACCGGTGTGCACCGCCTGTACCAGCTGGCGCAGGCAGGCACCCTGCTGATTCCGGCAATCAACGTCAACGACTCGGTCACCAAGAGCAAGTTCGACAACCTGTACGGCTGCCGCGAGTCGCTGGCCGACGGCCTGAAGCGCGCCATGGACGTGATGCTGGCCGGCAAGCTGGCCGTGGTCTGCGGCTACGGCGACGTGGGCAAGGGCTGCGCCGCTTCGCTGCGTGCCTATGGCGCGCGCGTGGTGGTCACCGAAATCGACCCGATCTGCGCGCTCCAGGCGGCGATGGAAGGCTTTGAAGTCAACACCATTGAATCGACCCTGGGCCGTGCCGACCTGTACGTCACCACCACCGGCAACAAGGACATCATCCGCATCGAACACCTGAGCGCGATGAAGGACCAGGCCATCGTTTGCAACATCGGCCACTTCGACAACGAGATCCAGGTCGATGCGCTGGTCGCCTACCCGGGCGTGCAGCAGATCAACATCAAGCCGCAGGTGGACAAGTACGTGTTCCCGAACGGCAACGCGATCTTCCTGCTGGCCGAAGGCCGCCTGGTCAACCTGGGCTGCGCCACCGGCCACCCGAGCTTCGTGATGTCCAACAGCTTCGCCAACCAGACCCTGGCCCAGATCGACCTGTGGGCGAACAAGGACACCTACGAGAAGAAGGTGTACCTGCTGCCCAAGCAGCTGGACGAGGAAGTGGCGCGCCTGCACCTGGAGAAGATCGGCGTGAAGCTGACCACCCTGACCCAGGAACAGGCCGACTACATCGGCGTGCCGGTGGAAGGTCCGTTCAAGCCGGATCATTACCGCTACTGATGTCTGGTAGTGCCGGCCGCTGGCTGGCAGCAGCGTGATCCAACGGGCACCTTCGGGTGCCCGTTCTGTTCTGCACGCGACCCTCACAAGGCCGCTCGGATGATCGGCGCGCGGGGGAAATATCTGGATGCATTCCGGAGACTTTCCAATGAACATCAAACAGGTTTTTGCCGTACTGCTGATGCTGTGCGGCACCGGTTTATTGTCAACCGCTCACGCTGCCGATTTCCGCTGCCTGGTTTATTCCGGTGCCGATGGCTCCAAATTGGAAAAAACGTCCACCGCAGACGGTGCGTACGCCATCACCGCCGCCGACCTCAAGGCCGCCGAAGCCGGTGCGTTGAAGAAGGGAGCCCAGTACAAGAAGGGCGTGGTGCTGACCCGAGCCGAATGTACGCCGGCGGCGGGGCCCAGTCCTGCAGCATCAGCGCCGGCGACACCGACAGCCCCGGTCGCCCCGGCAGCTGCGCCGACATCCAGCGGGAAGACGTTCTACTGCATGGTCTACGCTGCTGATTCCGGCCAGCAGTTGAAGCCGCCTGCTGCACACGCCGCTCAAGGCAACGCCTGGAAAGTCACAGCAGCCGAGTACAGCGGTGCGGAAGCCGCAGGCGTCGCACTCGCCAAGGCCTCCGGCTTCGCGGATGCCGACAGCGCGGAGTGCGGATCGAGCATCGAGAGCCTGATGGGAAACTATTGATCTCACAGCCCTGCATGAGCGGGCGAGCGGGCATTTCGGTGCCCGCTCGGCACATCAGCACCGTGACGGCGCTACGATGCCGGTACTCCCGCCGAACCTGCGGTCATGACCCCCGCCATCAATCTACTGAAGCAGCACAGGATCACCCACCGGGTGCTGTCCTACACCCATGCGCCTGGTGCCGATTCCTATGGAGGCGAGGCAGCAGAGGCACTTGGGCTGGATCCTGCCCAGGTGTTCAAGACCCTGCTGGCATCCACCGAACGCCACGAACTGCTGGTGGCGATCGTGCCGGTGAGCGGTTCGCTGGACCTGAAGGCGCTGGCCGAGGCTGCGGGGTGCCGGAAGTGCGAGATGGCGGACCCGGCGGCGGCGCAGCGCGCGACCGGGTATCTGGTCGGCGGCATCAGTCCGCTGGGGCAGAAGAAGAAACATCGGACGTTCGTGGACGACAGCGCAGGTCTGCTGGACACCGTGCATGTCAGCGCCGGACGACGTGGACTGGAAGTGGCGCTGGCACCGGCAGACCTGGTTGCACTGACCGGAGCCGTCTTCGCCGGCATCGGAAAACCCCGGTCGTAGAACCACGCCCTCAAGGCCGCCAATTGGCGTTGGCCTCCCAGAAGGCCACCGCTTTCTGGTACGCCTCGCGGTCCAGCGGCACGCCTGAGCCGCCTTCTTCCACCCCGAGCGCATTGCGCATCATGGTGATCGGGGCCATCGGCACCTCTTCCGGTTCGGCGGTGTAGATGCAGCCGACGATGCCCCAGTCGGCGTCGATCGGCGAACCCTCCCTGGCCAGCTGCGCGGCGCTGTACAGGATCACCACGAGGTAGTTCGCACGCGGGCTTTCCACGCCCTCGAACCAGCGCACCAGGACCGGCAGTTCCTCGCGGTTGCGCGCCTCGTAGCCCGTGCGCAGCTGGTGACGGTTGGCATCGGTGATCGGCACGGTGAGACAGCGGGTGCTGGTCCAGTTCTCGTACACGTACAGCTTGCAGAACGGCGCGTAGCCATCAAGCACCTTGAACGGCGCATGGGCGTTGAGGTGGGCCTGGAACTGTTCGGCAGTACAGTCCTGGATGGTGTTGCCGCGCGGGATGCGGGGGAACAGGCGGGGACGGGCGAATTCAGTAAGGATGATCGACATGCCCGATAGCCTAACCGGCACGGCCCGTGGATACGATTTTACATTCATCGCGATGAAGCGATATTATTCATCCATACCCGTTGCCGCCGCCGCCGCCGCCCATGACTGCCATCAGCTTCGAGTTCTATCCACCCAAGACCGATGACCAGCGCGCCCAGCTGGACCGTACCGCGTCCCGGCTGAAAGGCTACGGCCCCGAGTATGTGTCCTGTACCTTCGGAGCTGGCGGCTCGACGCTCAGCTATACCTCCGAAACGGTGCGCCACCTCAAGCAGCACCATGGCTTTGACGCGGCACCGCACCTGTCCTGTGTCGGAGGCAGCCGCGAGGAGATCCGTGAACTGCTCAAGCTCTATCGCGCGATCGGCTGCCGGCGGATCGTGGCGCTGCGCGGCGACCTGCCCTCGGGCATGGGTCACCCCGGTGACCTGCGCTATGCCGCCGAGCTGATCGCCTTCATCCGCGCCGAGCACGGCGACTTTTTCCACATCGAGGTAGGGGCCTATCCGGAAACCCACCCGCAGTCCGATGACGCCCTGCGCGACCTGCGCTACTTCAAGGACAAGATCGACGCCGGTGCCGATGCCGCCATCACCCAGTATTTCTTCAACGCGGACGCCTACTTCCATTTCGTCGATGCGGTGCGCCGCCTTGGCGTGCAGGTACCGATCGTGCCCGGGATCATGCCGATCTCCAACTTCAGCCAGCTGCGCCGGTTCTCCGAGCAGTGCGGCGCGGAGATTCCGCGCTGGATCGGCAAGAAAATGCAGGCCTATGGCGATGACGCCGATGCGGTGCGCGAGTTCGGGGCCGAGGTGGTGGCCCAGCTGTGCCAGCGGCTGGTCGACGGCGGCGCGCCGGGCCTGCATTTCTACACGCTCAACCTGGCCCGCCCCACCACCCAGGTGCTGAAGCTGCTGGGTCGCTGAACGCGACGCGCGACCAACGCTTGCAGATCACGCGATCGCCGCTACCCTGCTGCGATGAAACTGCCTGCCCTGCTGTCGCTGTCCTGCGCTCTGCTGATCCTGGCTCCTGTGGCCGGCGCGCAGGCGCAACGCGTGAACCGCTGCACCAACGCGCAGGGCGAAACCGTGTTTACCGACCGCAGCTGCGATGCGGTCGGGGCGACCGCACGAACGCCGCGCGGTGAGCCGTCGGTGGGCAACACGGGCATCTATCGCGCGGGCTGCGCCCGGCGTCTGAGCGAACTGACTGAACAGATCCGCCAGGCCGTAAGCCTGCAGGACGTGAACCGGCTGTCGTCGATCTACCTGTGGGGCAACGTTTCCAACGCCACCGCCAACCAGATCATCGGGCGGCTGGAATCGGTGGTGCGGCGGCCCTTGGTGGATATCGCACCGGTCTACCCTAGCGTGGCCGAACCGGCTGAGCCACTGATCCTGCCGCCGGATCCGGATGCGACAGCGGGGAGTACCGGCGCAGCGCCAGCCGAGGTGACGCTGGCTGCGCCGAGCCGGCCGCGACCGGTGGGACTGCGGTTGGAACAGACCCTTGGCAACAGCGCCACGCCGTCGCGCACGGTGTTCGGGTTGCGGCGGCAGTACGGGTGCTTCTGGATCACGTTGTAGCCCGGCAGCGGGGCAAGCCCTGCTCTACCCGGGCCAGAACCCGCGGATTGCGGCGATGCCCTGTGCGCCGTGCCTTCTGGCCTGGGCGAGGTCATTCACGTCCAGCCCGCCCAGCGCGTAGATCGGCAGCGACACCTGCGCGCGCAGGGTGTCGAATGTTTCCCAGCCCATCGGGGTGGCCTGCGGGTGACTGGCAGTGGCCTGTACCGGCCCCAGCACCACGAAATCGCACCCCAGCCGTTGCGCAGCCTGCAGCTGCTCCAGGTCATGGCACGATGCGGCCACCAGGTGGCCGGCCGGCAACGGGCGCTCGCTCAGCTGCATCAGCTGCTCGCCGCCCAGATGCACGCCGACGCCCAGCCGCTGGGCCAGATCGATGTCGCGGTTGAGCAGCCACTGCACGCCCTGCCGGTGCTTGCCGATGGCCTGTTCGGCCAGTGCGATCCGCGCAGGGCTGTCCGGGGTACGCAGCTGCACACGGCGCACGCCAGCCTCCAGCGCCTGGGCCAGCCGCGTGTACCAGCGCTGGTGCGCGGCCTCGTCGTCGGCGTCGGGCTCGGGCGTGATCAGATAGCGGTCGGGGTGGCGCAGTGCGGCGACCACCGGCAGGTCGGCCGGAGGCATCGAATAGCGCGCCAGCTTGTCAGGTGCCACCCAGGTGATGGCCTGTCCCTCGCGTCCGCGCGGCGTGCCCTTCCAGCTGCGTACGTGCCGCACCTCCAGACGCAGGTGCTTGTCCGGGTAGAGCTGGGGCACCTCCATCAGCCAGTCGCCGACCTGTGCCTCGATACCAAGCTCCTCCCGCAGCTCTCGCACCAGCGCCGCTTCGGAGGTCTCGCCGGCTTCGCGCTTGCCGCCGGGAAATTCCCATAAACCGGCCATGTCGCGATTCTCGGTGCGACGGTTGAGCAGGATCCGGCCTCGGGCGTCGGTGATGACGGCCGCAACCACATGAATGGAGCGCGTGGGGGATGACATGGCCCCAGCATGCCCAATCGGTTGTGACAAGCGCAATGGCGGGGCGCGAGGGGAGCCGGAAAAGACGAAGGGCCCCTTGCGGGACCCTTCGTTGAGGCGGGGCGATGCCCCGTTGCCGGGCATGGCCCGGCACTACATCAGAACGAGACGTTCCAGTTCAGCTGGGCACCAAACTCTCGCTGGCCGTCTCCCGCACGGCCCTGCGCACGCAGCGACAGGCGGCTGTTGTCGGTTGGCTTGAGCGAGACGCCCAGTTCGGCGATGCCCACATTGCGGGCCAGCGCCAGGCCGTACACGGTGAAGGCATCGCTGCCGACCACGAACTGATTGCGCGAATCGGCACGCAGTTCGCCGGCCGCGTTCTGCCAGGCCAGCCCGGCTTCCAGGCGGGCCGCGTCACGCTGGCCCCCGCTGATGTCCCACGCCGCACGGACGCCGGCGGTGGTGGTCCAGACCTCGTCCTTGCTGGCGTCCACGGCCAGCGCCGCGCTGCCCCCCTGTTCCACCGCCGCGTCGGTGGACAGGCGGGTGTAGGCCAGGGCCACGTAAGGGGTCAGGGTCAGACGCTCCAGCTCGACATCCCAACCGGCTTCGGCAAAGGCCGAAGCGGCGTCGGCGTCGTAGCGGCTGCGCAGGGTCTGCGACCAGGCGTGTGCCGCACCTACCGCGCGCTGGGTATCCAGCTCGTAGTCGGCATAGGTCAGCCCACCGTTGACCCAGAGCGCCTCGCCGCGGAAGCCGGCGTACAGGCCCGCGTGCACGGCATCGACTTCGCTCTCGGCGTTACGGCCGTTGACCTGCTGGCGCAGCGACTCGCTACCGGCCGCCACACCGAAGGTCCAGCGGCTGTCCAGGCTCCAGTCGGCACCGGCCATCAGGCCTTCGCTGTGCTGGCGCACGTGTGCGGCGGTACCGTCGCTGTCGCGACGCGAGCTGTTGCCTGCACCGGCCAGCCACGCCGACACACCGTCGGCGTCGCTGCCCGAACGCAGGCGCTGGGCCACGCCATCACGCAGGAAACGGTCCTCCAGCAACAGGCCACGGCTGCTGGCATGCACTTCACCGGACAGCTCGTCGAAGGCGGTGCGGGCGCTGGCTTCGTCCAGCATCAGCAGGCCGTTGTACAAGGCCAGCGCTTCACCGGACTGCTGCAGCGAATCCAGGCCGGCGGCGACACCGCGCTGGTTGGCGGTGCTGGCCACGCGACCGAACACGATCGGGCCACCCGGAGCGACCGGGGTTACCGGCGGGGTCACCGGGTTGGTCGGGTTGGTCGGATCGACCGGCGTGCCCGGGTCAACCGGGGTGCCCGGATCCACCGGGGTGCCGGCGTCGTCGACCTGGATGGTCACCAGCACCTGGCCGCCGACCTTGACGATGCTCGACTGCAGGAACGCGGAGTTGATCAGCACGCTGTCGAAGCCGCCCTGCACGCCGTTGGCCGCTTCCAGCACGGTGTAGGTCTGGCCCTGCTGGTAGCTGGTCGCCGGATCGAGCGCGCCCACCCGCAGTAGAGCCTGACCGGTGCCGCCGGCAGTCGAGGTGCTGCCGATGTAGGCCTTGCCGGTAACCGTCAGCATGTCGGCCTGGCCGTTGCCGAGCAGCTGCACGTCATAGGTCGCGGCCTGGGTGGTATCGCTGCCCAGCACCAGATCGCTGTTGAAGAACAGGTCACCGTCAATGGTCATCGCGCCGATGCCATCACTGCCGCCCGGCGACAGCGTGCCGCCGTTGTACACATAGGTGGTACCGACGGTGGCATTGCCGGCCAGCACGCCGCTACCGCGCACCATCACCGCACTGCTGCGTACGATGCCGGTGCTGTTGCCGTAGTCGATGGTCTGCTGGAACCCGCTGCTGCCGTTGAGCACCAGGGTGCCGCCGGTCACTTCGATCTGCTGCTGCGGAGCTTGGCTGGACGGAGCGTGGCCCTGGCCGGTGTACATGTCGGAATCGATGCGCAGCACGCCACCACTTACATCAACCCGGCCGCCGAAGGCGGTCAGGTCACCGTTGAGGGTGGTATTGCCGGCAACGTTGATGAGTTCTCCACTGGTCCACGAACCGCTGCCGTTGTTGCTCGTGATCGTGTTGGCCAATGCGATGTCGCCAATGTGGTTGAACACCACGCCGCCCGCCGCATTCAACTGCGTGATCGTGCCTGCGCCCAGGGTGCCGGCCGCTTCTGCAGCACGCCACTGCGGCGCGGCGCTGGTCTGCGACCACTGGTCCAGCGCGCCTCCGATGACCAGGTAGCCGTTGCTGTCCAGGGTGATGCCGGTGCCGCCCTCGATGTGGCCGCCATTGGCCACGCTGAGCATGCCGTACGGTTCGCCGATGACGCCGCTCACGGTAATGCCATCGGTAGCGAGCAGTTGGCTGCCAACACCTCTGACGCGGGTCTGTTCGTGCAGGATTTCCGGCTTGTTGGTCATGCCGTTCAGGCCACCGGCGACGCTGATGGTTTTGCTGCTGAGCACGCCACCATCAAGAATGTCCACTCCGGAGCGGATGTCCATCAGGCCCGTGTTGGCCCAGGTGGAGCCGGCACCGGTGATCGTCGCCGTTCCCGCGGCGGCGCTGTAGCTGTCCTTGATGCGCGCCTCGTTGGAGCGGATCGCACCGCCGTTCTCGATCAGCAGATGGTTGCTGGTGCGCACGGTACCGGCTTCGATCGCCGAGCCGGCACCACTGACGGTGATGGTGCCAGCCTGTCCAAACTCGCCCGAGCCAGTGCCGTTGTAGCGCTCGGCCATCACCTCGATGGTGGCGCGCACGACGCCGCCGTTGTCGACGCGCAGGCTGCCATCGCCACTGGAAGCGACCCATACCGAGTCGGCTTCGACCAGCGCGTTGGAGCCGCTGACGGTCATGTCGCCATTGGAGTTCTGCGCATTGCCTACCACCACCTGCGCCGCGCGCAGCGTACCACCGGCATTCACCGTGGCGGTACCGCTGGAACCAGCCGCTGCGCCCAGATACACGCCGCGGTCAGCAATGACCGTACCTTGAGCATTGATGTTGAGCGTGCCGGTCCCGACCTGGCCGACCAGCAGATTGTTGTCGGTGACGCGGATGCTGCCGCCACTGCCGACGTTGACCGTGCCGGTGCCGCTGGCTTCGCTGCCGATGCTCAAGCCATAGTTGTTGACCACGGTGTAGAGCTCGTCGGTGACGAGCGAGCCCCCGTTGCCGATGTCCAGCGTACCGGTGCCCTGGCGGCCGACCAGCACGCGACGTGCGGTCAGGTTGGAGCCGGCACCGTCAATCACGATCGAGCCCGTGCTGCCGGCCAGATAGCCCAGCGATAGGAAGCCGGAGATGTCAGCGGTGCTGCCGCCGCTCAGACGCAGCGCGCCGAAGCCGGCGTCGCCCACGCGCATCGCGGCGCCATTGTTTAACCGCAGCGCGGCTCCCGGTCCGTCCAGCGCAAGGGTGCCATTGCCGATCACGGTGGTGCCTAACGAGACCAGGTCGAGCGAGGTCAGCACCGCGGTTCCGAAGACATTGACGGTCACCGGGCCGTTCGGGCCGACGCGGAAGCCATCGGCATAGGCGCGATCGCTGCTGATGGCCTCATCGGCGGTGTATTCGTACACCTGCGCGAACGCCGACGGCGCGGCCGCCGACAGGCACAGGGCCATGCCCATGGCCGCCCACAGCGGCGAGCGCCGCCGATCGGTGGTGGAGGAAGCAGCGGGAGAGGAATGCGTGCTGGCGAGTTCGGATGCAACCTGCATCTGGCCGGTGGTGTGGTTGAACACCAGGCGATAGATCCTGTTCATGAAGCTCCATGGATAGCGACTCAAGGAAGCCGCGCATTCGCATCATGCAAAGCGCGGTCGCGCCACAAACCGTCAATACCGACGGTAGATGACGCGACCGACACTTTAGTTTCGAAACACAACCCTGAATATGGGACGCGTCTCAATTCAGCATCAGGGTTTTTCCTGACACCTCGTCAGACTTTCCCTACGTTGCAGTGCGCGAGATCAGAACCTGAGGTTCCAGCTTGCCTGCGCGGCAAGGCCGCGTTCGCCACCGCCGCGGTGTCCCTGCACGAACAGGTTCACGCGGCTGCTGTCGCTTGGACGCAGCACCACACCGAACTCGGCCACGGCCAGGTTGCGCGCCAACGGGGCGCTGCGCACGGTGAACGCATCACTGCCCACGACGAACGCGTGCGTGGAGTCCACCAGGCGATCGCCGTAGTGGTTCTGCCAGGCCAGGCCACCTTCGATCCTTGCTCCCGTGCGCTCGCCGCCACTTGTCTCCCAGGCAACACGCACGCCGGTGGTGGTGGTCCAGACCTGATCGCGCGTGGGCAGCACGTACAGCGCTGCACTGCCCTCGCCTTCCACACTGCCGCCCGTGGACAGCGCGGTGTGTGCCAGCCCCAGGTAAGGGGTGAGGGTCATCGCGTTCAACGGCAGGTCGACACCCGCTTCGCTGAAGCTGGACACTGCGTGCGCCTTGTAGCGCGAGCGCAGGCTCTGCTCCCACGGTTGGCCCGCGCCCACCGCGCGATCCGTCTCGACCTCGAAGTCCGCGTAGCTGACCCCGCCGCGCAACCACAGGGCATCGCGACGGAAGGCGGCGTAGACACCGCTGTGCAGGGCATCGACCTCGCTGCCTGCACCGCGCCCGCGCACCTGCTGACGCATCGATTGCCTGCCGCCGGCCGCGCCCACGGTCCAGCTTTCGCCGAAGCTGAAGTCATAGCCCATCAGCAGTCCTTCGCTGTGATCGCGCCGCGCGGCGGCATTGCCATCGCCGCGCTGTGAACGGGCATCGCCGCTGCCGGTGACCCATGCACGGGAGCCATTGGCCACTTCGGCAGGATCGGTGCGCAGATGCGACAGCACGCCGGCACGCAGGAAGTCGTCGCGCAGCAGCATGGCGCGGGTACTGGCATAGGCTTCGCCGGACAGGTCGTCGAAGCTGCGGCGGGCACTGTCTTCGTCCTGCATCAGCAGCTGGTTGTACAGCGCCAGCGCATCGCCGGACTGCTGCAGGGAATCCAATGCCGTAGCGGTCGCGCGCTGGTTGGCGGTATGGGCGACGCGGCCGAAGACAGTGAGCGGCTGGTTGCCCTTTTCCCCGGCTTCCTGCTCACCAGACTCGTCCTGCGTGATCAGCGTCACGTCCAGATGCACGGCCTTGTCTGTCTGCACCAGCGTGCCGGTGACGAACGCGGAGTTTGACACCACGTCATCGAAGCCACCGGTGATGCCGCCTTCGGCTTCCAGGATGGTGTAGCGCTGGCCCTCCTGGTAGCTGGTCGCGGGATCCAGAGTATTGACGCGCACACCGGTGTCGCCCTGTTCCCCCTCCGTGGCACCGCCATGTCCGATGTAGGCAGCGCCACTGACCCTGACCAGATCGGACATGCCGTCCGCGAGCAGGTCCACGTCAAGGTAGGACTTGGTATCCACGTGTTCGAACCCCACGCCGCCGACATTGAAGTACAGGTCGCCATCGACGTTGAACGTCCCCACGCCATGGTGGCCAGGTGAGAGCGTGCCGCCGTCGTGGATGCGGGTGTCACCCACCGTGCCGTTGCCGGCCAGCACACCGGTGCCGCTGGCGGTAGCCCACGCGGTCCGGAATGTGGACACCACATCGTCTTTGCGCTCCTGATAACGGAAGCCTGCCTCACCGTTGAGTACCAGTGTGCCGCCATCCACGAACATGTACTGGCGGGGTTTTGCGTCGCCGACGTGATCATAGCCGGTAGCATCGGTATAGGTGTCCGTATCGAACACCAGGGTACCGCCATGCACGTTGACGCGCCCACCGAACTGACTCAGGTCACCGGTCATGGTGGTGGTGCCGGCTACGTTGATCAACGCGCCGCCGTTGCGATGCAGCGCGTCACGCTCGCTCCGCAGTGTGTTGTCGAGGGTGATGTCACCGTTGTGATTGAAGGCCAGCCCCAACGAGGACGAATGCAGGATAATGACCGAATCATCCAGTTCACCGGCGGCCACCGGGGTCTGCCAGGTCGGCTCGATCGACAGTCCGCCGATTGCCCCGCCCAGCACCAGATAACCACCCGGACCAATATCGAGTTTGCCGCCGGCCTCGACGCGACCACCCTCGCTGACCGTCAGGGCACCGGCTCTGTTTGAGCCGCCAATGAAGATGCCCTTGCTGGCCTTGACCAGCGAGCCGGGGCCGGTCACGCGCAGCTGCTCGCGGGTGAGGTCGGTGGCGGTGTTGTTGATGGCCCGACTGCCCGCTATCTCCAGCGATTCGGTTTCCAGCGTAGCGCCATCGCGCACATCCAGCCCGGTGTGCACCTCCAGCTTCGTTTCGTTGAGCCAGCGGCTGCCTGCGCCGGTAATCACCGCAGCACCTGCACCGCTGCTCGCGGTGTAGACGCCCCCCTTGTTGGAGTGCAGCTGCCCGCCGTCCTCGATCAGCAGCTGCCCGCCGATCCTTACATTGTTGGCCTTCAGCTGCGAGTCCTTGCCGGAGATTTCAATCCGGGTGTTGCGCCGGTGCGTGCCAAATGAGTCCGGCGACCTTCCATCGCCAAGCACGTCGGCTTCTATGTCCACTTTCGCGCCGCCATCAATGCGCAGCAGTGCATTCCCGTCGTGTCCCAGATACAGATAGCGGGCCTTCACGCTGGAGCCCGCGCCCGTAACGTGGATGTTGCCGAATGATCCTTTGTGGACGCCTGCGCGCAATGTGTTCGCAAAAGCCTTGGCACCGTCCTGGACGATGAAGGTTCCCTTGCCGGACACCCCCACATCAGTGGAGTAGGAACCTGGGCCGCTGAAGCGCGCATCGGGGCCGGTGACACGCACCGTCCCGTGGCCATCCTGATTGACACCGAGATCGACCGGCCCGCCGTTTTTCAGATGACCGCTGCCGGTGATGTCCAGCACCACCGGCGTGTCGATACCGGCTTTGAAGCCCTGTTGGTGGTTCCGTTCCTCGGTGATGGTCTCATCGGCGGTGTACTCGTGCGCTGCGGCACGCACCGCGTGTGGTGTGGTAGTGAGGCCGAGTGCGACCAGCACGGCCGCACACAGCGGCGTGATCGAACGGGGGTGATGGCGGTGGTTCATGGTGCTCCCTGATAACGTTGAAGCGCAGCGCGTCCGTGATCTGCAACCGGTGCTGCGCGTGGCATCTGCCTTCGCTGCACGGCGTGCAGGGCAGGATGCAAACGTTAAATTTCCGATGAACTTTCGCCTTTGAAACTATTACGAACGCCGCGTAGGGAAGGCCCGCGTTGCCACGTAATCGTCGGAACTTGCATACAGAAGCACAAAAGGAAAGGGCCCCTCGCGGGACCCTTTCAATGCAGCGTGTGACAGTGAAGCCGATCAGAACATCAGGTTGAAGCTCAGCTGCCCGCCGAATTCGCTCTGGCCGTCACCGCTGCGCCCCTGCGCCATCAGCGCCAGGCGACTGTTGTCGGTCGGCTTGATCGAAACGCCCAGCTCAGCGACGCCGACGTTGCGTGCCAGCGGCAGGCCCTGCACGGTGAAGCTGCTGGTGCCGGCCACGAAGCGGCCGCGCGTTTCGGGCAGATCGCCACCGCTGTGCTGCCACGCCAATCCGGCTTCCAGACGGGTGGCGATGCCACGGTCATCACCCAGCTGCCAGCCGGCACGCAGGCCGGCGGTGGCGGTCCACGCATCATCCTTGCGCGCTTCCACGGCCAGTGCCGCGGCACCGCCGGTTTCCTGCACCGCATCGGTGTCCAGACGGGTGTAGGACAGGCCGAGGTAAGGGGTCAGGACCAGCGGGTCGAGATCGATGTTCCAGCCAGCCTCGGCGAACGCGGACACCGCATTGGCGCTGTAGCTGCTGTCCAGGCGCTGTGCCCAGCCGTAACCGGCACCGACACTGCGTTCGGTCTCCACGTCGTAGTCGGCGTAACTGGCACCGGCATGGAACGAGAACTCCGCGCCCTGCCAGCCCAGATACAGACCACCATGAATGGCGTCGACATCGGTGGTGCTGTTGCGGTCGCTGACGCGCTGGCGCAGCTTTTCCGGACCCACGGCCACGCCCCACTTCCAGCCTTCGCCGAAGCTCCAGTCCATGCCCACGATCGCACCGTGGCGCTCGTCGCGGGTGCGCGCGGCCATCTCGTTGGCGTCCTGCCGGCGCGAGGTGCTGCTGCCGGCCAGCCACAGCGACGGGCCATACTCGGCCATGGTCGGGTCCGGGCGCAGGCGCTGGGCAATGCCGTCGCGCAGGAAGCGGTCATCCAGCAGCATGGCGCGGTTGCTGGCATGGCTTTCGCCCGACAGCTCGTTGAACGCCTGCTGCGCCTGTTCCGCGTCCAGCATCAGCAGTTCGTTGTACAAGGCCAGCGATTCGCCGGACTGCTGCAGGCTGTTGAGGCCGTTGGCCACGTTTTGCTGGTTGGGATTGGTCGCGACCGGGTTGAACACTTCCGGCGGCGGCGGGGTGGTGCCCGGATTGCCGGGGGTACCCGGCTCACCCGGAGTTCCCGGCGTACCGGGGTTGCCCGGCGTGCCCGGTTCACCCGGATTCCCTGGATTGCCGGGATCGGTGCCACCACCGTTCACCGCGATGGTCAGCACCAGCTGATCACCGTTCTGGGTCAGCGTGGGGGTGATGAAGGCGGAGTTCGAGGTGACGCTGTCAAAGCCACCGACCACGCCCTCTGCGGCGCTGAGCACGTTGTAGGTGCGGCCGTTCTGGTAGCTGATGGCCGGGTCCAGTCCCGTGATGCGCATGGCCGCGTCACCGGTCCAGCCGAAGTTGGAGCTGCGACCAATGACGGCGCGGCCATTCACCTGCACCAGGTCGGACTCGCCGTTTCCGAGCAGCTCGACGTCGTAGTACGCCGCCGACGCCACCTCGGCCGCCGAGGACGCGCCGGCGTTGAAGAGCAGGTCGCCGTCGATGGTGAGGGTGCCGGGGCTGTTGCCCGGCGACAGCACGCCGCCATTGGTCACGGTGGTCTGGCCAACGGTGGCATTGCCGGCCAGGATGCCGCCGTTGCGCACCGTCACCATCGAGGTGCGCTCGCTGGCCGTTGCCCCACCCACGCTGTAGGTGTGCCGGAAGCCGGCTTCACCGTTGAGCACCAGCTTGCCGCCGGAGATATCGATCACCTGCTGCGGGGCCGGTGCGGCACTGTTGAAGCCCTGCCCGGTGTACATGTTGGAATTGATGACCAGCGTGCCGGCCCGCACGTCGACGTCGCCACCGAACGCACTGAGGTCACCGGTCAGCGTGGTGTTGCCGGCAACGTTGATCAGGCGGCCACCGGTCCAGTCGCTGCCGCTGGTGTCGCTGGCAATGGTATTGGCGAGGCTGATGTCGCCGGTGTGGTTGAACACCAGACCGCCCGAATTGAACGCCATGTTGATCGGAGCACCAGACAGGGCACCGGCAACGGTGGCCGCGTCCCAGGTCAACGAACGCGCGGCCGAGCTCCAGGAGTGGCCGGTACCGCCGAGGGCCACGAAGCCATTCTCGCCCAGGTTGTACGCGTTGCCGGCCTCGATGCGCGCCCGGTTGGCGGCGACCAGCAGACCATACGGTTCGCTGCCGGAGGTGCCCACGCTGATGTCGCCGCTGGCGCTGACGAGGGTGCCGCTGCCGCTTACCAGAACGCGGTCTTCGGTCGCATTGGGACTGCCGTTGGAAGAATTGACACCACCGCTGACCACAAGGTTGCCCGTGGTGATGTGAGCGGAACCAGAGATGTCAGCGCGCGCCTGCAGGCGCAGGTCGCCGGTGTTGTCCCAGCGCGTGCCGGTGCCGGACATGCTCAGCGCGTTATTGGTTTGACCGGTCGGCAGCACCTCGCGTGGGTCCTTGATGGTCGCACTGCCGGTCTCCAGCACCGCACCGTCCCCAAGAAAGAGCGTTCCCGCCTCAAGCGTTCCGGCCTTCAGCTTCGAGTTGGCGCCGGTGACGGTCAAGGTACTGCTGGTGCCACCGGCTGTATCTGTGGTCAGTCCATTGGTGACGGTCAACTGACCGCCGTTCTCCACCGCCACCACCCCGATGCCAACGTTGGACACCTGCATGCTGTCCGCCGTGACCGACGCACCGGCACCGGAAACAGTGAGCTGGCCGACACTGTTGGCCGCGCCTCCCACGACCAGCGCGCCCGCCGCGGTTACCGTGCCGCCTCCGCTCACCGTGAGGAAGCCGGCACCCCCGGTACCGACCAGAAGGTTTGCCCCCACGTTGGCCACGCCGCCGTCGCCCACGGTCAGGGTGGCCTGGCCGCTTTGGCCAATCACCAGGTTGGCACCGTCGACCCGCAGCGTGCCGCCCGTGGTGACGTTGACCGCGGTTGTGAGCAGGCTGCCGCCGGAGCCCGGGCCGCCAATGCGCATGCCGTAGCCGGAGGTGGCACTGGACGTGACCACCGTTCCGCCATTGGTGATGTTGAGCGTGCTGTCGCCCTCCACGCCGACGTCGATGGCCCCGGCGCTCAGCTGCGAACCGCTGCCGCGTACCGTGACCGTGCCGCGCCCGCTTTCCTGATAGCCGAGCGAGAGCACGCCGGCCACGGTTGCCTTACCACCGTCAACCACATTGAGCACACCGGTGCCGCGCAGGCCAACGTACATCGGTCCATTGAGGACCTGCAGCTTGGACGATGCAGTACCGACGTTGATCGTGCCGGTGCCACCGACGTTGGTGCCCAGCACCACGGCAGTGCCGCCACTCAGATCGCCGCCGGAGAGGATGTCGACCGTGACCGCATTGTTATCGCCGACGGTGAAGCCATTCGGATGCTCCACGAGCCCGGTGATCGAATCATTGGTGGTGTAGGGGTACGACTGCGCGAATGCCGTCGTCGTCGCACCTGCGGACACCAGCGCGGTCAGCAGGGCCGCCGCCAGGGCGGTATGCCGGCGTGGGCTGCCGGTAACGCCTGCGGGCGACACATGGCTGGAGGTGAGCTCGGACGCAACCTGCGTCTGACCGGTGGCGTGGTTGAACACCAGGCGATAGATCCTGTTCATGAAACTCCTTGTTTTGCGACTCGAAAGGCGCGGTGCCCACTCCCCGTGGTGCCTCCGGCGCGTCAACACCCGCCACGGACCCCGGTCCGGGTGCAGGGAATGCAAGCGTACCGCCTCGCTGGCGATGCTGCCACCTTGGAAGTGGTGAGGCGACGGGTGATGGGGGTCGGGAAATTCTGGATCGGGTGTGGGGAAAGAGTGAGGGGTATTGAAATGTGCGCTGCGTCACATTGCGTTGCGCGATGATTCCGGTTCGGGTTCCATGCGTTATGGAACGTAGGGAAGTTCACGGCCGTCGTCTGTCGACCGACGCTACCAAAGCGCTCCGGTCGATTCTGTTTTTCTGTGGCCACCGGCCAATCGCCCCAATCCCGTAAGCCGGCAGCCCACAAAAAAACCCCGCCGGAGCGGGGTTTCTTGTTATCAGGTCAGCTGACCGTGGCAGTGCTTGTACTTCTTGCCGCTGCCGCATGGGCACGGGTCGTTGCGGCCGACCTTGGGTTCGTCGCGGGTGACCTGGCTGACGCCCTGCGCCGCCTGCATTTCCGCCACTTCCTCGTCGGCACCGTAGCCGCCGGCGTTCTGGTGCTGGAACTGCGAGGCCTGCATGCGCGCCTGCGCCTGCTGGCGTTCCGCTTCTTCCAGTGCCGCCACTTCTTCTTCGCTGCGGATGCGCACGCGCGCCAGCAGGGTCACCACTTCGCGTTTGACGTTCTCCAGCATCTCCGAGAACAGCTCGAACGCTTCCTTCTTGTATTCCTGCTTCGGCTGCTTCTGCGCGTAACCACGCAGGTAGATGCCCTGGCGCAGGTAGTCCATGCGCGCCAGATGCTCCTTCCAGCTCTGGTCCAGCACGGTCAGCATCACGTGCTTCTCCAACGCGCGCATGGTCTCTTCGCCGACGCCGGTTTCCTTCGCCGCGAAGTGCGCGTCCAGCTGCTCCTGCACCTTGTTGGCAATCGCTTCGGCGTCCAGTTCCTCGTGCTGGTGCACCAGGCCGACCACGTCCATGTCGACGCCGAAATCCGAGGCCAGCGTCGCCTGCAGGCCAGCCAGGTCCCACTGCTCGTCGATCGAGTTCGGCGGCACGAAGCGCGCCACCACGTCGAAGATCACGTCACCGCGGATGCCGTCGACGTTGTCCTTGACCGACTCGGCGTCGAGCAGTTCATCACGCTGGGCGTAGATCACCTTGCGCTGGTCGTTGTTGACGTCGTCGAAATCCAGCAGGTTCTTGCGGATGTCGAAGTTGTGCGCCTCGACCTTGCGCTGCGCCTTCTCGATCTGACGGCTGACCATGCGGTCTTCGATGACGTCGTCTTCCTTCATGCCCATCAGACGCATCGCCTTCTGGACCCAGTCCGAGGCGAAGATGCGCATCAGGTTGTCCTCCAGCGACAGGTAGAAGCGCGAGGAACCCGGGTCGCCCTGACGGCCGGAACGGCCACGCAGCTGGTTGTCGATACGGCGCGATTCATGACGCTCGGTACCGACGATGTGCAGGCCGCCGGCCGCCTTGACCTGTTCGTGGCGGCGCTGCCATTCGGCCTTGACCTTGAACTTGTCGTCGGCGCTGGCGTCTTCACCCAGTTCGTGCAGCTGCGCTTCCAGCGAACCACCCAGCACGATGTCGGTACCGCGACCGGCCATGTTGGTGGCGATGGTCACCGCACCGGGCATGCCGGCGTTGGCGATGATGGTCGCTTCGCGGTCATGCTGCTTGGCGTTCAGCACCTCATGGTGCACGCCGGCCTTGCGCAGGTGCTCGGAGAGCATTTCCGAGGTTTCAATCGAGGTGGTGCCGACCAGCACCGGCTGGCCCTTCTTGTTGCACTCCTGGATGTCCGCCAGCACCGCATTGAACTTGCCGTTGCGGTTGAGGAACACCTGGTCCGGCGAGTCCTTGCGGATGGTCGGGCGGTTGGTCGGAATGACCACCACTTCCAGGGCATAGATGCTCTGGAATTCGTAGGCTTCGGTATCGGCCGTACCGGTCATGCCGGACAGCTTCTTGTACATGCGGAACAGGTTCTGGAAGGTGATGCTGGCCAGGGTCTGGTTCTCGCGCTGGACCGGCACGCCTTCCTTCGCTTCCACCGCCTGGTGCAGGCCATCGGACCAGCGGCGGCCGGCCAGGGTACGGCCGGTGAACTCGTCGACGATCACCACTTCACCGTCGCGGACGATGTAATCCACGTCGCGCTGGTAGATGGCATGCGCGCGCAGCGCGGCATTGAGGTGGTGCACCACGGTCAGGTTCTGCGCGGCGTACAGGCCTTCGGATTCGGCGCTGAGGATGCCGGCCTCGACCAGCAGCTGCTCGGCGTGCTCCATGCCCGCTTCGGACAGATGGACCTGCTTGCCCTTTTCATCGACCCAGAAATCGCCTTCGGCTTCTTCGCTTTCCTGGCGGATCAGGCTGGGCACCACGCGGTTGACGCGGATGTACAGCTCCGGGGAATCGTCAGCCGGGCCGGAGATGATCAGCGGGGTGCGCGCTTCGTCGATCAGGATCGAGTCGACTTCGTCGACGATGGCGTAGTGCAGGCCGCGCTGGTAGCGGTCGGCACGCGACAGCGCCATGTTGTCGCGCAGGTAGTCGAAGCCGAATTCGTTGTTGGTGCCGTAGGTGATGTCGCTGTTGTAAGCCTCGCGCTTGTCGCCGTGCGGCATGCCCGGGTACACCACGCCCACGCTCAGGCCCAGCCAGTTGTACAGCTTGCCCATCTGGCCGGCGTCGCGGCGGGCCAGGTAGTCGTTGACCGTGACCACGTGCACGCCCTTGCCTTCCAGCGCGTTCAGGTACACCGGGAGAGTCGCGACCAGGGTCTTGCCTTCACCGGTGCGCATTTCCGCGATCTTGCCCAGGTGCAGCACCATGCCGCCGATCAGCTGCACGTCGTAGTGGCGCATGCCGAGCACGCGGCGGCTGGCCTCGCGGCAGACCGCGAAGGCTTCCGGGAGGACCTTGTCCAGGGCTTCGCCTTCGGCGATGCGCTGCTTGAACTCGGGGGTCTTGGCCTTGAGCTGCTCGTCGGAGAGCTTTTCGATCTCCGGTTCCAGGGCGTTGATCTTGGCGACGATGCGGTTGAGCTGGCGCAGCTGTCGTTCATTACGACTGCCGAAGACGCGGGTAAGCAGGCTGTTGATCATTGAAGGAACCGGTTGGAATGAGACGCCCCAACGGCGGCGCTTCCGCAGAAGCTGCTCGCCGCAAACGAAACAGGGCGCACTGCGCCCTGTCTATGGCAACACTTATTGTAGCTTGGGACGGGGGTGTCGCGTTTCAAGCACCCCCGGTCCGTTCGTCGCACTCAGCCGCGCGACACCCGGCCAACCGGGGTATTGCCGCCGTCACCCAGGAACTTGCGCGGATTGACCACGTTGCCACGTTCCCACACTTCAAAGTGGACGTGGGCACCAGTGGAACGGCCGGTGGAACCGGCCTTGGCCACTTCCTGGCCGGCACGGACCAGGTCACCCACTTTCACCACCAGGCGCGAATTGTGCGCGTAGCGGGTCACGTAGCCATTGCCGTGGTCGACGTCGACCACGTTGCCGTAGCCGCCCTTGACCCCGGAAAAGCTGACCACGCCGTCGGCCACGGCCATGACCGGGTCGCCGACCTTGGCGTGGAAGTCGATGCCCTTGTGGTTGCCGCGACCGCGACCGAACGGGTCGTTGCGGCCGCCAAAGCCGGAGGTGATGTAGCTGTTGCGGATCGGCATGCGGCCCGGCACGGCGTCCTGCTGCACCTGGTGGTCGAACAGCAGCGATTCCATCACTGACAACTGGCGGCCTGAAGCAGCAAAGCGCTGCTCCAGCACCTGTAAGTCGCTGTTGACCGCACTGACCGGGATGTCCTGGGTCGGGCCGGCTTCGCCTTCACCGAGGCCGGGGGTCTCGTTGAAGTCGAATTCGCCGTCTTCCAGCTTGCCCATCTGGGTGAGGCGCTCGCCGAGCGCGTTGAGCCGGGTGGCCTGCGCCTGCAGCTCGCCCATGCGGGCGGCCAGCGCGTTGACCTGGGTCTGGGCGTCCTTGCGGGCCTGCGCCAGTTCGCGCTCCTGCTGGGCGACCTTGGCGTGCAGGCGCGAATCATTGAACATGCTGCCGCCCAGACCGGCGCCGAAGCCGATCAGGCAACCCAGCCCGAGCACGCTGCCAAGCAGGGCGCGGGGGCGGTCCTCGAAGTAGAACCGAAGACGCGCGATGGGCGTTTTGGCCTGTCCTTCACGCGTTTTGATTACGATCTTTTTGAATGCCATCAGTGAGTTTTCATGTCTGAGCCGAAATCCAGTGCCCGTTCCCCTTCTGCGCCAAGGCCGGCGCTGGAAGCGGTCATGGAAGACAAAACCGGCAACCCGCTGCGTCGTGCCCTCTGGCTCGACGCGCTGGACCGTCAGTTGCGCCCCCATTTGCCGCCCACCCTGGCCACCCGTTGCCGGCTGGCGAATGTGAACGGCGAGCACCTCGTTTTTCTCGTCGAGTCCCCGGTCTGGCATGCCAAGCTGCGGCTTGCCGAACGCGAGTTGATCGACGCGGCCCGTTCCATCGGGCTGAAAGTCACCAAGGTGACCATCAAGACTGCGCTTGCCCCTCCTCCACGCTCCCCAGCGATCGACAACAGGAATGGCCCCCGCGCAGTTTCAGCCGCCACGCACCAAGGGCTACGCGACGCTTTGGCTTGTTTCCAGGACCCCAAGGGCTCGGGGTCCTGATCCCATCGGAGCATCCCGCTCCTTCCCCGGCTGTGTCACCAAGACGTGAAACATTTCGGGGAGCCGGCGGCCATCGTAGCCGCGGACGGTCGTCCAGTCGTTAGTCTTTTATTAAATTTGCGTTATTTTTACCCCGAAAACGGATCGGGTTCACAAAAAAGTGACGACGGTCCGGTCACGGTTCATTGACGTGAGCTTCACGGCCCTCGAAGCCCGGAAACGCAAAACGGCGCAGTAAGCGCCGTTAGTTTTCTTTTCAAATCAATGGGTTGTCGTTACGCGTAAGCCGGAACACCGTAGACCACCGGGGCCGGGTCGGCCGCGGCGTTGACCCACTCCCAGGCGGTGACGTCGGCCAGCAGCGCCCGCACCAGCTTGTTGTTGAGCGCGTGGCCGGACTTGAAGCCCTCATAGGCACCCAGCACCTGCGCACCGGCCAGATAAAGGTCACCAATGGCATCGAGGATCTTGTGGCGCACGAATTCGTCGGCGTAACGCAGGCCGTCTTCGTTGAGCACGCGGAATTCGTCGAGCACGATGGCGTTGTCCATCGAACCGCCCAGGCCCAGGTTGCGCTCGCGCATGTACTCCAGGTCGCGCATGAAACCGAAGGTGCGGGCGCGCGAGATTTCCTTGGTATAGGCCGCCGTGGAGAAGTCGATTTCCGCACGGGACTGCTTGGCCGGGATCATCGGGTGGTCGAACTGGATGGTGAAGCCCAGCTTGTAGCCTTCATACGGGGTGAAGCGGGCGACCTTGTCGCCTTCGGTGACTTCCACGGTCTTGAGCACGCGGATGAAACGCTTCGGCGCGTCCTGCTCGGCAATGCCGGCGGACTGCAGCAGGAACACGAACGGACCGGAGGAACCGTCCATGATCGGCAGCTCGGCCGAGGACAGTTCCACGATGATGTTGTCCACACCCAGGCCGGCCAGCGCCGACATCAGGTGTTCCACGGTCTGGATCTTGGCGTTGTTGCAGGTCAGGCCGGTGCACAGGGTCACTTCGGTGACCAGGTCGGCACGGGCCGGGACTTCGACGACCGGGTCCAGGTCCACGCGGCGGAACACGATGCCATGGTTGACCGGAGCGGGACGCAGGGTCATGTAGACCTTGTCGCCGCTGTGCAGGCCAACGCCGGTGGCGCGGATCGTGTTCTTGAGAGTGCGTTGCGGAATCATGGGGGTCGACCGGGTAGCGCGCTGTCAGCGCGACAATGACAAACAAGAATAACACGCAGTACCGCCACCCCTTTCTGAACGGGGTGCGCTCCGGCCAGAGGCCAGAACCGCGGGACGGCGAACTGCCGGGCCCATCCAGGCCCGGCAGCTGGGGACATGGCGATGCTCACCGGGGCGGACAAGTCCCCGGCTTGCAACGCTTAGTCCGCCTGGCGGCGCAGGAACGCCGGGATATCCAGGTAGTCGTTCGGCAGCTCGGCGGTGGCCGGCGCGGCGGCCGGGGCCGACGGAGCCACGGTGTCGGCGCTCGGACGACGCAGGCCCAGGCCCATGCCGCCGACGGCCTTGGACACGGCGTCGCCGCCGTTGTCGAAGTCGCCGAACTCCGGCTGGCCGGTGGTGGCGTTGCGGACCAGCTTGATCGGCGCGCGCTCGCCCGGACGCTGGGTCTTGGAGGCCACGGCACGGTTCAGGCCGGTCGCAACCACGGTCACGCGCACTTCGTCCTGCATGTCCGGGTCAAGCACGGTACCCACCACCACGGTGGCGTCTTCAGAGGCGAAGCCGTCAATGGTGCGGCCGATTTCGTCGAACTCGGCCATGGTGAAATCGGCACCGGCGGTGATGTTGACCAGGATGCCGTTGGCACCGGCCAGGTTCACATCGTCCAGCAGCGGGTTCTGGATCGCGGCTTCGGCGGCGGCCTGGGCGCGGTCATCGCCACGGGCGGTGCCAGTACCCATCATCGCCAGGCCCATTTCGGACATGACGGTGCGCACGTCGGCGAAGTCGACGTTGATCAGGCCCGGACGCACGATCAGGTCGGCGATGCCCTGCACTGCACCCTGCAGCACGTCGTTGGCGGCGCGGAAGGCCTGGATCATGGTGGCGTTGCGGCCCAGCACGGTGATCAGCTTTTCATTCGGAATGGTGATCAGCGAGTCGCAGTGCTGGCTCAGTTCCTCGATGCCCTTCAGCGCCACCTGCATGCGGCGACGGCCTTCGAACGGGAACGGCTTGGTGACCACGGCCACGGTCAGGATGCCCATTTCCTTGGCCAGCTGTGCCACCACCGGTGCCGCGCCGGTGCCGGTGCCACCGCCCATGCCGGCGGTGATGAACACCATGTCCGCACCCTGCAGGGCGTCCATGATGCGCTCACGATCTTCCAGGGCGGCCTGGCGCCCCACTTCCGGGTTCGCGCCTGCGCCCAGGCCCTTGGTGACGTTGGTACCCAGCTGCAGCTGCAGCTTGGCACCGCAATTTTTGATGGCCTGCGAGTCGGTGTTGGCGGTGATGAATTCCACGCCGTCCACGCTGGTGCTGACCATGTGCGCCACGGCGTTGCCGCCGCCGCCGCCCACGCCGATCACCTTGATCACCGCATTGGGTGCCATCTTTTCAATCAGTTCGAAGTGCGCCATGTCCGTGTCCTCGTTGAAACCGCTTCTGTTGGCGTGGTGGTCATGGGCATCCTGCCCTTCGTGCCACGCCGCCATTGCGGCGGTAGTTTTAGGTATGTCCCTCGGAGCGGGGGCTCGTCGGGGTGTAGAGCGATGAAGCAATGTTGCCGGTGTTGCAGTGATGCGGCTGTCAGCTGGAATCAGAATTCGCCGCGGAACCAGGTTTTGACTTTGTTGAAGAGACTGCCGGCGCGACCGGTCGGCAGCGATGGGCGACGCGGATGTTCAATCTGGCTGCCCATCAGCAGCAGACCCACGCCAGTGGCATGGACCGGGTTACCAACGACTTCACCCAGCCCGGTCACGTGCTGCGGAATGCCGACACGAACCGGCATCTGCAGCATTTCCTCGGCCAGCTCAACCACGCCCTCCATCTTCGAGGCACCGCCGGTAAGCACCATGCCGGCGCGCACCAGTTCCTCGAAGCCGGAGCGACGCAGCTCGGCCTGGACCATTTCGAAAATTTCCTCATAGCGCCCCTGCACCGCCTGCGCCAGCGAATGACGCGGCATGCGACGCGGCGGACGGTCGCCGACGCTGGGCACCTGGATGCTTTCCTCGGCGGTGGCCAGCTGGGCCAGCGCACAGGCGTAGCGCACCTTGATCTGTTCGGCTTCCGGGGTCGGCGTGCGCAGCATGTGCGCGATGTCGTTGGTGACGTGGTCGCCGGCAATCGGCAGCGAGGCGGTGTGGCAGATCGCCCCCTGCACGAACACCGCCAGGTCGGTGGTGCCTGCGCCCATGTCGACCAGCACCACGCCGAGCTCGCGTTCATCGGCGGTCAGCACGGCCACGCTGGAAGCGAGCGAGGACAGCACCAGGTCGTCCACCTGCAGGCCGCAGCGCTGCACGCATTTGCTGATGTTGGCCGCGGCCGACTGCGCGCACACCACAAGGTGCGCGTGCACTTCCAGGCGCACGCCGGTCATGCCGACCGGGTTGCGGATGCCTTCCTGCGAATCATCCAGCACGTACTCGCGCGGAATCGCATGCAGGATCTTCTGGTCAGCCGGAATGGCCACGGCCTTAGCGGCGTCCAGGACGCGGTCCAGGTCGCCCCAGGTGACTTCACCGTCGCGGATCGGCACGATCCCGGGCGAGTTCTTGCACTGCACGTGGTTGCCGGAGATCGAGGCGTAGACCGAGCGGATCTCGCAACCGGCCATCAGCTCGGCCTCTTCCACGGCGCGCTGGATCGACTGCACGGTCGATTCAATATCCACCACCACGCCGCGCTTGAGCCCGCGCGACTCGTGCGAGCCGATGCCGATGACCTCGATCGGGTTGCCCGGCGAGTACTCGCCGACCAGCGCCACCACCTTGGAGGTGCCGATATCGAGCCCGACGATCAGCGATTTGTCACCCTTGCGATTCATGTCCTGTCCTGCGTGTTCTGCGCCGCATTGGCCGGCGCGGCCGGAACCGGGGTACCCCAGCTCAGCGTGAAACCATTGGTGTAGCGAAGGTCGGCGCGCTCGATCGGCGTGCTCTGGTTGGCCAGCTGGGGCAGCACGCGCACGAAGCGCTGCAGGCGCGAACGGGCGTCGTCGCGACCGACCACCACCTCGGTGCCGTTGCTCAGCTGCAGCGACCAGCTGCCACGCGCGTCCATGCTGACCCGGGTGACATCCAGCCCGGTCGGCGCGAACAGCGCACGCGATTCGTTGTAGAGCGCTACCACTTCGCGGGTCTGGGTATCCGGACCGTCGAGGCTGGGCAGCTTGATGTCCTGCAGCTGCTTGGGCGTGGCGAACAGCTTGCCCTGTTCGGACAGCAGCCGGTCCTTGCCCCAGCGGGCGAACGGCTTGTGTTCGACCAGGGTGATTTCCAGCACGTCAGGCCACTGCTTGCGGACCTGCGCGCTTTCCACCCACGGCAGCTGCTCGATGGCATCCTGCGCGTCCTGCAGCTTGACCGCGAAGAAGCCGGCCTGCGCATACGGCAGGATCACCTGCTGCAGCTGCTCGGCCGGCACCCGCTTGAACTCCCCGTGCACGCGCAGCTTGGCCAATGGCCACCGCTCGGCCGCGACCCAGCCGTTGAGCACCGCCACCACGGGCAGCGCCACCAGCGACAGGGCCAGCAACCAGACGAAGATGCGCAGCACCGCGTTCATGCGTGGCGGCTCTCCTCGTTGCTCTGCGGCAGGGTCTGTTCCAGCACGCGCCAGACCAGTTCCTCGAAACCGATGCCGACCTGGCCGGCTGCCTTGGGCACCAGCGAATGGCTGGTCATGCCCGGGGCGGTGTTTACTTCCAGCAGGTACAGACGGCCGCTGGCGCGGTCGCGCATCACGTCGACACGGCCCCAACCGCGGCAGCCGGCGGCCTGGAACGCGGCCAGCGCGAGCCGGCGGATCTCCGCCTCGTCATCGCCTTCCAGGCCCGGGCACAGGTACTGGGTGTCGTCAGCCAGATACTTGGCGTTGTAGTCGTACCACTGGCCCTTGGGCACGATGCGGATCGACGGCAGCGCCACATCGCCCAGGATACCGACGGTGAGCTCGTCGCCGACCACCATCTGCTCCATCAGCAGCTGGCCGTCGTAGCGCGAGGCCAGCGCCACTGCTTCATCCAGGCCGGCGTCATCCATCACCCGGCTGATGCCGACGCTGGAACCTTCGTTGGCCGGCTTCACCACCACCGGCAGGCCGAGTTCGCGCGCCTGCGCGTGCACGGTCTCCGCGGTGACCTTCCGGTACTGCGGAGTGGGTAAACCGACCGAAAGCCACACCTGCTTGGTGCGGATCTTGTCCATTCCCAGCGCCGAGCCGAGCACGTCCGACCCGGTATACGGCACGCCGAAGGCTTCCATCAGCCCCTGTACGATGCCGTCCTCACCGCCGCCGTTGTGGCCGTGCAGAATGTTGAAGACGCGGTCGAAGCGCTTCTCCACCAGCGCCTGGGCCAGTGCCGGAATGCCGTCCACCGCAGTGGCATCGACACCACGCGCACGCAGCGCTTCGAGCACATTGCGGCCGGAGTCCAGCGACACCTCGCGTTCGCTGGAGGTGCCACCGAGCAGCACGGCAACGCGACCGAAGTCAGCCGGGTTGGTGGTCCGCAGCGGAGCGAAATCGAAGGTGCTCATGCCTGGCCCTCGCTCTTGAAGCCTTCCACTGCGAGGTGGGTGGCCATCGCGCCGATATCGCCCGCGCCCATCATCAGCAGCAGGTCACCGTCCTGCAGCACGTCCGGCAGCACGCTGGCCAGCTCGGCCGGCTTGCCCACCACCACCGGTTCGCTGCGGCCGCGCGCGCGGATGGCGCGCGCCAGTGCATGCGAGTCGGCACCGGCGATCGGGTCCTCGCCTGCCGGGTACACCTGGCACAGGACCAGCGCGTCGACGCTGGACAACACTGCGGCGAACTTGTCGAACTGATCGCGTGTGCGGCTGTAACGGTGCGGCTGGAAGGCCACCACCAGGCGCTGGTCCGGCCAGCCGCCACGGGCGGCGGCGAACACGGCTTCCAGTTCGCTGGGGTGATGGCCGTAATCGTCGATGATGCGCACCTTGGCACCGGACGCGGTGGTCACTTCGCCAAGGTCGTTGAAGCGGCGGCCCACGCCGGCAAAGCCGGCCAGTGCGCGTGCGATCGCATCCGGTGCAACGCCCAGCTGCCAGCCCACCGCAGCGGCGGCCAGCGCATTGAGTACGTTGTGCCTGCCCGGCAGGGCCAGCACCACTTCCTGGCTGGTGCCCTGAGGCAGGCGCAGGGTGAAGCGCATGCGCGAACCATCCTGCACCACGTTTTCAGCGCGCACGTCGGCCTGCGGGCTCAAGCCGTAGCTCATCACGTGACGCGGGGTGTGCGCGGCCAGCGCGGCCACTTCCGGGTCGTCGATGCACAGCACCGCCAGTCCGTAGAACGGCAGGCGCTGCAGGAATTCGGCAAACGCCGCCTGCACGCGGGCAAAGTCGTTGCCGTAGTTCTCCAGGTGATCGGCGTCGATGTTGGTAATCACCGAGACCAGCGGGTTCAGGCGCAGGAAGCTGCCGTCGCTCTCATCGGCTTCGGCCACCAGCCACTGGCCGCCACCGAGCTTGGCGTTGGCACCGGCGGCGAGCAGCTGGCCGCCGATCACGAAGGTCGGGTCCAGCCCGCCTTCGCTGAGCACCGCAGCGGTAAGGCTGGTGGTGGTGGTCTTGCCGTGGGTGCCGGCCACGGCGATGCCGCGGCGGAAGCGCATCAGCTCGGCCAGCATGGCCGCGCGCGGCATGATCGGAATACGCTGGCTGCGCGCTTCCATCAGTTCCGGGTTGTCTTCGCGGATCGCGCTGGAGACCACCACGCAGTCGGTGCCGAGCACGTTGGCGGCCGAATGCCCGCGCATCACGCGCGCGCCCAGCCCGGCCAGGCGGCGGGTGGCGGCGTTGTCGGCGTTGTCCGAACCGGAGACTTCATAACCCAGGGTCAGCATGACCTCAGCGATACCGCTCATGCCGGTGCCGCCGATGCCGACAAAGTGCACGCGCGGGAACGCGCGGACCAGGTCATTGGTGTCGTGCAGGCGACGGATCATGCGCGGCCTCGCGGGCACATGCGGATAACGGTGTTCATTTGGCTTCCTCAAGAATGATGTCGGCGATGCGCTCAGCGGCATCGACCTTGGCCAGCGCACGCGCGGCTTGCGCCATCTGCATGCGGCGGGCGGAATCGGTGGACAGGTCTCGCAGGACGTCCTGCAGGCGCGCGGCCAGGGTGTCGTCCTGCTTCAGCAGCACGGCGGCGTCGCGCTCGACCAGGTATTCGGCATTGCGGGTCTGGTGGTCATCGACGGCGGCGGCGAACGGCACCAGCACGCTGCCCACGCCCACCGCGCACAGCTCGGCCAGGGTGGAAGCACCGGAGCGGCAAACCACCAGATCCGCCCAGCTGAAGGCTTCGGCCATGTCGGCGATGAACGGCTGCACGTCAGCGTTGACCGCGTTGTCGGCATAAGCCTGCAGCGCCTCGGCGTGCAGCTTTTCACCGCTCTGGTGCCGAACCTGCACAGACACGTCGCTGCCGAGTGCGGCCAGCGCCTTGGGCACCGCATTGTTCAATGCACGTGCACCCTGGCTGCCGCCCAGCACCAGCAGGCGCAGCGGACCGCTGCGACCGGCCAGGCGTTCCTGCGGCGGCACGATGGCGGCGATCTCGGCGCGCACCGGGTTGCCGACCGGCTCTTCGCGGGTGGCAAAGCTGCCCGGGAAACCGGTCAGCACGCGGCGCGCAAACCGCGACAGGATGCGATTGGTCAGGCCCGGCGCACGGTTCTGTTCGTGCACCAGCAGCGGCAGGCCATGCAGGCGCGCGGCCAGACCGCCGGGTCCGGAGGCGAAGCCGCCGAAGGCGATCACCGCACGCGG